>JALHPY010000086.1 GCA_022842305.1 Rubrivivax sp.
CGATGGCGATGCGCTGGCAGCCGCGCACATCCAGCGCCGCGCGCACGGCGCCCGGCCAGTTGGCAGGTGTGGCGCGCAGGACTTCGGCGCGCCAGCCGCGGGCGGCGGCCTCGAAGGGTTCGATCAGCGTGCCAGGCGCGATGCGCGCGCCCTGGCTGCCGCGGCCGAAGGGGCCGGCGTAGTAGGGCGCCAGGTCGGGCGCGGGCAGCGGCACGGGCTGGTCGCCGCCGCGCAGGGCGGCCAGCACCTGGGCGCGGGCGGGGCGGGTGTCAGGCAAGGGCATGGTGGGGGCTTTCGGTGGCGTCTGGCTGTGCGTCAATCGGTGACCTGCTGTCCGGCATCCGCGGCGCCCTGGCGTTCGCGCAGGAAGCTCGCCAGGTGCACGAAGCGCGGGGCCGCCTGGCCTTGTTCGCGGCGCTTGTCGGCCGCATGGTGCAGGTTGAGCAGGCAGCCGCAATCGGCGCTGACCAGCACCTCGGCGCCGGTGTCGCGCACGGCGTCGAGCTTGTCGTGCACCATGGCGCCCGAGATCGCCGGGTGCCGCGCCGAGAAGGTGCCGCCGAAGCCGCAGCATTCGGCCACGCGCACCGGTTGCACCAGCTCCACCCCGGGCAGGGCGCGCAGCAGGGCTTCACCCGGCACATGCGTGCCCATCTCGCGCCGCGCGTGGCAAGAGGTGTGCAGCGCCACCTTCACCGGCGTCGTCTTCTGCGCCGGCGCGGGCTGGTCCAGCCCCAGGTGCTGGTGGGCGAAGGCGGCGAACTCGACGATGCGTGCGCCGACCTCGCGCGCCTGTGCCAGCAATGCGGCGTCGCCCTCGAACAGGCGGGGCCATTGGTGCGCCATCATCGACGCGCAGGAACCCGAGGGCACGACGATGGGCCAGGGCTGGGGAAACAGCGCCAGCTGCGTGCGCGCCACGGCGCGCGCCTCGTCGAAGAAGCCGCTGGTGTGGGCCGGCTGGCCGCAGCAGGTCTGGGCCGCGGGGAAGTCGACCGCGATGCCGGCGCCGCGCATCAGTTCGATGGCGTCGATGCCGGCCTGCGGGGCCATCAGGTCGACCAGGCAGGTCGAGAAGAAATAGACGCGCGCCGGGCGTGTGCTGGTGCGGGTGCTGCTGCTGTTGCTGTTCAAGTCGCTGGTCTCCTGATGGCGGCGCCGCTGCCCGGGTTGGGGCCGGGCCGGCGCCCTAGAATCGTCGGCCTTCGCCGCGGCGTCAATGTCGCACACCCGCATGGCCAGACCCCCACGCCTGCCCCCCATCCACGCGCTCACGGCCTTTGAAAGCGCGGCGCGGCTGGGCGGCTTTGCGCCCGCGGCGGCCGAGCTGTGCATCACGCCCAGCGCCGTGAGCCACCGCATCCGGCTGCTCGAGGCGCAATTGGGCGAACAACTGTTCGAGCGCAGCCACACCGGCGTGCGCCTCAGCCCTGCCGGGCAGCGCTACCTGGCGGGCGTGCGCGAGGCCTTCGACAGCCTGGCGCACCTGTCCTGCAGCCCCACGGCGGCACCGCTGCGGCTGAGCGTGGGCGCGCCGCCCACCTTTGCCCGCAACGTGCTGATTCCGCGCCTGCCGGTGTTCTATCGCCAGTGGCCCGAGATCGAGATCGAGGTGGCGCTGGTGCTGCCCATGGCCGAGCGGCCCGAGCGCCACGACGTGGACATCCGCTTCGGCCGCGCGCCCTTCGACGAGCGCCCGGCCACCAGGCTGTACGACGACGAAGTGCTGGTGCTGGCCGCGCCGACCTATCTGCAGGCGCTGCCGCTGGCGCAGCCGGCCGACCTGGCGCGGGCCGAGCTGCTGCGCAGCCCGCTGGTGCCCTGGCGCCCCTGGTTCGCGGCGGCCGGGCTGGACTGGCCCGAGCCGACGCGCGGCATGGGCTTCACCGACCTGGGCATCCTGCTGGAAGCCGCGGCCAGCGGCCTGGGCGTGGCCACCTGCCCGCGGCGTGTGGCCACCAACTGGACCACCACCGGCCAACTGCTGCCGCTGTTCGGCCTGGCCGTGCCGGCCACCAGCACGTATCACGTGCTGGTCGAACGCGACGCAGCCCAGCGCCCCGAGGTGGCGGCCTTCGTCGAGTGGCTGGCCGCCGTCTGCGCCTGAGCGGCCCGCGGGATGCTCGGCAGCCTGCTGCCGGAGGGGTCGTGCGCCTGTTGCCATGCCGGGTGCTGTCTCCGAACCAGTTGCAGTGACGGCGACGGTGCGCGCGGCGCTCGAACGCTGCGCCGCCACCTTGCCGCCGATGGGGCTGGATGGTCGGGCCGCGCGGGCAGGCTCACAAGCGAATGTTCTTCAGCGCGCCCGACGAGCTTTCTTCATGGCGGGTAAACCCGCGGTGCCGGCGGGTGCCGGGGCGGAACCCTGGTTCAGGCCTCGCGCAGCAGCACGCGCGGGCCTTCGTCCTGCAGGCGCTGCAGCAGCTTCGGGCTGGGCGGCGGGGCCACCTCGCCGGCGGGTTGGCGGCAGCGTTGCAGCACCCATTCGCTGGCGCCGGCCGCGCGCAGCAGTCGCGCCAGCGCGCGCAGCGCGTCGTCGCCGATGAGGCGCGGGTCGTAGGTGGTGCGCAGCTCGTGCGCCACGCCGCTGGCCAGCAGCAGTTCCAGCGCGCGCCGCGCCGCATCGGCGCTGCCACGGCGGCAGGTGAGGGCGTCGTAGGCTTCGAACGCGGTCTTCAGGTCCAGCGCCACCCAGTCCAGCTGCGGCAGCAGCGCGGCCAGGCGCTCGGGGTAGATGCCCGCGGTGTGCAGCCCGACCTGGAAGCCCAGGCCGCGTACTTCTTCGATGGCGGCCGGCAGGCACGGGTCCAGCGTGGGCTCGCCGCCGCTGAAGACCACGCCGTCGAGCAGGCCGATGCGCCGGTCCAGGGTCTCGATCACGTCGGCCCAGCCCGGGCCGCGCGAGCGGCCGCGCAGCTGCAGCGAAGGGTTGTGGCAGTACACGCAGCGCCAGGGGCAGCCCTGGACGAAGACCACCGCGGCCAGGCGGCCGGGCCAGTCGGTGGTGCTCAGCGGCGTGAAGCCGCCGACCTCAAGCACAGACGGCGCTGCCCTGGGTCACGGCCGGAAGCGGTTCGGCGAAATAGCGGCGCTCGTTGAACTCGCCCTGCTTGCCGACGTTGAACGAGCCCATCGGCCGGTGGTAGCCCATGACGCGCGTCCAGACCTCGCAGCGCTGGCGTTCGTGTTCGGCCAGCAGCGGGTGGGCTTGCAGGGTGTGGCAGCTGTTCATCTTGTGGGTCCTCCTGAGGATGTCGTGGGGTGTGCCTATCGCGGCGCCGCGGCAGGCGTGGCGCTGGCCAGCTTGGCCGCAGCGGCGGCCTTGCGCACCAGCGCTTCGTCGTCGCACTTGGGGCAGAACGCGTGCTCGCCGGCCAGGTAGCCGTGCGTGGGGCAGATCGAGAACGTGGGCGTGATCGTGATGTAGGGCAGGCGGAAGCGCTGCAGCGCGCGCCGCACCAGCTCGCGGCAGGCCGTGGCCGAGGACACGCGCTCGCCCAGGTACAGGTGCAGCACGGTGCCGCCGGTGTACTTGCGCTGCAGCGCCTCCTGGCGCTCGAGCGCTTCGAAGGGGTCGGCGGTAAAGCCCACTGGCAGCTGCGACGAGTTGGTGTAGTAGGGCTGCTCGGCCGTGCCCGCCTGCAGGATGCCGGGCAGGCGCTTGCGGTCTTCCCTGGCGAAGCGGTAGGTCGTGCCCTCGGCCGGCGTGGCTTCGAGGTTGTACAGGTGGCCGGTCTGCTCTTGCAGCACCACGATGCGCTCGCGGATGTGGTCAAGGTAGCGCAGCGCGAAGTCTTCGCCCCAGCGCGTGGTGATGTCGTGGCGGTCGGTCGTGAAGTTGCGGATCATCTCGTTGATGCCGTTCACGCCCAGCGTCGAGAAGTGGTTGCGCAGCGTGCCCAGGTAGCGCTTGGTGTAGGGGAACAGGCCGTTGTCCATGTGGCCCTGGATGACCTTGCGCTTGATCTCCAGGCTGGTGCGCGCCAGTTCGATCAGCGCGTCGGTGCGCGCCAGCAGCGCGGCCTCATCGCCCGCGTACAGGTAGCCCAGGCGCGCGCAGTTGATGGTCACCACGCCCAGTGAACCGGTCTGCTCGGCCGAGCCGAACAGGCCGTTGCCGCGCTTGAGCAGCTCGCGCAGGTCCAGCTGCAGGCGGCAGCACATCGAGCGCACCATGTGCGGTTCGAGGTCGGAATTGAGGAAGTTCTGGAAGTAGGGCAGGCCGTACTTGGCCGTCATCTCGAACAGGCGCTCGGTGTTCGGGTGCTCCCAGTCGAAATCGCGCGTGATGTTGTAGGTGGGGATGGGGAAGGTGAAGGCGCGGCCCTTGGCGTCGCCCTGCATCATGACGTCGATGTAGGCGCGGTTGATCATGTCCATCTCGGCCTGCAAGTCGCCGTACATGAAGGGCATTTCCACGCCGCCGATCACCGGCACCTGCTCGCGCAGGTCGGCCGGGCAGGCCCAGTCGAAGGTCAGGTTGGTAAACGGCGTCTGCGTGCCCCAGCGCGAGGGCACGTTGAGGTTGTAGATCAGCTCTTGCAGGCATTGGCGCACCTGCTCGTAGCTCAGCGCGTCCTTGCGCACGTAGGGCGCCAGGTAGGTGTCGAAGCTGCTGAAGGCCTGCGCGCCGGCCCATTCGTTCTGCAGCGTGCCCAGGAAGTTGACGATCTGGCCGACGGCGCTGCTCAGGTGCTTGGGCGGGCCCGATTCCACCTTGCCCGGCACGCCGTTCAGGCCTTCGTGCAGCAGCGTGCGCAGCGACCAGCCGGCGCAGTAGCCGGCCAGCATGTCCAGGTCGTGGATGTGGAAGTCGCCCTCGCGGTGGGCCACGCCCACCTCGCGCGGGTAGATGTGTTCGAGCCAGTAGTTGGCGATGACCTTGCCCGAGACATTGAGGATCAGCCCGCCCAGCGAGTAACCCTGGTTGGCGTTGGCCTGCACGCGCCAGTCCTGCCGCCCCAGGTATTCATTCACCGAGCGGCCCACGTCGATGGCCACCGACTGGTCGATGCGCGCCGTGCGCCGCTGCTCGCGGTAGACGATGTAGGCGCGGGCGGTGTCGAAGTGCCCGGCCTCCTGCAGCACGCGCTCGGCCAGGTCCTGGATCTGCTCGATGCCGGTGACGCGGCCGCGCAGGCGCTCGACCACGCGCGCCGTCAGCTCCAGCGCATGGGGGTCGGCAAACTCGCCGGTGGCGGCGCCGGCGCGGGCCAGCGCCGAGCAGATCTTGCCGGCGTCGAAGCTCACCGTTCGGCCCTCGCGCTTGATCACGGCCACGGGCCAGGCGGGGTCGGCGGGCTGCTGCGGGTCTTGCGGGTGGTTCATGGGTGGGACACTATATGTAGTGTGTTTCGCGGGTCGGGGCACTATAGGTGGTGTGTGCCCCTGGAAGAATGGGCGCGCTTGATCTGCATCAAAGTTGGCGCTGCACTCGGCCATTGACGCCACAGAGGGGCGCCGCGGGTGGGCCGGGCGGATGCAGAATTAAGGGTTTACGCCATACCGGCGCCTGCGTGACCCTTTGGCCAAGAAATTCCCCGTCCACCCCGCCCACCCCGAGCGCATTTGCTGGGGCTGTGACCGCTATTGCGCTGCCGATGAGCTGATCTGCGGCAACGGCAGCGAACGCACACAGCATCCGGTGGAGATGTTCGGCGACGACTGGCAGGAATGGGACAACGGCGCCCCGGTGCAGCCGGCGGCCGCCGCTGCCGCGGCGGCGGCCTAGCGCGAGCCGAACATCATCTGACGGGCGAGAAAACGGCGCCCCGGCCCAAAGCCCTGCAGCGCCGCCAGCCCCAGGCCGCGCGCCAGCGCCGCGCCGGGCAGCTTCCAGGTGAAGCTGCGCGCCAGAAAGTCGGTGGCGGCGATCATGGTCCAGCGGTCGGCGGCGCGCGCCCAGTCGGCACGGCGCAGCGCGCTGTCGATGTCCTCGGTCCAGCGCAGCAGGCTCACCAGTTCGTGCACGTCGCGCAGGCCCAGGTTCAGGCCCTGGCCGGCGACAGGGTGCAGTGTCTGCGCGGCATTGCCGATGCGCACCGTGCGGCCGCTGACCAGCGAGCGCTCGGCGTTCAGGCCCAGCGCAAATTCCTTCAGCGGCGTCAGCTCGACAAAGCGCCCGGCTGCGGCCGGGAAGATGCTGCCCAGCACCGCCAGGCGCTGCGCCGGTGACAGCGTGCGCACGGTGTCGTCGTCATCGGGCACACACCACACCAGCGAGCCGCGCGCGCGGCCGTCGGGCCCGGGTGGCAGCGGCAGCAGCGCCGCCGGGCCGTGGCGCGTGAAGCGCTCGAAGGCCAGCCCCGGCGTGGCGCCTTCCAGCGTGGCCGTGCCCACCCAGGCGGTCTGGCGGTAGTCGCGCGCCACCGCCTTGCGCGACTGCTCGGCAAACACGCCGCCCTCGGCCACCACCGCCAGGTCAAAGGTCTCGGCGATGCCGGCGTCGATCTCCACGCCGCTGGACAGGGCCTTCATGGCCCTCACCGCCGTGCCGAAGCGCGTGCTCAGGCGCTCGGGCTCGGCCGCGGCGGCGGCCTCCCAGGCGCGCTGCAGCGGCGCCACCAGCTGGCCATAGGCCAGCACCGCGCCCAGCTGGGCTACGCCCAGGTCGGCCGCGCAGATGCGCACCTCGGGGTCGGCGGCAAAGGGCAGCGCGCCCGAGGCCGGGGTCTGCGAGACATGCACCTCGGTGATGGGCTGGGCCAGCGCGGCCGGCCAGCAGCCCAGGCGCTGCATCAGCTGCACGCTGCCCAGCGACAGCGCCAGCGTGCGCGGGTCGCCCGAGACATCGCGATCCGCCGGCCGCGCGTCGTACAGCGTGATCGCCGCCTGCGGCAGCAGCCGGCTGGCGTGCAGCGCCAGACTCAAGCCCACCGGGCCCGCGCCCACCACCGCGATGTTCCATGCCGTCAAGCCCATGCAGCCTCCTGCTGTTTGCGCAAGCTGATTATTGGCCTAGCTGTAGGTCACCCAGTCGCGCCGCTCGGGTGCATCCAGGTGCGGCAGGTGGTTGTAGCTGAACAGCATGTGGCGCCGCGGCGTGTAGGCGAACTCGGTCAGCGCGCTGTTGCGGATGCGCATGTTCAGGTCGATCATGGTCTCGGCCGGTGTGCCCAGCACCTGGGCCACCGCGGTGGCGATGGGCCCGCCGCTGGACACCAGCAGCACGTCGCCGCTGCACTGCGTGCGCACATGGTCCAGCGCCGCCACCACGCCGGCCACGAAGGCGGCGTGGCTGGGCATGCCCAAGGGCGCGCTGCGGCCGGCGATCCAGGCCTCCAGCCCCTGGCGCAGCAGCCGGAAATGCGCGCGGTAGGCCTCGGGCGTGCGCGGCGCTTCCAGGGGGTGAGGGTGCACGGCGCGGATCAGCGCTTCGCTGTCGTACTCATTCAAGCCGGGCCAGGCCAGGGCCTCGGGCAGCGCGCCGTGGCCCTCGGTCAGCGCCGCCAGCGACTGCTGATGGCGCCGCAGCGTGCCGCGCAGCACGGCCTCGAAGGCGATGCCGCGGCCGCGCAGCCATTCGCCCAGGGCGCGGCACTGGCGCTGGCCCAGTTCGCTGAGCTGGTCGTAGTCGGCGGCGCCGAAGCTGGCCTGGCCGTGGCGCACGAGGTAGAGGGTTCCCATCGCGGCCATTGTGGTGCGGCGCTGCGGCCGCGCTTGTCGCCTGCGTGACCGCCGGCCATGCGCTACCCTCGGGTTCCACTGCGGGCGCCAGCCCGGGAGATCGTCCATGCGCTATCGCCGACTCGGCCGTGCCGGCCTGCAGGTCAGCCAGCTCTCGCTGGGGTCCTGGGTCACCTACAACAACCAGGTCGACACCGGCGGCGCGGTGGAGATGATGGCCGCGGCCTTTGATGCCGGCGTCAACTTCTTCGACAACGCCGAGGTCTACGCCGGCGGCCGCAGCGAAGAGATCATGGGCGCGGCGCTCAAGCAGCTGGCCTGGCCGCGCCTGAACTACATCGTCAGCACCAAGTTCTTCTGGGGGCTGGACCGCGCCGGTGACGCCATCAACCGCAAGGACACGCTCAACCGCAAGTATCTGATGCAGGCCATGGACGGCAGCCTGCGCCGCTTCGGCCTGGAGCACATCGACCTGGTCTACTGCCACCGCCCCGACCCGCACACGCCGATCGAGGAAACCGTGCGCGCGATGAGCGACCTCATCACCCAGGGCAAGGCGCTGTACTGGGGCACCAGCGAATGGAGCGCGGGCGACATCCGCGCCGCCTGGGAGATTGCCGAGCGCCACCACCTGCATAAGCCGGTGGTCGAGCAGCCGCAGTACCACCTGTTCCACCGTCAGCGCGTCGAGCAGCAGTACGCGCGCCTGTACGAGGACATCGGCCTGGGCCTGACCACCTGGAGCCCGCTGGCCAGCGGCCTGCTCAGCGGCAAGTACCGCCACGGCGTGCCCGCCAGCAGCCGCGGCGCGCTGGAGAACATGGCCTTCCTGCGCGACGGTCTCATCGACCCGGCCAAGAACGCCGCCGTGGGCCTGCTGGAACCCATCGCCGCCGATCTGGGCGGCACGCTGGCCCAGCTGGCCATCGCCTGGGCGGCGCGCAACCCGCATGTCAGCAGCGTGATCACCGGCGCCTCGCGTCTGGAGCAGTTGCAGACCAACCTGGGTGCGCTGGACCTGGTGGACAGGCTGACGCCCGAAGTGCTGGCACGCATCGACGCGGCCACGGCGCACCTGGCGCAGTAGTTTTCCGCTCAGCGCGGCATCAGCGCGGCCACGTGTTCGGCAATGGCCAGGCAGGACGTGAGCCCGGGCGATTCGATGCCGAACAGCTGCACCACGCCGGCACAGCCGTGGTCTTGCGGGCCTGCGATGTGGAAGTCGCGCGCCGGCTGGCCCGGGCCGCTGAGCTTGGGGCGCACGCCGGCGTAGTCGGGCTGCAGCGCGCCTGCGGGCAGGCCGGGCCAGTAGCGGCGGATGTCGGCTTCGAAGCCGGCCTGGCGTGACGGGTCCACGCGGTAGTCCAGCGTTTCGGGCGTGGCGTCCGGCAGCCACTGCACATCGGGCCCGAAGCGCGCCTGGCCGCCCAGGTCCAGCGTCAGGTGCACGCCCAGGCCGCCGTCCACCGGCGTGGGGTAGACCAGGTGCGTGAAGGGCGCGCGCGCCGCCAGTGCGAAGTAGTGGCCACGGGCCAGGTGCAGCGGCGGGATGGCGGCGGCATCGAAGCTCTGCATCTGCCGCGCCGCGCCCTGCGCGCCCAGGCCGGCGCAATTGACCAGCCAGCGCGTGCTCATCTCGTAGGGCTCGGCGCCACCGGTGCGCAGCACCCAGGCGTCGCCCGTGCGCCGCGCGCCGGCAAAGGGGCTGGCCACGGCCAGGCTGGCGCCGGCGGCTTCGGCCTCGGCCAGCAGCTGCGTCATCAGTCCGTGGCTGTCGACGATGCCGCTGTCGGGTGACCACAGCGCGGCTTCGCAGGCCAGGGCGGGTTCCATCTGCAGCGCTTCGTCGCGCGTCAGGCGGCGCAGGCTGTCCACCCCGCAGGCCGCGGCGCGCGCGGCGATGGCGTCGAGCTGGGCAACATCCTGCGCCCGCGTGGCCACCAGCAGCTTGCCGCAGCGGCGGTGGGCGATGCCGCGGCTGGTGCAGAAGTCATACAGGAGCGCGCGCCCGCGCACGCACAGCCGTGCCTTGAGCGAGCCGGGCGCGTAGTACAGGCCGGCGTGGATGACCTCGCTGTTGCGCGCCGAGATGCCGGTGCCGTAGGCGGTGGCGGCCTCGAGTATCACCACCGCGTGCCCGGCCTGCGCCAGCGCGCGCGCCACGGCCAGGCCCACCACGCCGGCGCCGATGACCACTGCGTCGGTGTCGGGTTCGCTCATCGCGGGCAGCATACACGCCAGCCTCCACCGCGCGGAGGGCCATGCGCGCTGCGGGACAATCGCCGCCGATGCCATCCGCAACCCCTTCGTCCGACACCGCCTGGAGCCTGGTCTTCGCCGCCTGGCTGGTGGCCGCCAGCGCGGTGCTGGGCGCGCTGTTCTTCAGCGAGGTGATGGAGCTGCCACCCTGCGTGCTGTGCTGGTGGCAGCGCATCTTCATGTTCCCGCTGGCACTGCTGCTGCCGCTGGGCCTGTTCCCCTGGGACCGCCAGGTGCTGCGCTACGCCCTGCCGCTGGCCGGGGTGGGCCTGGCCATCGCGGCCTTCCACGTGGCGGTGGTGGCCGGCTGGGTGCCCGAACGCCTGCAGCCCTGCACCCAGGGCGTGCCCTGCTCCGAAGTGCAGGTGCAGTGGTTCGGCTTCATCGATATCCCGCTGCTGTCCCTTCTGGCCTTCGTGGCCATTGCCGTGCTGCTGCTGGTGGCGCGCAAACGGAGTCAACCATGAACCGCAAGTTCGTCTTTACCGCCGCCGCCGCGCTGCTGCTGATCGCCTTTGCCGTGGCTGCCATCGTCTACACCAACAACAAGCACCGCGAGGCCGAACGCAGCGCCGCCAGCCAGCAGGCCGGCCTGAACCGCGCCTACGCGCCCATGCTGGGCAAGCCCGAGGCGAAGGTGCACATCGTCGAGTTCCTGGACCCGGCCTGCGAGACCTGCCGCGCCTTCTACCCCGAGCTCAAGCGCATGCTCAAGGCCGAGCCGGACCGCCTGCGCCTGAGCCTGCGCCACGTGCCGCTGCACCAGGGCTCGGCCGAGGTCGTGGCCGTGCTCGAGGCGGCCAAGCTGCAGGGCAAGTACTGGGTGGTGCTCGAAGGCCTGCTGGCGGCGCAAGAGCAATGGGTGATTCGCCACGTGGTGCAGCCGGCGCAGGCCTGGCGCGTGGTCGAGGGGCTGGACGTCGACCTCAAGCGGCTGGAGGCCGACATGATGTCGCCCGCCGTGATGAAGAACGTCGAGCAGGACCGCCAGGACGCGGCCGCGCTGAAGGTGACCAAGACGCCCGAGTACTTCGTCAACGGCCGGCCGCTGCCGCGCTTCGGGCTGGACCAGCTGGAACAGCTGGTGGCTGAGGAACTGCGCCGGTCTTACTGAGCTAGCAGCGCGACGTGCACGAGATCATCTGCCCGCATTGCGGCAAGGCCTTCAAGATCGACGAAGCCGGCTACGCCGACATCCTGAAGCAGGTGCGCGACGGCGCGTTCGAGCAGCAGCTGCACGAGCGGCTGGAGCTGGCCGAACAGGACAAGCGCAATGCGGTCGAGCTGGCCCGCGTCAAGGCCGTCAGCGAGTCGCAGAAGACCGCCGCGGCCAAGGATTCCGAGATTCAGGCGCTGCAGGCCAGGCTGGTTGCCGCAGAGCTGGCGCGCCAGCATGCGGTGACCGAGGCCTTGAGCGCGGTCGAGAAAGAGCGTGACAAGCTCGCCAATGAGCTGGAGCAAGCCCGGCAGGACAAGCAGGCTGCGGCCAGGTTGGTGGAGGTGAAGCTCGCCAGCGAATTGCAGCGCACCGCCGCTGCCAAGGACGCCGAGATCCAGGGCCTGAACGCCCGTCTGAACGCCATCGAAACGGCGCAGAAACTGGCCATCAACGAAGCCGTGACCGTGGTCGAGAAAGAGCGTGACGAACTCAAGAGCGGCCTGCAGCGCGCGCAGCTCGAAAAGCAGCTGGCCGAGAACGCGCTCAAGGACAAGTACGAGACGCAGATCAAGGACCGCGACGACGCGATCGAGCGTCTGCGCGACATGAAGGCGCGCCTGTCCACCAAGATGGTCGGCGAGACGCTCGAGCAGCACTGCGAGACCGAGTTCAACCGCATCCGCGCCACGGCCTTCCCGCGGGCCTATTTCGAGAAGGACAACGACGCGCGCAGCGGCAGCAAGGGCGACTTCATCTTCCGCGACACCGACGAGGCCGGCACCGAGATCGTCTCGATCATGTTCGAGATGAAGAACGAAAGCGACCGCACCGCCACCAAGAACCGCAACGAGGACTTCCTGAAGGAGCTCGACAAGGACCGCGCCGAGAAGGGCTGCGAATACGCCGTGCTGGTGTCGCTGCTGGAGCCCGACAGCGAGCTGTACAACACCGGCATCGTCGATGTCTTCCACCGCCACCCCAAGATGTACGTGGTGCGGCCGCAGTTCTTCATCCCCATCATCACGCTGCTGCGCAATGCGGCGATGAACTCGCTGAAGTACAAGACCGAGCTGGCGCTGGTGCGGGCGCAGAACATCGACATCACGAACTTCGAAAACGAGCTCGAGACCTTCAAGGCCGCGTTCGGCAAGAACTACGAGCTTGCGTCCAGGCGCTTCCAGACGGCGATCGACGAGATCGACAAGTCCATTGACCACCTGCAGAAGACCAAGGAGGCCCTGCTCGGCACCGACCGCAACCTGCGCCTGGCCAACGACAAGGCGCAGGACGTGACGATCAAGAAGCTGACGCGGGGCAACCCCACGATGGCAGCCAAGTTCGCCGAGATCAAGGAGCCTGGCGCCGCCGATGCGGGGTGAGCCGGGTGGCGGCGAAGACAGCGCGGCGGCTGGCTGAGCGTCGCCGCTGCGGGCCGCAGGTCAGGGCAACCGCTCGCGCAAGGCCGGCGTAGCGACATCGTCGATGTGGCGGAACGCAGGCGCGATCTTGTCGATCTGGGCGCCGGGGACGCCGAAGCCCTCGAAGTACACCCGCCACTCGCGCTCCAGTTTCGGAGTTTAAGTTTCTTCTGCCGCTGAGTAGCCATTGAGCGCCTGAATTTCGGAGTTCGAGGAATAATCTCGCTGCGAAGCGTCATGTGTGGCATAGTTTCGGACTTCAAGGAAAACTCGTACCCTGAAGCTGCAAGGACTCTTCATCTCTGGAACTCCGAAATGACAACAGAACCGTCCGCCCTGCTGGCCCCGCTGCGCATCGAGACCGCGGCCGACCTTGGCCCGGCCGTGCGGGCGCGCCGACGCGAGCAGTCACTTCGCATAGACGATGCAGCATCACTGAGTGGCGTCTCGGTCGATCTGCTCTCCCGCCTCGAAAACGGCAAGGGCTCGGTACGGGTCGACAAGCTCCTGACCGTGCTGGACGGGCTGGGACTGGCACTGGTGCTGGGCCCCAAGGACCACCCCTGGCTGCAGTCGGTGTCGAGACCCCACGCCGGGGACCCGGGGTCGTCATGACGCCGGCGACCACCTCCCCGCACTCTCTCACCCTCTGGGCCGACGGCCAGGCGGTCGCCACGCTGGGCTACGAGCCGCTGAAAGACCAGTGGTCCCTCGACTACGACCACGACTGGGCCCGTACGCTGGAAGCGTTCCCGCTGTCGCCCGCCCTGCCGCTGCAGCCGCCAGCAGGCGGCTACGCTGCCGGGGCGGTAAAGCGCTTCGTGGAGAACCTGCTGCCCGAAGGACGCGCGCTCGACATCACCGCCACGACCTACCGCGTCTCCAAGTCGAACATCTTCGCCCTCATCAACGCGCTCGGAAGCGAGACCACCGGGGCGTTCCGGTTCTGGAGACCGGGGGAGGCACCACCCTCCATCGTCGCCATGCCAGCGAGGGAAGTGACACGCGACGAGCTGAATCAACGGCTGGGCGAGCGTGATGCGATTCCGCTGGCCGTCTGGGATGGCAAGGTCCGCATGTCCATCGCTGGCGTCCAGGACAAGCTGATGGTCTACCTCGACCGTCCGCTCGACGAGGGCGGTCGCATGTTCCTGGTCGAGCCCCCGTTGGCGTCGACCCACATCCTCAAGCCCGACCCGGGCCGGACGGCGACGCCCCATCTCGTGGTCAATGAGCACTACTGCATGTCGCTCGCCGGACGCATGGGCCTTCCGGTCGCCGACGTCGGCATCTATAGAACGCCAAGGCCGGTGCTGGTCGTCAGCCGCTTCGACCGGGTCGTGCGGGACGAGGCGACAGGGCCCGTCGTGAAGCGCCTGCACATCATCGACGCCTGCCAGGCCGCGGACCTGCCTGCGACCTACAAGTACGAGCGGAATTTCGGAAGCGGCGAGCACGTTCGCCACATCCGCGAGGGCGTCAGCTTCGCCGTCGTGTTCGACCGCGTGGCGCAGACGGTCAACAAGGCCGCCGCGCGCCTGACCCTGCTCAGATGGGCACTGTTCCAGTTCCTGATTGGCAACAGCGACGCGCACGGCAAGAACTTCTCGTTCTTCGTTCGCCGCCAGGGACTGGAGCCGGCGCCTTGGTACGACCTGGTCAGCGTGGTGCAGTACCCCGCCATCGACCACGAGTTGGCGATGGCGTATGGCGACGCCTTCTCGCTGAACGACGTGAATGCGTTCGAGTTGGCGGCCTTCGCGATGCGATGCAACATAGACCGACGACTGCTGAAGCGCGAAGCCACGCGGCTGGCCAAGCTCGCGACCGAGCACGCACCTCCACAGGCTCTGGTGGACGACTACGTGGACGAAGAACGGGCCTTCACAGGGCAACTTCGCGACTTCATCGTCGGTCAGGCGTCGCGGCTGACATCGCTGGCGGATGCCGCCGTGGCCCTCTGCGGGCTGCGCCGCTAAATCGGCGCCGGCCCTTTCGGTGCCGACACGGCCGCAGAGGCGACCACCGGGGCGGCTGCGGTTACAAGAGCCTATGCGCCCGCCCCCAGCTTGAACACCGCCACGGCACTGACAAGCTGCTGCGCCTGCTGCTTCAGACTGTCGGCCGCCGCCGCGCTCTGCTCCACCAGTGCCGCGTTCTGCTGCGTCACCTGGTCCATCTGGCTCACCGCCTCGCTCACCTGCGACACCCCCTGGCTCTGCTCGGTGCTGGCACTGCTGATCTCGCCCATGATGTCCGTCACGCGTCGGATCGAATTCACCACCTCTTCCATGGTCGCGCCCGCCTGGTCCGCCAGCGCGCTGCCCTGCTCCACACGCTCCACGCTTGCCGTGATCATGCTCTTGATCTCCTTGGCCGCTTCGGCGCTGCGCTGTGCCAGGTTGCGCACCTCGCTGGCCACCACCGCAAAGCCACGGCCCTGCTCCCCTGCGCGCGCCGCTTCCACCGCCGCATTCAGCGCCAGGATGTTGGTCTGGAAGGCAATGCCATCGATGACGCTGATGATGTCGACAATCTTGCGGCTGCTGTCGTTGATGCCCTTCATGGTGCCTACCACCTGACCCACCACCTCCCCGCCCTTGACGGCGACGGTGCTGGCGCTCAGGGCCAGCTGGTTGGCCTGGCGCGCGTTGTCGGCGTTCTGGCGCACGGTGCTGCCCAGCTGTTCCATCGACGCTGCCGTCTGCTGCAGCGCGCTGGCCTGCTCCTCGGTGCGCTGGCTCAGGTCGGCGTTGCCGCTGGCGATCTGCGCCGATCCGGTGGCGATGCTGTCGCTGCTGCTGCGCACGGTGTGCACGATGCCCACCAGCGACTCGTTCATGGCCTTCAGTGCGGACATCAAGCGCCCGGTCTCGTCGCGGTTGCGCACCACGATGCACGAGGCCAGGTCGCCCTGCGCCACACGCTCGGCCACGGCCACCGCTTCGTTGATGGGCACCGTGATCGAGCGTGTGATCCACCAGGCCAGCAGTGCGCCAAGGGCAACCAGGGCAGCCAGCAGCGAGACCATGATGAGTGTGGCCTGGTTGGACGTCTCCTCGCCGGCCAGAGCACTCTCATCGATCAACTCCATGATGAAGTCGCGAAAGTCGCTGACCGCCTGGATGTAGGCGTTCTGCTGGGCGTTCAGCTGCTCCTCCAGCAGCTTCACGGCCCCGGCGCGGTCACCGGCGCGCTGCGCGTCGATGAAGGCCTGCTGCAACTGGACAAAGGCATTGCGCTGCTCGATCACGTCGGCCAGATGGCCACGGCCGCGCTCGCCCCGCACCTCGGGCGACAGCTCTTCCAGCACGGCGCCGATGCGCTCGCGCGTCTGCAGCACGGTCTGCAGCGATTGCTCGACCTTGGCCGGGTCCTGCCAGATCACGGCGTTGCGCATCTCGCGCGCGGCCAGATGCACGTTGCCAGCGATCTGGTTCAGCCACACCAGCTTGGGTACGCGGTCTTCGTTGATGTACTCCAGCTCCTCGTGCTGGACCGCCAGCCGGTTGATGCCCACGCTGCCGACAACGATGCTGAGCGTGATGAGGGCCGAGAACGCCAGCCACAAGCGCACGCTGATCTTCAAGTTGCCCAAGGCGTTCATGACTCGACCTCTCAAGTGTTCAGGGCGCCTGTGCCGCGCCCCGTCGGCGGGCCCGCACGAACGGGCTCGCATGGGTCGGCGCCCTCGACCTGCCGACGGGATGTCTTCTGGTATCTCGGCCTTCAACCTACGGACTTGAGGCCGCAGGACGCCACCGACGCGCTTGGTTCACCCCAGAAGCGCCGAAGCCCATCACGATGGATGGGCTTCGGCGGTGGTGACGGGTGGCCAGGGGGTGGACTCGACGTCGCCTCAATCCTCCAGGATGAACGTGACCTTGAGGATAACCTTGTATCCGGTCACCTTCCCCTCGTCGATGGTCACTTCCTGGTCCTTGACCCAGGCACCCTTGACGTTCTTCAGCGTCTTGTTCGCGCGCTCGACACCTTGAACGATGGCGTCTTGAAAGCTCACTGCTGACACACTGCTGATCTCGGTAATGCGGCCTACGGTCATGCTGTACTCCTTCGCCCCGGTCGGGGCAATACTGTTGTCAGTCTGCGCCTCCAGCACGTCATTTGCGGGCCACGAGACGACCAAGTCATTGAATTGGCGTTCGCACGCCGTTGATGCACGTCCGCCCGGTCACCTCAGCGAAAGATGAAATAGGCAAGCAAGACAACTACACCCGGGACGCCGAGCAACCAAGCCAACGCATACTTTCCCATGACAGTCTCCAAGAAGTCGTATCGGGAAAACAAGCCTATCAACAACCAACGCTGGCAGACACAGCGAAGACCGCCACCGGAGGTCAGACAACGCGCCGCCTTTTTGTCGTTGGCCGCCTACTTGAGTCCAGGTCCAGTTGATCCAAATAAGGATCTGCCGACCAAGCCCTCCACCGAACCCCGACCGACCCGCAGCAGCCCGCGGCGGCCCCTATGAAGCCGCGCCCAGAAACGACGAAGC
>JALHPY010000087.1 GCA_022842305.1 Rubrivivax sp.
GCTGGTGCACGACGCCGCGCGCTGCCTGCTGCGCCCGGCCTGGGTGCTGGCGCTGATGCAGGCCTGCCGCGACGACGCCGTGGGCGGCCTGCTGGCGCTGCCGCTGGCCGACACCCTGAAGCAGGCTGCGCCCGAAGCCCCGGACCGCGCCGTCGCCACCGTGGCGCGCTCCGGCAAGTGGGCGGCGCAGACGCCGCAGATGTTCCGCCTGGGCCTGCTGCAGCGCGCGCTGGCCAGCGCCGGGCCGGCGGTCACCGACGAGTCCAGTGCCGTCGAGGCCCTGGGCCTGCAGCCGCGCCTGGTGCCGGGCGAGCTGGAGAACCTCAAGATCACCTGGCCGGCAGACTTTGCCCTGGCCGAACGCCTGCTGGAGACGCGATGAACCTGGCCGGACTGCGCATCGGCGAAGGCTGGGACACGCACCAGCTGGTGACGGGCCGGCCGCTGGTGCTGGGCGGCGTGAGCATCCCGCACAGCCACGGCCTGCTGGGCCATTCGGACGCCGACGCCTTGCTGCACGCCATCACCGACGCGCTGCTGGGCGCTGCCGGCCTGGGCGACATCGGCCGGCACTTCCCCGACACCGACCCGGCTTTTCGCGGCGCCGACTCCATCGTGCTGCTGCAAGAGGCCGCGCGCCGCGTCGTCGCCGAAGGCTACCGCGTGCTCAACGTCGACAGCACCATCGTCGCGCAGGCGCCCAAGATGGCGCCGCACATCCCGGCCATGCGCCAGCGCATCGCTGCGGCGTTGGTCCTGGGCGTGGATGCCGTCAACGTCAAGGCCAAGACGGCCGAACACATGGGCCCGGTGGGCGAGGGCCGCGCCATCGAGGCACGCGCCGTGTGCCTGCTGCTGCGCGTGGCGATCGACCTGGGCTGAGTGAGTCGCCCAGCTCTCAGCCCGGCTGCGTTTCTGCCTGCACCAGCAGCTTGCGCTGCAGCAGGCCATTGCGGCGGCGGAACTCGATCAGGCCAGAGCCGCCCTCGGCCTCGACCAGCAGGCTGTCCATGGGGCCGAAGACCTGGCGCAGTTCATCCGGCGTGCAGGTGGGCAGGTAGGCCCGCAGCACGCGCGGGTCGTAGTAGCGGAACAGCATCTTCTTTCCCGCCTCGTCCTGCACGCGCAGCAGCGTGCGCAGGTGGGGGCGCAGGTTTGCCGGGTCGGCGACGCGCACGAAGATCCCCCAGCTCTGGCCCCAGCCCTCGTCCAGCAGGCGCAGCGTGAGACGGTGGCCGGGCAGCAGTTCCACCAGTTGCGGCGCGGCCATTTCCAACTCGCGCGTCAGACGGCCGGCGAACAGGCAGCGCACTTCCAGGCGCGACTCAAACAAGGCGGCGTGGATGCGCGGGTCGCGGGCGCCGTCGAGCACGGCCCACACGCTCAAGCGTTCGTCGGCCGTGGCCGGCGTGACGGGCGTGACAGGCCACAGGGCCTGGTGCAGGCGATCGCGCAGGGCGGTGTCCATCAGGCGGTCTCAGCCTCGCGCGCTCGGCGGGCCTTTTCGCACTCTTCGCAGAAGGGCACGCCGTCGCGCGCCGCAGCGCGCAGCGTGGCCGCCTGGGCCGCGGCGTCGATCTCTACGGCGGGTTCTTCGGCAGGCGCGGGCGGGGGTGCCGGAGGCGGCGCCGCACGCAAGGAAGATGCGGGCGCCGCGGCCGGCGCCGAGGGGCCGCCGGCAGGCGGCTCGATGGCTGCGCCCATGTCGACGCCGCGGGATTCGGGGCTGTCGGTGCCGCGCGCCGCGGCCGCCGGGCGGCACAGCTGCAAGTGCCCGCGCTGCACTTGCGCGGCCAATTGCGCCAGCACCAGGTCGTCGCTCAGCTGTTGCAGATCGGCACCCGTCTGCAGGCCGGCCAGGCGGCGCAGCCCCACCATGGCCCGGGGGTCCAACGGCGCCCGGCCCAGCGACTGGCCGATGAGGGCGGGGTCGCGGCCCAGCGCCGTTGGCGCGCATTCGGTGCACTCGCCGATGTCGCACAGGGCGTCGGCCGGGAGGCGGGTGGACAGCGGAGTCGGCATCGGGGTGGGTGCGGGCAGGGCGTTGGGGCTTTGGCAGGGTCAGGCCTGCAAGCGTAGCGGAATGCCGCAGACGACGCCACGGCGGCGCTCACCCACCGCGCCGGCACCGGCCTGGAATGCGCCCGTCCGGGAGCGGCGGCTCGATGCAGGCTGGGGGCATCACAAGCTGCATGCCGGGCCGAAGCGCGGGTCCATCGACAGCCGCGGCTGGCGCGGGCGCAGCTTGGGGCAGACGCGGTGCAGGGTGCTGCGGCAGCGGCCGCGAGGCCGCAATACCGATCAGACCGCGCGTTGCAGCCTCAGGTGCGCCACCAGGCCGCCGTCGGGCGCGTTGGCCAGCTCGAGTGTGCCGCCCATGCGGTGCATGGCCTTCTCGACGATGGCCAGGCCCAGGCCGGCGCCGGTGGCCGCGGTGCGCGCCGCGTCGCCGCGGAAGAAGGGGGTGGTGAGCTGCGGCAGCTTTTCGGGTGCCACGCCGGGGCCGTGGTCGCGCACGCTGATGATCACCCAGGGCCCGGTCTTGACGTAGGTGACCGCGACCTCGGCCACGCCGGTGTAGGTGCCGCGGCCGTAGCGGCGCGAGTTCTCGAACAGGTTGAGGAAGACGCGACCCAGCTCGGTCTCGTCGGCCATCACGTCCAGGTCTTCGACCACGCGCGACTGGATGCGGATCTGCCCCGGGTCGCGGAAGCCCGTGGCCTCGCGGTCGATCAGCTGCGCCAGGTTGACCGGGCGCATCAGTGATTCGCCCGGGCGCGCGTAGTCCATGAACTTGTCGATGATGGCGTCGAGCTGATCGATGTCCAGCGCCATGTTCTTCTTGGCTTCCTCGTCGTGCACGCTCATCTCGGCTTCCAGCCGCAGACGCGCCAGCGGCGTGCGCAGGTCATGGCTGATGCCCGCCAGCATCACGGCACGGTCTTCCTCCACCCGCGCCAGCTCGCGCGCCATGCGGTTGAAGCCGCGGTTGACCTCGCGGATCTCGCTGGTCAGGGTGTTCTCATCCAGCTGCGAATCGAGGTCGCCTTCGCGCACGCGGCTGGCGGC
Organism: Rubrivivax sp.; assembly: GCA_022842305.1. GTDB lineage: Bacteria > Pseudomonadota > Gammaproteobacteria > Burkholderiales > Burkholderiaceae_C > Rubrivivax. Next base: position 3,070 of record JALHPY010000087.1, read on the forward strand.
AAACGACAGCTGCTTGAGCGGCTTGTTGATCAGGCGTGAACTCACCACCGCGCCCACCAGCGTGGCCAGCAGCGCCGTGCCGATCCACACCAGCCAGGTGCTGCCGCCGATGGGTGCGGCGCCGGCATCGGCCTGCAGCCAGTAGGCGTCGCGGTCGATGGTGAAGCCTACCCACATGGCAGCGCGGCCGTTGACGCTGCGTGCCACCACCGTGCCCGGGCCCAGCACATTGCGCAGCTCTGCAGCCACGCGGCGCGTGAAGCGGTCGACCTCGTAGGGCTCCCACTCGTCGGAGGGCTCGCGCGGCGCCACGCGCACCGCTTCTTGCGAGCCCAGGCTCTTGAGCAGGGCCACGCGGTTGATGCCGTCGGCCAGCTTGAGCGCGGCGCGCGCCACGTTGACCAGGGATGCGGTCTGCTGCGCCGCCTGCACCGCGCGCGGCTCGAGCTCGAGCGCGCGCAGCGTCGTCACCCAGGCACCGATGCCTCCTGCCAGCAGCGCAGCCAGCAGAAAGAAGGTGCGCCAGAAGAGGCTCAGGCCGAGAAACAATCGGCGTGGCACCGCAGCAGGCTAGTTGGTGCCGTCCGGCACGAAGACATAGCCCACGCCCCACACTGTCTGGATGTAGCGCGGCTGCGCCGGGTCGGGCTCGAGCATCTTGCGCAGGCGCGAAATCTGCACGTCCAGGCTGCGGTCGAAGGGCTCGAACTCGCGCCCGCGCGCCAGCTGCGCCAGCTTGTCGCGGCTGAGCGGCTGGCGCGGATGGCGCACCAGGGCCTTGAGCATCGAGAACTCGCCCGTGGTCAGGGCGATCTGCTCGCCGTTCTTGGACAGCTTGCGCAGCGACAGGTCGAACTCGAAGGGCCCGAAGGTGACGATCTGCGCTTCCTTGCTGGGTGCGCCGGGGGCCTCGGGCGCGGGGCGGCGGCGCAGCACGGCGTGGATGCGCGCCAGCAACTCGCGCGGGTTGAAGGGCTTGGGCAGGTAGTCGTCGGCCCCGACCTCCAGGCCGACGATGCGGTCCACGTCCTCGACCTTGGCGGTGAGCATGATGATGGGCGTCTGGTCGTTGGCGGCGCGCAGGCGGCGGCAGATCGACAGGCCGTCCTCGCCGGGCAGCATCAGGTCGAGCACGATCAGGTCAACGGTGTCGCGCGTGAGCACGCGGTTCAGCGCCTTGGCGTCCTCGGCCAGCAGCACGTCGAAACCTTCCTGGGACAGGTAGCGGCGCAGCAGGTCGCGGATGCGCGCATCGTCGTCGACCACGACGATGCGGTCGGGCCGGGCGTTGACGGTGGCGTTCATGGGTACTCCCAAAATGTAACAGCCGCATTGTGGGCCGAGCTTTTGTCCACAACGCCAGAATCCAGACCATCTGTTACATGTATTTCTGTGCGCCAGCGCACACAGCGGGGCCACTGGCGGCGCGATGACGGCGCACCGGCCGGCATTGATACCATGCCACGCTTGCCCTTTGAGCCCCTGCCGCCATGACCGAACCGCGCCTGCTCCACGTCCCCTGCCTGGACACTCGCGGGCTGCACCGCATGGCCTGCTGGGAATGGGGCGACGCGGCCAACCCGCGCGTGCTGGTGTGCGTGCACGGCCTGTCGCGCCAGGGGCGCGACTTCGACACCCTGGCGCAAGCCCTGGCTGACGACTACCGCGTGATCTGCCCCGACGTCGTGGGCCGCGGCCGCAGCCAGCGCCTGGCCGACCCCATGGGCTATGGCCTGCCCACCTACGTGGCCGACATGGTCACGCTGCTGGCGCGCCTGGGCGCGGAGCAGGTGGACTGGGTGGGCACCTCGATGGGCGGCCTGATCGGCATGGTGCTGGCCAGCCTGCGCGACCGCGACGGCCGCGGGCTGGTGCGGCGCCTGGTGCTCAACGACGTCGGCCCCAAGGTCGAGACGCGCTTCATCGCCCGCTTGCTGACGTACCTGGGCCAGCCGGCGCATTGGCGCACGGTGGAAGAAGCGGCCGATGCGCTGTGGGCCATCTCCAGCAGCTTTGGCCCGCACACGCGCGAACAGTGGCTGGCGCTGACGCGGCCCATGCTGGTGCCCGACGGCGAGGGCTTCAAGCTGCACTACGACCCGGCCATCGCGCTGCCGGTGCGTGCGCTGACGCCCGAGCTGGCGGCTGCGGGCGAAGCCGTGCTGTGGCACAGCTACGACCACATCACCGCGCCCACGCTGCTGCTGCGCGGCGTCGAGTCCGACGTGCTGTCTACCGCCACAGCCCAGGCCATGACCGAGCGCGGCCCGCGCGCCCGACTGCACGAGTTGCCCGGTATCGGCCACGCGCCCACGCTGGTGGCGGCCGACCAGGTGGCGCTGGTGCGCGGCTTCCTGCTCGAACCACACGGCGCATGAAGACCGGCGCGGACGCCGCGGCCACCCAGGGCGCGGCGGCCATCGTCCACCTGGCTGAAGTGGATGGGGCCGGCAGCGCGGCCGAGGTCGACCCGGTGCAGCGCGCCCGTGCCTTTGCCGAGCCGCTGCTGGCCGGGCAGTTGCTGGACACCGGCGAGGACGCGCTGACCCATGCCGACGGCACGGCCGCGGTGCTGCGCGGCATCGGCGCCGCGCCCACGTTGTGCGCCGCGGCCTACCTGGTGTACGCCGGCGACCACCTGCAGCGCCCCGAGGAAATGGTGCGCAAGGCCTTCGGCGAGAGCTACGCCAGCCTGGTGACGCTGACGCGCAAGCTGGTGCAGATCCAGCGCGCGGCGCGCAGTGCGCAGCTGGGCGCGGCCGCGCGCGCCGGCCAGACCGAGCGCGTGCGCAAGATGCTGCTGGCCTTCTCACGCGACCTGCGCGTGGTGCTGCTGCGCCTGGCTTCGCGCCTGCAGACGCTGCGCTGGTACGCCGCCACCAAGCGGCCCTGCCCGGCGGACATGGCCACCGAATCGCTGCAGGTGTTTGCGCCGCTGGCCAACCGCCTGGGCATCTGGCAGGTCAAGTGGGAGATGGAAGACCTGGCCTTCCGCTTCCTGCAGCCCATTGAGTACCTGCGCATGGCGCGCCTGGTGGACGAGAAGCGCGCCGAGCGCGAACGCAGCGTGGCCGCGGCGCGCGACGAACTGGCGGCGCTGCTGATGGCGGGCGGCATCGCCGCCGACGTGCAGGGTCGGCCCAAGCACCTGTACAGCATCTGGAAGAAGATGCAGGGCAAGAGCCTGGCCTTTGAGCGCGTGTTCGACACGCGCGCGCTGCGCGTGGTGGTGGCCGACGTGCCGGCCTGCTACGCCGCCATGGCGCGCGTGCACGAGGCCTGGCCTCCGGTGGACGGCGAGTTCGACGACTACATCGCGCGCCCCAAGCCCAACGGTTACCAGAGCCTGCACACCGTGGTGCTGGCCGCCGATGGGCGGCCGCTGGAGGTGCAGATCCGCACGCGCCAGATGCACGAGCACGCCGAGCACGGCGTGGCCGCGCACTGGATGTACAAGGAAGCCGGCGTGCGTGGCTACGCCGGCGTCAGCGCCAGCGGCGAGTTCGAAGAGCGCATCGCCCAGGCGCGCATCGCCGTGCTGCGCGAACTGCTGGCCTGGGAGCGCGATTTCGCCGGCGGCGGCGGTGATGCCGCCAGCGGCGCTGCCGGCGCCGGCACCGAGCTGGATGCGGCCGACCGCATCTACGTCTTCACGCCGCAGGCCACCATCATCGACCTGCCCGTCGGCGGCACGCCGGTGGACTTTGCCTACGCGCTGCACACCGACCTGGGCCACCGCTGCCGCGGCGCCCGCGTCGACGGCGCGATGGTGCCGCTGAACACGCCGCTGTTGTCGGGCCAGACGGTCGAGGTCGTGGCGGCCAAGGAGGGTGGGCCCTCGCTCGACTGGATCAATACCGAACTGGGCTACCTGGCCAGCCCGCGCGCCCGCGCCAAGGTGCGCGCCTGGTTCAACGCCCAGGCCGAGAAGCAGACCATCGCGCGCGGCCGCGAGGCCGTGGAAAAGCTGCTGCAGCGCGAGGGCCGCACCGCGCTGGAGCGCGACGCGCTGGCGGCGCAGCTGGGTTTCGACAGCGCCGACAAGCTGTTCGAGGTGGTGGGCAAGGACGAGTTGTCGCTGCGCACGATCGAGAACTTGCTGCGCCCGCCCGAACCGACGCCGGCCGAGCAGGGTATCGCACTGCACAAGAGCAAGGCCGATGGCGGGGGGCGCGGCGGCGTGCTGGTGGTGGGCATGGATTCGTTGCTCACCACGCTGGCGCGCTGCTGCCGCCCGGCGCCACCCGACACCATCGGCGGCTTCGTCACGCGCGGCCGCGGCGTGGCCGTGCACCGGCGCGACTGCAGCAACTTCCGCCACATGGCCGGCGTGTCGCCCGACCGCGTGATCGAGGTCGGCTGGGGCGCGGCCGACCGCGACCGCGCTGGCGTCTACCCGCTGGATGTGCTGATCGAGGCCGCCGACCGCCCCGGCCTGCTGCGCGACATCAGCGAGGTCTTTGCGCGCGAGAAGATGAACGTCACCGGCGCGCACACCGAATCGGCACGCGACCGCAGCACCGCCTGGATGACGCTCACGGTAGAGGCCCCCGACGTGGCACGCCTGGCGCAGGTGCTGGCACAGATCGCGCGCGTGGCGGGCGTACGTCACGTCCGGCGCAAGTGAGACCCGCCGCGTCGTATATACTCATGGGCTCCTCAGGCGCGTAGCTCAGCTGGTTAGAGCACCACCTTGACATGGTGGGGGTCGATGGTTCGAGTCCATTCGCGCCTACCAAATTCGGTAGGGAAATCAAGCACTTAGCGGAAACGCTAGGTGCTTTTTTTCTGCCGGTATGCAAAGAAGTATGGAAAGACGGGGCGAACGTCGGCGCACTCACACGAACGTAAAGCCCTCGGTCTCGTACCGGCTCGGCTTCTCTTCGTCGGCTTCCATCGCCCGGCCCAGGGCCATGAGGGCGGCGACGATGCCGTCGATGCGCTCGGTGGACTTCGCCTTGTCAGGCTTGATGTTGCCGGCCGGGTCTTGCGTCACCGACACGTTGCTCGCCATTCAGCGCAAGACCGGGCTCTTGCCGTGGTTGAGCTCACCGCCCAGGACGCGTCGCTCGAGTTCCTTCGTCGGCGAAGACATCGACGCGAAGCCCTGGCCGAAGCCGACCATCTCGAAGCTGTCGCCCGCAAGCTGCGTGGCAATGCGTGCACGCGCAGCCGGGGTGAGGCCCAGCTCGCCAGCGTAGAACCTCATCTGCCCGATCATCGCGGCCTTCAGCGGCTCGCCACGGCGCACCGACAGGACGAACTCGGCGTAGGTGGCACAGAACGCCTCCAGAACGGCGCCGTCGACCTTCGACAGCAGCTTCAGGCGGTCGAGCTCGGGCACCAAGCGGTCTGGTCTTGAGCTATCCGAAGTTCGCGCGAGGTAGTGGCGTCTCTGCTCCCGGTTCCCGACCGCAGTCGGCCCGGCTCGACGGGTAGGTAGAAGCTCCCACAATGGCGTTCAGGGTTCGCGGATCGTCGAGCTTTTCGATGGCCGTCGGGTGTCGAACGCGTCTGTCGCGGCACGGTGTGTTTGATGCGGGCTTGCCTGGGCGTGTCCCCGCTGCGCGGGGCCGGGCTGTTGCGCTGCGCGTCGAGCCGCTGTCAAAGGCCCAGCGTCTCGCCCCTGTCGGGCTGTCATCCCTCACGCAACTCGGACGGACCGGCTGCGCCGGCAGGGATCACACCAGCGGCCCGATCCCGTGCCCGGGGATTGCGGGCCCTGATTCCTTCACGCTGCGCGTGAACGAGGCCCGCTTGGCGAACTGGCCGGCGTTCCGCTCACTCCGCTGCGCGCCGTTCGCTGCACGCCGGCCAGATCGCCACCCCGGGCACCCGCCACGCCCGATGCCGGGCCGCTGAAGACCTGGCTTGTTCGCAGCGGCTCGACCGCCGCGCCAATCGCTCGCCTGCGGCTCCCTTGGTGGCACGTCGGCCGCAGGGCCGCCGCTGCTCGTGCGCTTGTGCGGCGCCTTCGCTGCAACCGCTGCGCCAGGCAAGCTGGCACATCGGCCGCGACGCTGCGCCGCCCGTGGAAAGTGGCGCACGACTCGAAGGCGTTGATCGCCGGCGCCGCCGAGCGGTTGCCGCTGCTGGTCGACCAGGGTGAGGCCGACGAATTCCTCGATGTGCAGTTGAAGCCCGAATGGCTAGAAGCGGCCTGCGCGGCAGCCGTTCACCCGCTGACGTTGCGCCGCCAGCAAGGCTATGACCACAAGCTGCTGCTTCATCGCCAGCTTCATGGGCGAGCACCTCGAGCACCACGCGCGGGCGCTTCGCTGAGTAGGTGCGAGGCGACCATGGCAGCCTGCGAAGGGGTGGCCAAGGATGGTGCCTGCGCCCGCAGACTTGGTTCTGCCAGGATGCGCGCCTGCGGCCTGACGTCTGAACTGACAAGGAACTCATGGTCCGAGTCGATCCAAGCCGCCCTGCACACCCAGCCGATCCGCGTGCTAGGCCACCGATCGGGCGGTGCGACAGCGGCTGGGGCAGTGGATCAGGCGCTTAGGCCTGACGCTTCTTTGAGCGTGCTGCAGTGCCGGCCATGGCCAGTGCCAACAGGACCAGCGGCCAACTGCCCGGCTCGGGCACGCGAGTCACAGAGGTGATGTTGAAGTAGGCGCCGCCGAAACTGTCGTCTCGGGTGCTGTCGAGCCTGAAGCCGTGTGGCGCGTAGTTGGTCGCCAGCGAGAACAGGGCGGCCGGGTCGATGATGATGTCCAGGTCGGCCAGCGTGCCCACTGGCATACCGAGGAACTGCAGGAAGAAGGTGCGCGCCTGCAGCGGTCCAAGCGCAGGTGCGCTGTAGCTGCCGGTCTCATTGATGATGGAAAAGCCATCGTCGCCACCCGAGGCATTGTTGAAGATGCGGTACTCGGACGCCCCCGAAAAGGCGTGGCCGCTGATGGTGGCGTTGAATGACGAAGCGTAGGTGCGCAAGGTGCCGGGGAAGATGTCCACGCCCAAGGCGTCGGTATCGAAGCTGAAGGTGCCCGATACGGCATCACCGACGGCGAAGTTGGCACTGAAGGTGTTGCTGCTGTCGTCGGCAATCAGCGCCGAGATGCTCCCGCCAAAGTTGAAACTGACGACAGCAGCTTGAGCCGCTGGCGTGGCCAAGCCAGCCAGCACGAATGCGGCGGCGGCAAATGTCTTGACCATGTGATCCCCTGCTTTCCTGGTTGTCGGCGTCGGTGGATGCATCGAACTTGCCTCCGCCCGTTGCCCCCAGTGTCCCGGCGGTGCAGGGGCGCCGTCATCCTGCGGGTTATGGAGATCGCACGGTGGTCAGTCAGATGGTGTCGGGTCGGCAGCTGCTCTGCACCGATCGCCGACGGCAATCGCGGTCGGCGGTCTCACTCCACATGCGCCCAGCTGTGTTTGGACAGCGCTACCGGCGCCGGCTCGAATGGCCGATCTACAAAGCATTGCTGCCCTTGAACCCTCGCGAAGCGATCCGCGCCTGCGCACGGACCGCTCTGCTGTGCAGCGCATGTTCGCCCGCTGGCTGGGCATGAGCGTGCTGCACGAGCGCACGCGAGCGGCGCTGCGTGCCTGATGGCGAGTGCCGATCGCGCGGCTTGACCTTTCTTTGCCAGTGCGACACCTGCCCAAGGTCGGCGTGGGCCCGCCGCCGGCGTTGAGAAGGGGCAGGCCAAGCTCGGCCGCAAAGCAACAGGAGTTCACCATGCACACCACCCTGAAGTCCGCCATCGCCGCTGCCGCCACGGTGCTCAGCCTGGCCGCCGCCGCAGCGCCGGGGCCACGCGACTTCGACCCCGGCGCCATCGACCAGCGTCAGGCGCGCCAGTCCCAGCGCATCGAACGCGCCTTCGATCGTGGCGACATCGACCGCCAACAACTGCGCTCGCTGCGCCGCACTCAGCGCGAGATCGCCCGCGCTGAAGCGCAGTTCCGCGCTGACGGCCGCATCGGCCGCTTCGAATTCGGCCACCTGATGGCCATGCTCGACCGCGCCGACGAGCAGATCCGCCAGGTCCGCCGCAGCGGCTGACGGCTGCAGAGTCTTCACCCCTGGCTCCACCCACTACGCCGCCGATGTCGTACAGGCGACATCGGCCTTGTTCGCGGGCCTCGCAGCTGTTGCGGCAGAGTCTGACTTCTCCAGCCTGTGCAACATCGGCTTCGCTCTCGCGTGCGCTGCTTGCGCTGCGGGGTTTGTTCCCCTCGGGGCTACGATCGCGCCCCATGCATTTCCGTCCCCTGGTCTTCGCCGGTGTTCTCGCGGTAGGCACCCTCGCCCCGCCTGCCAGCGCTGCGCTCGATCTGCCTTCGATCGACCGCGTCGTCCACTACCAGCCCAAGCTGCCGCTGCAGGTCGTCACGGCCGACGGCGTGGAGATCGCGCAATTCGGCGCCGAGCGGCGCATCTACACGCCGCTGGCCAGGACGCCCAAGCTGATGCAGGACGCACTGCTCGCGGTGGAGGACACGCGCTTTCGCGAGCATGGCGGCATCGACCCCCGCGGCATGGCACGCGCAGTGTTGTCCATGCTCACCGGCGGCCGTCGCCAGGGCGCTTCCACGATCACCCAGCAGCTGACGCGCACGATGCTGCTGTCCCAGGAGAAGACGCTCACGCGCAAGGCCAAGGAAATCATGCTGGCCATGCGCATCGAGGAGGCGCTGCCCAAGGACCGCATCCTCGAGATCTACATGAACGAGATCTTCCTGGGCCAGCGTGCCTACGGCTTCGCGGCCGCGGCGCAGACCTACTTCGGCAAGCCGCTGGACAGGCTCTCGGTGGCCGAGGTGGCGATGCTCGCGGGACTGCCGCAGAACCCCTACTACGCCAACCCGGTGGCCAACCTCGAGCGCGCCAAACAGCGTCAGCGCGTCGTGCTGCAACGCATGCGCGAGGTGGGTGTGATCGACGCCGCACAGCTGGCGAAGGCGCAAGCCGAGAAGCCCGAGATCCGGAAGCCCGGCCAGCTGGCAGTGCCGGCCGGCCACGTGGCCGAGATGGCGCGGTTGGCCGTGGTGCAGCGCTTCGGCGAGGCGGCCTATTCCAGCGGCCTCAAGGTCGTGACCTCGTTGCGCGCGGAAGACCAGCGGGCCGCGCAGCGGGCACTGCGCCACGGGCTCATGGCACACGAGCGCAAGCAGGCGTGGCGCGGCCCGGAGGACACCGAGTCGCTGCCCGCCACGCTGAAGGGTGCCGAGCTCGATCGGGCGGCCGCCCAGGCGCTCAAGGAGCACCGTGACGACGACCTGCTGCGCGTGGCCATCGTGCTGGCGGCCTCGCCGCGCGAGCTGCGCGTGCAGTTGACCAGCGGCGAGCGGGTCGTCATCACCGGCGAAGGCCTGCGCGCCGCCCAGCCGGGGCTCGCGCCCAAGGCACGTGCGCCGCTGGCGGTGTCGCGCGGCGCCGTACTGCGCGTGACGCAGCAGGGCAAGACCTGGTCGGTGGCCCAGTGGCCGCAGGCGCAGGCAGCCTTCGTCGCCATGGACACCGCCACCGGCCGCGTGCGCGCCCTGGTGGGCGGCTTCGACTTCTCGCGTCAAGCCTTCAACAACGCGACGCAGGCGCAGCGTCAGCCCGGGTCGAGCTTCAAACCCTTCATCTACTCCGCCGCGCTCGAACACGGCTTCACGCCGGCCACGGTGGTCGAGGACGCGCCCTTAGTTGGCGCCAACGGCTGGTCGCCGGGCAACAGCGACGGCCTCTTCGAAGGCCCGTTGACCTTGCGCGAGGCGCTGGCGAAGTCCAGGAACATGGTCAGCATCCGCGTCGTGCAGCAACTGGGCACGGCCACCGTACGCGACTGGGCGTCACGCTTCGGCCTGGACGCCGCGCAGCAGCCCGACAACCTGACGCTGGCCCTGGGCACCGGCAGCGCTACGCCGCTGCAGATGGCGCAGGCCTACGCGGTGTTCGCCAACGGCGGTCATCTCGTGTCGCCGGTGCTGGTCGAGCGCATCGTCGATGCCAACGGCAAGACCTTGTTCGAGGCGCCGCCCGCGCCGCCGCTCACCGAGGCCAATCGCGTGATTCCCGAACGCAACGCGTTCGTCATGCGCAGCCTGCTGGGCGATGTCACCCGCATCGGCACCGCCGCACGTGCGCAGGCCGCGTTGGGCCGCGCCGACGTCTACGGCAAGACCGGCACCACCAACGACGCCGTGGATGCCTGGTTCGCGGGCTTCCAGCCCGGCGTGTCGGCGGTCGCCTGGATGGGCTACAAGGACAACAGGAGTCTGGGCGAACGCGAGTCGGGCGGCGGCTTGGCGCTGCCGATCTGGATCGAGGCCCTGGGCGCGATGCTCAAAGGCGTGCCCGTCGCGCCGGTTCCCGGACCGGTGCCGTCCGGCCTCGTGCGGCAAGATGACGAGTGGGTGTACGAGGACGCGGAGGAGGTCGAGCCGCCAGCGGACACTGACTTGACAGGGCAACCAGCCGGCGCCATAGAGGCCCAACCCGGCCCGTGAGACCGGCAACTCCCGCTTGCCGACTGACGGCAGCCTGGCACTGCTTGCGCTGGTAACCTTGCCACGCTTCAGCCAACATCGGCTCGGATGCGAAAGCTCCTCGGGCTCGGCAATTCCTCTGCGGCGCAGCCCGTCACCCCTTCAGTGTTCAGCGGCGGCGTGTCCGAAGAGCCTTTCGGCCTGCATGCGCGCAGCGGCCGGCACGCTGCCCGTCAGCGCCATCGCGGCCGGGCTGGCCAGCATCGTCGCGAAGACCGCACGTACAGCGTCGGCGGTCACCGCCTGCAAGGTTTCGATGTGATCGGCGGTGTCGCGCGGGCGGCCGAAGACGAACACATCCTGCGCGGCCGCTTCCAGTCGGCGCGTCGGCTGTTCAAGCGTGCGCAGCGCCCGCACTGCCAGTTGCTTGCGTGCACGCTGCAGGCCTACGGCATCGGTGCATGCGGCCTGCTGCTGCAGCAACTGCGCCACTTCGGTCAGGTACTCGCTGGCCCGCTCTGGCGCGGTGGCGGCCTCGACGACAAACTGGCCGGCCAGCGGGCCGATGTCGGCCGAGCAGGCGGTGTAGTAGGCCAGGCCCCGGCGCTCGCGGATCTGGTCCAGCAGCGGCGAACTCATGCCCTCGCCCAGCAGCGCGGCGGCCACCGTCCATGGCAGGTGCGCGGCGTCGTGCAGGGGCGGCGCGGCGTAGCCCACTACGCTGTGGCATTGCGAACTGTTGGCCATGCGGCGCAGCTTCAGCCCTCCCACCCAGGCCGGCTCCAGCAGCGCTGGGGCTGCGCCACCGGGCATGGCGCTGAAGTGGGTCTCGACCTGGCGCGTGAAGGCCTCGGGGTCGACCGGGCCGGCCACCGCCACCACCACCTGGCTGGCGGTGTAGCGTTGGGCCACATAGGCCAGCAGGTCGTCGCGCGTGATGCGCTTGAGGTTGGCGCGGTTGCCGATGACGGGCTGGCCAGCGGGGTGCTGGCCGTAGCAGGCGCGGTCGAACAGGCGGAAGGCCGTGTCCGAGGGGTCTTCGTCGAACTCGGCGAACTCGTGCAGGATCACCTGGCGTTCGCGTTCCAGCTCGGATTCGGGAAACGTACTGTTCAGCACGATGTCGGCCAGCTGTGCCACGAAGGCCGGCAGGTCGGCAGCCATGCCGTCGATATGGAAGGCCGTGTGGTCCTTGTCGGTATGGGCGTTGACCTCAGCGCCCAGGAGCTCGGCGTCGAGGTTGATGCGCTGGCAGTCGCGGGTGTGGGTACCCTTGAAGGCCATGTGCTCGACGACATGGCTGATGCCGTTCAGGCGCCTGGCCTCATGCAGGCTGCCCGTTCGGATGAAGACGCTCAGATTGACTGACTGACGCCACGGTTGCTGGATGACCAGAACGCGCACGCCGTTGGACAAGGTAGCCAGGTGGGTGTCGGTGCGCGACGACGGGCGGGGCGGGAAATCGGGTTCCATGGGCTTGAGTGTCGCAGCCGCCTGCGGCTCCCTCCAGCGCCTGGGGCGCCCGCTTCCAGGCCCTTGGTCGAAACGGCCACCCTGCGGCATCCTCGGCCGGCGAACCAGGCTGATAGTCCCTGAGGCCACCTGAACTTCGTGCGCCCCCCCCTTGGACTCGAGCACCACGTCCACCGCATCGTCGAACCCCGGCCCAGCCAGGGGTGCGACCATGCGGCTCTTCCTGGCCTTGTGGCCCGACCCCGAAGCGCGTGCAGGCGCCTTGCGGTGGCAGGCGACCCAAGACTGGCCGACAACGGCCCGCTTGCATCCGGCGGGGAATCTTCATATCTCAGCCTTGACGCTCCCAGTCCAGGCGCTCCACGCGCTCGTCATACTCGCGCGCCTGGCGCTCATCGTCATCTGCAAGCGCATCCATCGTCCTGGCCGTGTGCGGATGCTCGTATGAAACGGCCTTGGCAGCGTTGCGGAAGGTCTGCGCTTCGCTGCGCTCAAGGCGGCCTCCGGCGCGCATCGCCCTGCTGGTCACGCTCCTTCGGTTGTGCTTGCCGATCCGAAGCCCATCCATCATGGACCTGCTCCTGAAGAGGTCGATCGCTTCCCGCACGGCCTCTGCCGGCCAATACCCGTCGGTCCCTGTCGGTGACGCGGACAACATATGGCCGATGCGGCTCTCGGCGATCTCCTCCCTCCCGACGGCCCTGGCCCGCAGCCGGGCCTCCTTTATCCAATCCTCCCGTGCCCGGCCATCGATCGCGCCATCGTCGCGTGTGCCAGGCAGCCGGTCCCATAGATCAAGCAGCCTGTAGGCCTGGCCAGCAATGGCGTTGGCACGTTCGGGGTCCCCACCCCCGGGCCAAGGCGTAGCATCGCGCGCATCGCGCCGCCGGCCCCCAGGCGGCGACCCTAGGCCTGCCCCACAAAGGAGTCCCCATGAATAAGCGCTGGTTCGTCGTCGTCCTGCTGTGCACGCTGCTGTCGGGCGCGTGGGCGCAACAGCCCACGATCGTCGACACCGAATTCGTCAAGAAGGCCATCGAGCGCGGTGCATTGCTGTGGGACACGCGCGACGAGACCACCTACGCACGCGGGCACATCCCGGGCGCGGTGAACATCGGCGACCCCAATGCCGAGCTGCGCGACGCCACGCGCGAGGACTACCTGCCGCTGGCGCAGCTGGAGAAGATCCTCGGCGCGGCCGGCCTCGACCCGCAGCGCGAGATCGTGGCCTACGGCGTGCGCGGCGCCACTGCCAGCTACTTTGCGCAGCTGACGCTGCGCTACTTCGGCGCCACCCGCGCCTACGTCTACCACGACGGCATCGACGCCTGGCGTGCCACCGGCGCGCCGCTGGCCACGCAGGCCGCGCCGCGCAAGGCGGTCACGCTGACGCTCAAGCCGCAGGCCGGCGTCACCGCCAGCACCGAGGAGGTGGCGGCGGCGGTGCGCAGCCGCAGCGCGCAGCTGGTGGACGTGCGCACGGTGCGCGAGTTCGCCGGCGAGGACATCCGCGCCCTGCGCGGCGGCCACATCCCGGGCTCGCTGAACGTGCCCTACGAGCAGAACTGGCAGGACCCGCAGGCGCTGTCCAAGCTGCAGCGCGGCCAGACCCGCGACAGCGCCGGCATGACGCTCAAGCCTGCCGACGACCTGCGCAAGCTCTACGGCGGGCTCGACCCGCAGAAGGAGACCATCGTCTACTGCCAGAGCGGCGTGCGCGCCGCCGAGACCGCCACCGTGCTGCGCGACCTCGGCTTCAGGGACGTCAAGGTCTACGACGCGTCCTGGCTCGCCTGGGGCGGCAACGCAGCGCTGCCCGCGACCAATGAAACCTTCTTCAACGTCGGCGCGCTCAACACGCGGCTGACGCGCATGCAGTCGCGCCTCGAAGAGCTCGAGGCGGCGCTCGAGCAGCTGCGCAAGCGCTGAGTGCGGGCGCCGATGTCAACGTGAGCCACCGTGCCGACGATCCAGTGAGCCCTTTCAG
>JALHPY010000088.1 GCA_022842305.1 Rubrivivax sp.
AGCGCCTGGCCACGCGCGGCTACAACCAGGCCTGGGAGCTGGCGCGGCGCGCCGCCGCCGCGCTGCAGCTGCCGGCGCGCGCCGACCTGCTGCTGCGTCCGCTGGACACCGCGCAGCAGGCCGGCCTGACGCGCGCCGAGCGCCAGCGCAACCTGGGCACCGCCTTCATGGCAGACCCACGCCAGCGCGACGCGCTGCGCGGCCGCCGCCTGGCGCTGGTGGACGACGTGATGACCACCGGCGCCACGCTGCGCGAGGCGGCGGCGCAGCTGCTGCGCGCCGGCGCGGCCTCGGTGCAGGTGTGGGTGTTCGCGCGCACGCCGGCATCGGCCGATTGAGGCGCCGCCGGATGTTCAACATCGTCCTGGTCGCGCCCGAGATCCCGCCCAACACCGGCAACGTCATCCGCCTGGCGGCCAACACCGGCTGTGCGCTGCACCTGGTGGAACCGCTGGGCTTTGCCATGGAAGACAAGCTGCTGCGCCGCGCCGGCCTGGACTACCACGAGACCGCGCGCGTGCGCCGCCACGCATCCTGGGACGCGCTGCTGCAGGCCGAGGCACCCGACCCGGCGCGCTGCTTTGCCTTCACCACCCGCGGCGCGCAGCCCCTGGCCGCACAGCGTTGGCAGCCCGGCGACTGGCTGGTGTTCGGCAGCGAGACCGCCGGCCTGCCCGACGCCGTGCGCGAAGCCTTTGCCCCGGCGCAGCGCGTGCGCCTGCCCCTGCTGCCCGGCCAGCGCAGCCTGAACCTCAGCAACGCGGTGGCGGTGGCGGTGTTCGAGGCCTGGCGCCAGCAGGGCTACGCCGGCGGCGAGTGAGCGGCCGCAGGCGCTTCGAGGGGTCAGGATTCAGCGCGTGACTGGCGCGCCATCAGGCGCGTCAAGGCCTCGGCCGGCGGCAGACGGCCCTGCAGCACGTCGACCACGGCCGCGGTGATGGGCATCTCCACGCCCAGGCCCTGCGCCCGCGCCAGCGCCGTGGCGGCGGTGGGCACGCCTTCGGCCACGTGGCCGAGCGAGGCCAGCGCCTGCGCCAGGCTGTGGCCGGCGGCCAGCAGCAGGCCGACGCGGCGGTTGCGCGACAGGTCGCCGGTGGCGGTGAGCACCAGATCCCCCAGACCCGACAGGCCCATGAAAGTCTCGGCGCGGGCGCCCAGCGCCAGACCCAGGCGCGTCATCTCGGCCAGGCCGCGGGTGATCAGCGCGGCGCGCGCGTTCTGGCCGGCCTGCGGCATGCCGTCGACGATGCCGGTGGCGATGGCCAGCACGTTCTTGAGCGCGCCGCCGACCTCGACGCCGACGATGTCGCTGCTGGTGTAGACGCGCAGCGCCTCGCTGTGGAAGGCCGCCACGGCGGCGGCCGAGAGTTCGGCGTCCTGGCTGGCCGCGACCAGCGCCGTGGGCTGGCCGCGCGCCACTTCGAGTGCGAAGCTGGGCCCGGACAGCACGCCCGCCGCCGCCCCCGGGCGCAGCTGGCGCGCCAGTTCATGGCCGAGCGCGCCGCTGCCGGCCTCGAAACCCTTGCACAGCCACAACGCGGCGCGCGCGTCGGGCAGGCTGGCCAGCTGCTCGCGCAGACCGGCCATGGGTGTGGCGATGACGGTCAGGGCTTCGGTCAGGCCCCCTGCGGCGTGCGCCAGAGCCCGGTGGCGGTCGGCCGTGACCTGCAGCGCGGCCGGCAGTTCGACCTCGGGCAGGTAGCGCCGGTTGCAGCGCTGCGCCTGCATCTCGGCCGCCTGCGCGGCATCGCGCGCCCACAGCAGCACCTCGTGCCGCGGCGCGGCCGCCGCGGCCAGCGCCGTGCCCCAGGCACCGGCGCCGAGCACCGCGATCTTCATCGCCGGACGCGTCGGGCTGTCAGTTGGCGCCGGTAATGATGCGCGAGCCGCCGTTGCCCTGGGCCGCGGCCTGGGCCTGCTGGGCCTCGAACATGGCCTGGAAGTTGACTTCGGTCAGCAGGATGGGCGGGAAGCCGGCGCGCGTGCAGACGTCGGAGACGATGGCGCGCAGGTAGGGGTAGATCATCTGCGGGCAGACGATGCTGATGATGCCCTGCATCTGCTCTTCGGGCACGTTGCGGATCTCGAAGATGCCGGCCTGCTTGGCCTCCACCAGGAACAGCACCTTGTCCGCCACCTTGGTGGTGACGGTGGCGGTGACGGTGACCTCGAAGACGCCGTCGGCCACCGGAGCGGCGGCCATGCCCAGGTTGATGTCGACCTGCGGCTGCGCCTGTTCGAGCAGGATCTGCGGCGAATTGGGCTGTTCCAGCGACAGGTCCTTGAGGTACATGCGCTGGATCTGGAAAACGGGATTCTCGTCGGCCATGTCGGTTCCAAGAGTGACAAAGCCCGACGCCGCCATGGCGTCGGGCCGCAGCCCATGATTATGGGTGAGCCGCCCGGACCGGCAGGAAGGCCTGCGGCCAGGGCGTCGTGATCAAGTGCCCAGCAGGGCGGCCAGCTCGCCGCGGTGGTCGAGCTCGTACAGGTCGTCGCAGCCACCGACATGGGTGTCGCCGATGAAGATCTGCGGCACCGTGCGCCGGCCGGTGAGATCCATCATGCGCTGGCGCTCGGCCGGGTGCAGGTCGATGCGGATCTCCTCTATCGCCTCGACCCCGCGCTGGCGCAGCAGCGACTTGGCGCGCATGCAGTAGGGGCAGACCTGGGTGGTGTACATCTTGACCGGTGTCATGCGCAGTCCCGTGGTGGCAGCGCGGCATTCTCGGGCTGCCGCCAAGCCCGTACCGCGCTCAGGCGGATTTCTCGATCGGCAGCTGCGCCTCGCGCCAGGCCGCCGTGCCGCCGGCCACCGCAACGGCCTTCTCCCAGCCGGCCTTGCGCAGCTGTGCCGCAGCCCGGCCGGCGCGCGCGCCGCTGGGGCATATCAGCAGCACCGGCACGGTCTTGTTGCTGGGGATGAGCTTGGAGCCCTCGAGCTGGCCCAGCGGCACGTTGCGCGAGCCCGCGGCATGGCCGGCGGCGAACTCGGCCGGCTCGCACACGTCGACCAGCACGCCCTTCTCGCGGTTGATCAGGCGCACGGCTTCCGAAGTGGGCACGCTGCCCGCGCCGCCGCCGCCGCGCATCAGGGGCATCAGCAGCAAGCCACCCGATAAGGCAGCCACCATGAACAGGTACCAGTTGTCGACTAAGAAATTCAAGTGACCCGCCGCGCTCGTGCAAAACCGCGAATTATAGAATCCCCCCCATGCACAAGCTCGTACTCGTTCGCCACGGCGAAAGCACCTGGAACCTGGAAAACCGCTTCACCGGCTGGACCGACGTGCCGCTCACCGACACCGGCGTGGCCCAGGCGCGCCAGGCCGGGCGTCTGCTGCGCGAGGGCGGCTGGGAGTTCGACGTGGCCTACACCTCGGTGCTCAAGCGCGCGGTGTGGACCCTGTGGCACGCGCTGGACGAGATGGAGCGCACCTGGCTGCCGGTGCAGCACGACTGGCGCTTGAATGAACGCCACTACGGCGCGCTGCAAGGCCTGAACAAGTCCGACATGGCCCGGCAGTACGGCGACGAGCAGGTGCTGGTCTGGCGCCGCAGCTACGACACGCCGCCGCCGCCGCTGGAACCCGGCGACCCGCGCAGCGAGCGCAGCGACGTGCGCTACGCCCGGCTGGCGCCGCAGCAGATCCCGCTGACCGAATGCCTGAAGGACACTGTGGCGCGCGTGCTGCCCTGCTGGAACGAGCGCATCGCTCCGGCCATCCTGGGCGGCCAGCGCCTGCTCATCGCCGCCCACGGCAACAGCATCCGCGCGCTGGTGAAGTACCTCGACGGCATCGGCGACAACGACATCGTCGGCGTCAACATCCCCAACGGCATCCCGCTGGTCTATGAGCTCGATGCCCGGCTCAAGCCCATCAAGAGCTACTACCTGGGTGACGCCGAAGCCGCGGCCAAGGCGGCGGCAGCGGTGGCGGCGCAGGGCAAGCGCGGCTGATCAGCCTGCGCGCGTGAAATCGCGCGCAGTCCTTCGCCTGGCGTTCGGGTCCTTGTCGGACCCTCACGTCCCGGCTTGTATGTTCTGCCCCGACTCATCTCAATCGTGGTGGAAGGCTGTGGAGCTTGTGGAGCGAGCGGCGGGCGGTGGGCAACGCGCAGCGTTGTCCACGGGCCGTCGCGGTGCGCCGCAGGCGCACGATCCACAAATCCACAGCCGGGCTGTTTGCCGCGCCGCCCCTGGCGTAGGTTCAGCATTCCTCCACCACCTGCCGGGCAAGGTGTCGGGGTGGAGGGACGGTTCCGGCCTTTCGGCGAGCGCGCTGGCAGTGCCAGCAGGCTCGACCGCTTCACTGAGAGTCTCCCCACCCCTGCACCGAGCGTCGATGAAGAACCTCACGTCGTGCCCCAAGGTGTCGCAGCCAGGGCCGAACGTCAATGTCAGCAAGTTCACGCCATGCGCAGGGGGCCACCCCGACGCCGCCCATTTTGAGTCATGAACCCTCAAAAGCCTCAAGCTCAAGCTGCAGCTGCAGCTGCAGCGCTCGATGTCGGCGTAGATGTGGCCAGCGCGCACCTGGATGCCGCCGTTCACGGCCGCGGCGGCGTTCATCGGCTGGCCAACACCGATGCGGCCATCGGCCGCTGGCTGCGCACGCTGCCACCCGGCTCGCGCCTGGCCCTGGAGTCCACGGGCCGCTATCACGAGCGTCTTGCGCGGCTGGCCCATGCCGCCGGCATGGTCGTGTACGTGCTGGACCCGCGCGCGGTGCGCCAGTACGCGCGCGGCCTGGGTCAGCGCGGCAAGACCGATCGGCTGGATGCCCAGATGCTGGCCCACCTGATCGAGCGCGAGCACGGCCGGCTGCGCCCCTGGCAACCGCCCAGCCCCGAGCACGAACTGCTCAAGAACCTGCTGCGCCAGCGCGCCATGCTGGCCCGACATGTGGCCTCGCTGCGTCAAGGCCTGCGCGAGGCCGCTGCCGCGACCGTGGACTTCACGCCGATGTTCAAGGCCATGCAGGACACACTGCGCGCGCTGGACAAGCAGATCGCCAAGGCGGCCTGCGCGCTGCCTCAGGGCAAGACCGCTCTGGGCTGGATCATGTCCGTGCCTGGTGTGGGTCTGCTCACCGGCGCGACCTTGCTGCGCGTGTTCCAGCGCCTGGCGCATCGTGGCAGCGACGCCGTCGTAGCCTTCTTGGGCATGGACCTGCGGCCGCAGGACTCGGGCAAGCGCACGGGCGTGCGCCGCCTGTCCAAGCGCGGGGATGCCTACGCGCGCAAGTTGCTGTTCACCGCAGCGATGGCAGCTGCCCGATGCGACCCGCAGTGGCGCAAGCTCTACGAGCACGAGCTCGCCAAGGGCCTGCCCACCACCGCGGCCTATGTCGCCATCGGCCGAAGAATCCTGCGCGTCGCCTTCAGCGTCTTCAAGAACCAGGCCACCTACGACCCGGCCAGGTTGCCCGTCGCTTGACGGCGAACATAGAACCTCAGTCCAGCAGGCCGTACACCTGCTCGGGCAGCACGCGCGGCAGCGCGGCGCGGTCCAGCGCCGGGCCGGCGATCACGTACTCGGGCAGGCGCGTGTCGCGCCGGGGCGAGCCGCTCAGCGGCTTGCCCGTCGCACCGATGAGCGCGGCCACCACCACCGGCCCGCTGGCGCTGGCGCGCTGCAACACGATGCCGGTTTCACCGTTCTTCATGCGCACGAAATCGCCCGGGGGATAGACCCCCAGGGCGCGGATCAGCGCGCCGGCAATGGGCCCGCCCTGCTCATCCTTGAACAGCTGGCCCGCCGCCGCCTGCGGCAACAGGGCCGGGCGCAGCGCGCGCGGCGTGATCTTGGCCATGTAGACATCGGCCGCGCGCAGCACGTGCGCCATCTCGCCCACCGTGGCCAGGGCGCGCGGATAGCCGGTGCCGCCGTCGCGCTCGTGGTGGTCTTCGATCGCGCCCAGCCAGTCGGCGTCGGTCACGCCGGCGTCGCGCAGCAACTGCGCCGACTGATGCGGATGGGCGCGGATCTGTTCCATCTGCTTCTTGGTCGGCGGATCGGCCTGCTCGGCCATGCGCGCCTGCAGCTCCAGCGTGGAGGCGTTCATGGTCAGCGCGGCGCGCACGGCATTGCGCTCGCGCGCGGCCGGCCAGCCCAGCTGGCGCGCGGTGAGCAGGACCACCAGCGCGCTGCTCATCGCATGCGTCAGCGCGTACAGCGCAAAGCGGCGCTCCGGCGGGCGCACGCACATGAACAAGGCGGCGTCCAGGTGGCGCTCGACCAGCGCGATCGAGGCGTCGGTGAAGGCATCGAACTGCGCCGGCCAGTCGTCACCGGCACCCGCGGGCGCGGTCAGGCGGCGCAGCAGTTCGTCCAGCAGCCAGATCTGATGCTCCACCGCGTCGAACCAGCTCAGCTGGGGCGCCGGCGACCCCTCTTCGTCGAACCCGGGCAGGCCGCGCGCGAAGCGGAAGGCCTCGGCCTCGGCGTAGTCGACGCAGGCACCGCGCTCGACCAGCGCCGCCACCTGGCGCGCACCCTGCACGCGCTGGCCCACGGCCAGCAGCAGGCGGCCGAGGTTGTCGAGCACCCGGAAAGGCAGCGGCTCGCCCGGCTGCAACTGCTCGATCAGCAGCGACAGGGGCACCGGCGGCTTCATGGCAGCGCCGCCAGGGCCGCGGCGATGAGCGGCACCACCGAGACCACGTTGCTGGCATGCGGCACGCAGTCGCTGCTCCAGACATGGCGCACACCGGCGGCGCGCACCGCGGCGAAGGCGTCGCCCACGAACAGCGCGTGCGACACCGCCACGTCGACCGTGGCCGCGCCCTGCGCCAGCGCGCCGCGCGCCGCCGCCACCAGGGTGCGGCCGGTGCTGGCCACGTCGTCCAGCAACACCACGGCGCGGCCGCGCACGTCGGCGTCGGGAAGGGCCACGTCGACCTCGCGGTCGCCGTGGCGCTGCTTGCGGCACACGGCATGGTCCAGGCCATGGGCCAGCGCGGCGGCGTGCACCCACTGGCCGGCTTCCTCGTCCGGCGCCAGCAGCAGCGCGCGCGGCACCTGCTGCGCCACCCAGGCGCCCAGCAGCGGCGCCGCCGACAACGCCAGGCCGCGCCGCCCTGGCACCACCTCGTCCAGCGTGGCCACGCGGTGCAGGTGCGGGTCGACCGTGATCAGCGCATCGAAGGCCGCGGCCAGCAGCCGGCCCAGGTGGCGCTGGCTGACCACCTCGCCCGGCGTGAAGGCCATGTCCTGGCGCATGTAGGCCAGGTAGGGGCTGACCAGGGTGAGGTGCTGCGCGCCCAGTTCGCGCGCGCCGGCCGCGGCCAGCAGCAGCAGCGCCAGCTTGGCGTCGGGGTCCTGCAGGCCGCGCAGCACGGTGGTGCGCGGCGGCAGTTGCGGCGGCAGGCGCAGCCGGGTTTCGCCGTCGGGAAAGCGGTGCCTGCGCACCAGGGCCAGCGGCTGGCCCAAGGCCGCGGCCAGGCCCTGGGCAAGCGCGGACTCGTCTTCGAAGGCGAGCAGCATGTCAATCCTTCAGGCGGGCAGCGATCAGATCGCGCAAGTGTGAGGCCAGCGCGCGGCGGTCGGCCTGCTCGTCGGCCACGGGGGGCAGCAACTGCACCCGCACCCTCAGCCCGCGGGCCGCGGCCACACGCCACATGCTCTGCAGCAGCGTAGTCTCGCCGATGAAGCTCGCGGCCGGGCTGAAAGCCGCACCGTGATCGTGGAAGCGCAGCACCACCGGTTGCACCGGCATGCCGGTGGACACCGCCGCCTGCAGCAGGTTGGCGTGGAAGGGCAACACCTCGTGCCCGGCGCCGGTGGTGCCTTCGGGGAACACGCCCACCGTGCTGCCGGCCTGCAGCGCCTGCGCCACGGCGTGCACCACGCGCACCGCATCGCGCTTGCGTTCGCGCTCGATGAACAGCGTGCCGGCGTTGCGGATCAGCCAGCCCAGCAACGGCCAGCGCAACACGTCTGACTTGGACACGAAGCGCACGTGCGGCGCCGCGGCGTGGATGGCGGCGATGTCCAGCCAGGACACGTGGTTGGCCACCACCAGGGCCGCGCCCGGGTGCGGCGTGCCACTGATGTGCAGCTCGATGCCCATGGCGTGAAACACGCCGCGCGACCACCAGCGG
The DNA here is from genome assembly GCA_022842305.1 of Rubrivivax sp. Lineage (GTDB taxonomy): Bacteria > Pseudomonadota > Gammaproteobacteria > Burkholderiales > Burkholderiaceae_C > Rubrivivax. Next base: position 8,107 of record JALHPY010000088.1, read on the forward strand.
ATGCGCGCGTGCCGCGCGGCTTCGTCGTAGCGCGGGAACTGCGTCATCACTGCCATGCCGTGCAGCAGGTGCAGCGTGACGCGCGACAGCCGCCAGGCCGCCAACACGCTGCGCATCAGTCGGCCGTGTAGGCCAACGTGCCGGCCACCAGTGTGGCGCGCACGCGCCCTGGCAGCGCCATGCCGGTGGCGGCAAAGGCAAAGGGCGTGTGCTTGCCCTGGCTGGCCAGCGCGTCGGCGCTCACCGTCCACTCGGCCGCGGGGTCGAAGACGCAGACATCGGCCACGCCGCCCTCGACCAGGCGCCCGGCGCTGCTGGCCAGCGAGCCGATGGCGTCACCCAGCACGCGCACCGGATCGCAGCTCACGCGCGCCAGCGTGGCCGGCAGGCTCATCCCGCTGTCCTGCCCCCAGCGCAGGGCCAGGCTGAGCAGCAGTTCCAGCCCGGTGGCGCCGGGCTCGGCCTCGCCGAAGGGCAGGTTCTTCATGTCCTCGGCCACCGGGTCGTGGTCGGAGACCAGCGCGTCGATGGTGCCGTCGGCCAGCGCGGCGCGCAGCGCGTCGCGGTCGGCGCCCTGGCGCAGCGGCGGGCTCAGGCGCATGTCGGCGTTGAAGTAGCCGATGTCCACATCCGTGAGGTGCAGCGAATTGATGCTGACGTCGGCCGTGACCGGCAGGCCCTCGGCCTTGGCCGCGCGCAGCAGCGCCACGCCGGCGGCGCTGGACAGGCGGCACAGGTGCACGCGCGTGCGCGTGGCGCGCACCAGGTCGAAGATCGTGTGCAGCGCCACCGTCTCGGCCAGCACCGGCACGCCCGACAGGCCCAGGCGCGTGGCCACCGCGCCGGCCGCGGCCACGCCCTTGCCCAGCCAGGCGTCCTGCGGCCGCAGCCACACGGTGTAGCCGTAGGTGCCGGCGTACTGCAGCGCGCGCATCAGCACCAGGGTGTCGGTGACGGCCACGTCGGCCTGCGAAAAACCCACGCAACCGGCCGTGCTGAGCTCGGCCATCTCGGTGAGCGCATTGCCCGCCAGCCCGCGTGTCAGCGCACCCAGCGGGAACAGCCGGCAGCGCGACAGCTTGCGCGCGCGGAACTTGAGCATCTCCACCAGGCCGGGCTCGTCCAGCACCGGGTCGGTGTCGGGCGGGCACACCAGGCTGGTCACGCCGCCGGCCGCGGCGGCGGCCAGTTCGCTTTCGAGCAGGCCTTCGTGTTCGCGCCCGGGTTCGCGCAAGCGCGCCGCCAGGTCGACCAGGCCTGGCGCCACCACCAGGCCGGTGGCGTCGATCACGCGTTCGGCGCCGAAGTCCAGGGCGCCGCCGATGGCCACGATGCGGCCCGAGGCGATGGCCAGGTCGGCCACTTCGTCGCGGCCGCTGGCGGGGTCGATGACGCGACCGTTGCGGATGAGGATCTTCATGCCTGGTTCCCCGCGATGGTGCTCATCACCGCCATGCGCACCGCGATGCCGAAGGTCACCTGCGGCAGGATCACGCTGTGGTTGCCGTCGGCCACGGCCGAGTCGATCTCGACGCCGCGGTTGATGGGCCCGGGGTGCATGACGATGGCGTCGGGCTTGGCCAGCGCCAGCTTCTCGGGCGTCAGGCCGAACTTCATGAAGAACTCACCGGCGCTGGGCAGCACGCCGCCGCTCATGCGCTCGTTCTGCAGGCGCAGCATGATGATCACGTCGGCGCCGCGTATGCCCTCGGCCATGTCGTGGCACACGCGCACGCCCATGCCGGCCAGATCGCCCGGCACCAGGGTCTTGGGGCCGACGGCGCGGATCTCGGGCACGCCCAGGGTGGTGAGGCCGTGGATGTCGGAGCGCGCCACGCGCGAATTGACGATGTCGCCGACGATGGCCACGGTGAGCTGGCTGAAGTCGCGCTTGAAGTGGCGGATGGTGTACAGGTCGAGCAGGCCCTGCGTCGGGTGCGCGTGGCGGCCGTCGCCGGCGTTGACCACGTGCACGTGCGGCGCCACGTGCTGCGCGATCAGGTAGGGCGCGCCGCTTTCGGCGTGGCGCACGATGAACATGTCAGCGTGCATCGCCGACAGGTTGGCGATGGTGTCCAGCAGGGTTTCACCCTTGGCCGTGCTGCTGCGCGCGATGTCCAGGTTGATGACGTCGGCGCTCAGCCGCTTGGCCGCGATCTCGAAGGTGGTGCGCGTGCGCGTGCTGTTCTCGAAGAACAGGTTGAACACGCTCTTGCCGCGCAGCAGCGGCACCTTCTTCACGTCGCGGTCGTTGACGCTGAGAAAGGTGCCGGCGGTGTCGAGGATCTGCGTCAGCACGGCCTTGGGCAGGCCCTCGATGGACAGCAGGTGGATGAGCTCGCCGTGGGCGTTGAGCTGCGGGTTGCGGCGCGAGAGCATTAGCGGGCTTCTTCCTCGACGGCAAAGCTGAAACGGCCCTGGTCATCGCGTGCCAGCGACAGCCGCTGGCGCGGCGGCAGGGCGATGCGCGCGGCGGCCACGGCGGCGGCGATGGGCAACTCGCGCCCACCGCGGTCGACCAGCACCGCCAGCGTCACGCTGGCCGGGCGGCCGAAGTCGAACAGCTCGTTGACCACGGCGCGGATGGTGCGGCCGGTGTAGAGCACGTCGTCCACCAGCACGATATGGCGGCCGTCGATGGCAAAGGGCAGCTGGGTGGGGTCGGTACCGCTGGCCAGGCCGCGCGAGCCGAAATCGTCGCGGTGCAGGGTGCTGGAGATGACGCCGTGCGCGCCCGGCAGGCCCAGGTCGCGCTGCAGGCGTTCGGCCAGCCAGGCGCCGCCCGACCAGATACCCACCAGCGCCGACGGTTCGGCCCCGCGCCGCAGCAGCGGGCGCAGGCCTTCGCGCAGTTCGGCGTACAGGGCCTCGGCGTCAAGTTCCAGCATGGTCAGTCTCGGCGGCGATGGGGTTCAGGTATTGATCGAGGATGAGCGCGGCGGCGGCGGCATCGGCGTCGGCCGCCCCCTGCGCCAGGGCCTCGACCGTGGTGTAGCGCTCGTCGACCTCGTGCACCGGCAGGCCGAAGCGGCCTTGCAGCTGGCGCGCGAAGCGGCGCGCGCGCTGGGTGTTGTCGTGCGCCGCGCCGTCGGGGTGGAAGGGCACGCCCACCACCAGCGCGTCGGGTTGCCATTCGGCCAGCAGCGCGGCGATGGCGGCAAAGCGTGCATCGCCCACGGCGGCCAGCGTGCGCAGCGGCCGCGCCTGGCGCAGCAAGGTGTTGCCGCAGGCCACGCCGACGCGACGGGTGCCGAAATCGAATGAGAGCAGGGTCTGGGGGCGCGCGGGGGCGCCGGCCGCCAGCCCTTCAAGCATGCCCGGCCACCTGGCTGAGCATCAGCGGATCGAAGCCCAGCAGCGCCAGCGCGCGGCCGTAGCGCTGCTCGATGGGCGTGTCGAAGATCACCTTCGGGTCGGCGTCCACCGTGAGCCAGCCGTTGCGGCCCAGTTCGTCTTCCAGCTGGCCGGCCTGCCAACCGCTGTAGCCCAGGGTGATGAGCACCTTGCGCGGCCCGGTGCCGCCGGCCATGGCCTCGAGCACGTCCTTGCTGGTGGTCATCTCCAGGCCGCCCGGAACCGACAGCGTGGAGTTGTAGGCGGCCGCCGCATCGGGCAGCTTTTCGTGCAGCACGAAGCCGCGCTCGGTCTGCACCGGGCCGCCGAAGAACACCGGCTGCTCGGCCAGCTCTTCACGGTCGAGCGCGAGCTCGACCTTCTCGAACAGGTTGCGCAGCTTGATGTCGATGGGCTTGTTGATGACCAGGCCCAAGGCACCCTTCTCGTTGTGCTCGCACAGGTAGACCACGGTGCCGGCAAAGGTCTCGTCGACCATGCCCGGCATGGCGATCAGAAACTGGTTCGTGAGGTCGATGCGCGCGGCAGAAGCCATGGCCGGGATTCTATTCCGCCCCCACACTTGGGGCCCATGGACAAAGCACCCAGCCCCCTGCATGACCGTGCCCTCGTCTGGCTGCGCCGCGACCTGCGCACCGACGATCATGCGGCGCTGCACCATGCGCTGCGCAGCGCGCGCCAGGTGTGGTGCGCCTTCGTCTTCGACAGCGACATCCTGGCGCCGCTGCTGGCCGCCGGCCGCAGCGCCGACCGGCGCGTGGAGTTCATCCGCGACAGCCTGCTGGGCGTGGACGCCGAACTGCGCGCGCTGGCCGCATCGCACGGCACCGAAGGCGTGGGCCTGATCGTGCGCCAAGGCCCGGCGCCGCAAGAGCTTGCGGCGCTGGCGGCCGAGCTGGGCGTGCAGGCCGTGTACGCCAACCACGACGACGACCCCGCGGCGCTGGCGCGCGACGCGCGTGTGCGCGGCCTGCTGGCCGACCAGGGCGTGGCGCTGCACACCAGCAAGGACGTGGTGGTGTTCGAGCGCAGCGAGGTGCTCACCCAGGGCGGCGGCGCGTTCTCGGTCTTCACGCCCTACAAGAACGCCTGGCTCAAGAAACTCGCGCCCCACTACCTCAAGCCCTACCCGGTGGCCCACCACGCCGCCGCGCTGGCGCCGCTGCCAGCGCTGTCGCAAGCCGGCGGCGTGCCGGCGCTGGAGGCCCTGGGCTTTGCGCGCACCAACCTGCACCAGCTGCGCCTGCCCACCGGCCCGGCCGGCGCACACGAGCTGCTGGACGACTTCCTGGAGCGCATCGACCAGTACCACGAGACACGCGACTTTCCCGCCGTCAAGGGCCCCAGCTACCTGAGCACGCACCTGCGCTTCGGCACGGTGTCGATACGCCGCCTGGCGCGCGAGGCGGCACAGCGGCGCGAAGGCGGCTCGCGCGGCGCCGAGGTCTGGCTGTCCGAGCTGATCTGGCGCGACTTCTACCACCAGATCCTGGCGCACCACCCGCGCGTCGTCAGCGGATCCTACAAGCCGGAATACGACCGCATCCGCTGGGAACATGGCCGTCAGGCCGACGCGCTGTTCCAGGCCTGGTGCGAAGGCCGCACCGGCTACCCGCTGGTCGATGCCGCCATGCTGCAGCTCTACCAGACCGGCTACATGCACAACCGCCTGCGCATGGTGACAGCCAGCTTCCTGTGCAAGGACCTGGGCCTGGACTGGCGCCGCGGCGAGGCCTGGTTCGCGCTGCATCTGAATGACTACGACCTGGCGGCCAACAACGGCGGCTGGCAATGGGCGGCGTCCAGCGGCTGCGATGCGCAGCCGTACTTCCGCATCTTCAACCCGGTGACGCAGAGCGAGAAGTTCGACCCCGAGGGGAAATTCATTCGGCGCTACCTGCCGCAGCTGGCGGCGCTGCCGGCGGCACAGATCCACGCGCCCTGGGCCGCGCGCCCGGTGGACCTGGCCGCGCTGGGCTTGGTGCTGGGCCGCGACTACCCGCTGCCGGTGGTCGACCACGCCCTGGCGCGCGAGAAGACGCTGGCGCGCTATGCGGTGGTCAAGGGCGGTTGAGCAATGGCGGGCAGATCGCACATAGTGCGTGCGCAGATTCCTACGGGAGACTGTATGAACATCACCTTCTCTGTCGACGAACACTTGGCCGCCCAGGCCATGGGCAAGAGCCTGAACCAGGCAGTGCGGGACTACCTGGAGCAACTGGCGGGCAGCCAGCAACTGCAGACGGAACTGCGCGCCTTCGAACAGTCGGCGCTGGCGTCGGCGGGTCGCCTGGACGGCTGGAAGTTCGACCGCGACGAAGCCAATCGTCGTGCGTAGCCTGCTCGACACCAACGTCCTGGTGTACACAGACGCCGCCGACGACCCGGTGCGACAACGGCGTGCCATCGATCTGATCACCTCGCTGCGCGCGGCCCTGATCGTGCAGGCGGCCATCGCCAGCGGCTGCCAGCGCGTGCTGAGCGAAGACATGCAGCACGGCGCGCGCTTTGGCGGCGTGCGCATCGAGAACCCCTTCGCCGAAGCTTGAAGGCTCCGGTCGCACGCCCTGCTCTCAGCCGCGCACGTCCGCAAAACGCGCCAGGATGCCGGCGTGGCGCTGCGGCCAGGCAGCCAGCGGCACGCCGTCGCCTTCGAACACCTGGCGCATGAAGGCCAGCACCAGGGCCTGCGTGGCCGCCTTCACCTGCGGGTTGAGCCCCGTGCCGCCCGTGCCGCCGTGGTCGGTGAACATGCCGTGCGAGCCGCCCTCGAACACCGCCAGCCACTTGCGCGGGCCGCCAGTGGCGTCGAACACCGCCAGCCGGTCGCCCGGGCCGCTGTAGAAGCCGGGGATGCGGATCACGTCTTCGGTGCAGGTGACGTGCAGGCTGGGCACGGCGATGTCGGCCAGGATGCGGCGCGGGTCGCCTTCGCCGTAGAAGGGCGGCGCCGAGATCACCACGGCGGCGCGCACGCGCTCGTCGCGCAGGGCAATGGCGCCGCCGGGCCGCGGCACACGCGCGCCGGCCACCAGCAGCGTGGTGTTGGCGCCGTAGCTGTGGCCGGCGGCGACGATGCGGCGTGCGTCGATGCGCTCGGCGTGTTCGCCCCGCAGCAGCGTGTCAACGGCAAAGCGCCAGTCGGCCACGCGCGCCACGGCCTCGCCCACTTGCGCCGCCTCGCGCAGCCGCCCGACCGTGCTGAACACGTTGCCCGAGCGCCAGACCTGGCGGTCACTGCCCACGTGCTGCAGGTGCAGGCAGGCCACGCCCTGCGCCGCCAGGTGCAGGCCCAGCCAGGTGTAGCCGCGGCGCGAGCCGCCGATGCCGTGCGAGAACACCAGCAGCGGTGCCGGCACCGCGGCAGCGCGCGGCAGGTACAGGCGCACGGGCACCTCGCGCCCGCGCGCGGCGTCGGTCCAGTCCAGGTCCCAGGTGTCGACCGGCGGCTGATCCTGTGCGCGCAGGGGCAGCGGCAACGCGGTCGCTGCCAGCGCCGCCAGCGCCAGCCGCAGGGCATCACGCCGCCTCATGCTGCGGCCTCCGCCACCGGAGCGGCCGGCGCGCGCCTGCGCAGCCGCCGCAAACGCGCGATGGCATCGTCGACGTAGGTGAACAGCACCGGGATCACCAGCAGGCTGAGGAAGGTCGAGGTGATCAAGCCGCCGATGACGACGATGGCCATGGGCGCGCGGAAGCTGGGGTCGGTACCCAGGCCCAGCGCGATGGGCAGCATGCCCGCGGCCATGGCGATGGTGGTCATGATGATCGGCCGCGCGCGCTTGTGGCAGGCGTCCAGGATGGCCTCGAAGCGCGGCATGCCGTGCTCGCGCCGCGCCAGGATCACGTAGTCCACCAGCAGGATGGAGTTCTTGGTGGCGATGCCCATCAGCATGATCAGCCCGATCATGCTGGGCATGGACAGCGCTGTACCCGTGACGAACAGCGCCAGAAAGGCGCCGGGGATGGACAACACCAGCGCGCCCAGGATGGTGACCGGCTGCACGAAGTCCCTGAACAGCAGCACCAGCACGATGTAGATGCACATCACGCCGGTGAGCATGGCCAGACCGAAGCTGTCGAACAGCTCGGCCATGGCCTCGGCGTCACCGATCTCGGTCTGGATCACGCCCGGCGGCAGGCTTTGCAGGCTGGGCAGCGCCAGCGCCGCGTTCTTGACGTCGCCCAGCGGCTGCTGGTTGAGCTCGATCTCGAAGTTGACGTTGCGCTGGCGGTTGTAGCGGTCGATGGCCGCCGGCCCGCTGTCGATGGCCAGCGTGGCCACGTTGCCCAGCGGCACCGGCCCGGCCTTGCCCGGCACCGGCAGGCGCGCCAGCAGCGCCAGGTCGGTGCGCGCCTCGGCCGGCAGGCGCACGACGATGGGCACCTGGCGCTGGCTGAGGTTGAGCTTGGGCAGGCTCTGGTCGTAGTCGCCCGCGGTGGCGATGCGCAGCGTGTCGGCGATGGCCGCCGAGGTGACGCCCAGGTCGGCAGCGCGCGCCGCGTCGGGGCGCACGATCAGCTCGGGCCGCACCAGGCTGCTGCTGGAGGTGACGGCGCCGATGCCGGGGATGCCGCGCAGTTCGCGCTCGACCACCGCGGCGTGTGCGCTGAGCACCGCGCCGTCTTCGCCGGCCAGCACCAGCACGTATTTCTCCGAACTCTGCCCGAAGCCCACCTTCACGCGCGCGCCGGGCAGCACGGTCAGGGCCTCGCGCAGCTGCGACTCGATGGCCTGCTTGGTCAGGCCCGGCCGATCGTTGCGGTGCGTCATGTTGATGGTGAGCGTGGCCTTGGTGGCGTCGGGCACACCACCGCCGGGGGTGAAGGTGTCGGCGCCGGTGCTGCCGGCGCCCACCGCGGTGTAGACCAGCTTCACGTGCGGGTTCTTGCTGACCAGCGTGCGCGCCTGCTCGGCCGCGGCCAGGGTCTGGGCGTAGGTGCTGCCGGGCGGCATGGTCACCGTCACCTGGGTCTGGCTCAGGTCGTCGGGCGGCATGAAGCCGGTGGCCAGCAGCGGCACCAGCATGAAGCTGCCGACGAAGAACACCGCCGTGGCCAGCAGCGTGAGCACGCGGTGGCGCAGGCACCAGCCGGCCCACTTCAGGTAGCGCGTCATCCAGCCCGGGTCGTGGTGCTCGCCCTTTGGAGGTTTGAGGATGTAGGCCGCCATCATCGGCGTGAGCATGCGCGCCACCACCAAGCTGAAGAACACGGCGATGGCAGCGGTCCAGCCGAATTGCACGAAGAACTTGCCCGGCACACCGGCCATAAAGGCCGTGGGCAGGAACACCGCGATCAGCGTGAAGGTGGTGGCGATCACCGCCAGGCCAATCTCGTCGGCCGCTTCCATGGCCGCCTGGTAGGGGCTCTTGCCCATGCGCAGGTGGCGCATGATGTTCTCGATCTCGACGATGGCGTCGTCCACCAGGATGCCCACCACCAGGCTCATGCTCAGCAGCGTGACCACGTT
>JALHPY010000089.1:0-14446 GCA_022842305.1 Rubrivivax sp.
GCAGTGCAGGCTGCATTGCAGGCGGCGGGTGCGGTCACCGTGGTGGTGGCGCCGCGCCTGGGCGCCATCGAAGCCGCCGACGGTGTGGCCATCGAGGCCGCGGCGAGTTTCGAGAACTCTCCCCCCGTGCTGTTCGATGCCGTGTTGCTGCCCGACGGCGAGGCGGGCGTGAAGCTGCTGCTTCGCCACGTCCAGGCGGTCGACTTCGTGGCCCAGCAGTTTCGGCACGGCAAGACCCTGCTTGCCCTGGGCGCGGCCAAGGCCTTGCTCGACCGCGCCGGCGTCGACGCCTTCCTGGCGTCTGGCGATACCGACCCGGGCGTGCTGCTTGCCGAAGCCGATGAAGCCGAGGGGGCACTGGCAGCGTTCATCACGGCCATCGGCAAGCACCGCCATCCGGCGCGCGAAACCGACCCCCCGCTGGTCTGAAGCCTGTACGGTCAGGGATTGAGCACAGGCTGCATGCCTCGCCCGCGTTCGACTGTTCGCTATCGAACATACCCAGCGCGTCGAAGTGCGTAGGGTCAAGCTGCCGGTGAGCCCCGGGGCGCGCAGGACGACACCATGACCGGATACACGACCACTCTCACCCGCGAGGCTTGATGTCCCCGCTGCTGCTGGCCGTCACCGCGCTGGCCCTGGGCTGGATCCTGCTGCCGTTTTACGGCGCGATCCTGTGGGCACTCATCATCGCGATGCTGTTCTTCCCGGTCTATCGGCGGCTGGTACGGCGGCTCAAGCAGCGCCGCAACGTGGCGGCAGGTCTCGTGATGCTGCTGGTGATGGTGGTGGGTGTGGTGCCATTCGCGCTCATGACCGCGTCCCTGGCGCGCGAGGCGTCTTCCGTCTACCAGCACATCGAATCGGGTGAGTGGAAGCCGGCGCTTTACCTGCGCGGCCTCTTCGACGCGCTGCCCGCCTGGGTGGGCGCGCTGCTCGAATACGCGGGCGTGGGCGACTTCGACATCCTGCAGCGCCAGCTGACGGCCGCCTTGGCGCGGGGGACGCAGTTCATCGCCACCCAGGCCTTCGGCATCGGGATCGACACATTCGGCTTTGTCGCCAGCCTGGGCGTCACCTTGTACCTGGCCTTCTTCCTGATTCGGGACGGCGGCAAGCTGGCACGCCTCGCCGAGGTGGCGCTTCCGGTCCCGCCGCAGTTCAAGCAGGAGCTGGTCCAGAAGTTCATGGCCGTGGTGCGTGCGACGGTCAAGGGCAGCCTGCTCGTCGCGGGCATCCAGGGCCTGCTGGGTGGCATCGCCTTCTGGTTCCTGGGTGTCAAGGGGGCGCTGCTCTGGGCTGTCCTGATGGCCTTCCTGTCGCTGCTGCCGATGATTGGAGCCGGCCTGGTCTGGTTGCCGGTGGCGGTCTTCTTCGTCCTCACCGGCAGTCCCTGGCAGGGTGTGGCTCTGATCGCCTACGGCATCCTCGTGATCGGCCTGGCCGACAACGTGCTGCGCCCGATGCTGGTCGGCAAGGACGCCGGGATGCCGGACTACGTGGTGATGATCACCACGCTGGGCGGCATGGCGGTATTCGGCATCAACGGCTTCATCATCGGCCCGACGATTGCGGCGATGTTCATCGCCGTCTGGCATTTGTCGATCACAGCGCCGCCTGCGCCCGCCAGGGACTGACAGTTGCGCCGCCGCTGGCTCCGTGCAGCCCACGGCGGGGCGGTGCCCGCGGCAGCGATGGGCACCACCGGCCTGGCGACGTGGCACGGCATGCGCCCGCCGGCCATGGCCTTGGCGCTCAGACCACCGGCTCGAACAGGCCGGTTCGCCACAGCGCCAGGCGTTCGGCGTCGTTCAGACCCAGCACCTCTTCGCCCGGCATCGCCAGCACCCGGCGCGTGCCCGCCGGCAGGCTGAGGGCGCGCGCGCCGGCAAAGCGCAAGCGGGCGGGCGGCCGGGGCGCTGCAACCGGCGGCGCGGCCAACGCCGTCCAGCGGGTATCGGGTGGGTGCGCGGCACCGCTGCGTTGACAGCAGCTCATGGCGGGTCTCCTCTGGTCAATGCCAGTTCCAGCGCACTGGCGCCCCCGGCAACAGCCAGCCACAGCAGCAGGCCCTCGCCCCAACCCGGTGCCAGCCAAACGGCTGGCACGATGGCCAGCCACAGGGCCAGGCAATGGGGGCAGGCCAGCAGTTCGCCCAGGGCCCGCCCCGCCAGCGCGGCATGCAGGCGGGAGACCAGGTCCCAGGGTCCGCGCTCGCGCGCCAGCAGGTGCGCGACGCGCCACACCGCCAGCACCGCGAGCACCGCCTCGAACCAGGGCGCCTGCAAGCCAAAGCCGGGCATGCCGCTCAGTCTGCGTTGAATACCGAGAACGACAGGCTGATGTCGCGCCAGACGTGGGCCCGGTCGTGCTCAAAGGCGGCGGCCGGTGGCGGGTTGGCGTCGTCCGGGTCCACGGCGCGCGAGAAGCTGCGCCCCCAGAAGCCGTAGGTGCCCTGCAGCGCCGAGGCCGGCAGTTCGTAGATCGCCGTCATGAGCCCACCCTGATCGGCCGCGCCGGTGTGCCAGTGCTCGTAGCCGCGCGCGGTGAGCGCGCCGCCCGTGCCGCTGCCCGCAACGTAGTTCATGGCGGTGCCGCCGCACACCGTGGGGTGGAAGTAGGCATCGCGGAAGTGCCGGCTCTGGGCCGTGAACTGCACGCGGAACTGCACCAATTGCGGGATGGCACCGCGCAGCACCACCGGGCATTCGCCGCCGATGGGCAGCCACGGCCCGGTGCTGCCCTTGCGCCATTGCACCGTCATGCTCATCTCGGGTGCGCGGTTGTCCACCGCCAGCACCACCGCCTGCGATGTGCCCTGCGCCGTGCCGCCCGTGCCCACCTGCAAGCTCAGGCGGTACAGGCCGTCGGGATAGCTGCGGTCCGTGGGCCAGTCCAGCAGCAGCTGCTCGCTGGGCAACCAGGCGTTGGGCCCGGGCGGGAGGTTGATCGGGTACCAGCCATTGGTGTCGCTGGTGGGCGCGTGCCATTCGCCGATGCCGGCCGCGTTGAGCCGATAGAGCCACCAGCTCATGCCGACGAAGGGCGCGGCACTGCTCCAGCTGCCGGCGCCAGGTGCCTGGTACTCGTACAGCACGCGGTAATGCGTGGCCTGGGCATGGGTGCGGTGGCAACCGAAGAGCGACAGCAGCCCGTGCAACGGCGCCTGCGCCGGGCCGTCGCCCGAACCACCGGCAACACCGCTGGCACGCGGCCGGTTGGCCGTGAGGTTGTAGCCGGTGGTGTTGTCGAACACCGTGGGTGCGCCCGTGATGGGCATGCGACCGGCCAACACCAGCGCCGGCTGGTTGCCGCAGGGGATCAAGGGCTCGGGCGCGCAAACCGGCCCGGTGCGCGCGATGGCGCTGGCCTCCAGCACGATCTCACCCAGGCTGCTGGCGTTCCAGCGCACATCGAAGTGGGACTCACCGTAGATCTGCTCCTCGATGCCGTCGCCGTTCACGTCCTGCAGCACCCGGAAGGTGATGTCGGGCACATCGATGATCGGCGTCCACTCCGGCATGTGCACATCCACGCAGCGGCGCATCGGGCCGATCCAGCGCTGCGGCGAAAAGCCTTCGAAGGCCTTCGGATTGATGCGCAACTGGCTCGCAATGCTCTCCAGCGCGATGCGCGGCGCCTTGGCACCCACCGCCGCGTCCAGAAACTCCGCCGGCAGCGGCGGGGCGATGTCCAGGCGCGCCGGGGTGTCGAGTTCGCGCGTGAGCGCCGCACGCTCTTCGCCAAAGGCGCGACCGGGCAGCTTTTCCAGGCGGTTGAGCACCCGGGTCAGGCGCGTGTCGCGCGACAGGCGGGCGAGCTGCGTGAAGTCAGGCGCCGGGTCCGGCCCGCCGGGGATGGGTTCGGGCAGGCGCGGCACCAGCGAATCGCGCAGGTTCTCTATCAACTCGCGCCAGTTGGGCCGTTCGAACAGCACCGGAAAGCACACGCGCTGCGAGCGCCAGCGCAACACCCAGTCGATGTCGAAGCGCGGCACCCAGACGCAGAAGTTGCCGCATGCGTCGGTCTTGACGGTGGCGATCACCTCGCGCCGGCAGTTGAAAGGGAACAGCCAGCTGAAAGGCGAGCCCAGCGGGTGGTAGGCCAGCAGCGAGCAGTCGGTGTCTTCCACCTGCACCGTGGCCAGCGGCACCGGGTGCTGGTGGCCGCTGGCATCGGTGCGCACCACCTTGCCACACACCCGCTGCATGAACAGCGCGCGCGGGTCCAGCACGTGGCCCAGCTTGGCCTTGAGGCTGGCCATCGGCTGACCCACCAGACGGGCCAGCGGTGCGCCGCTCAAGGCCGCCAGGCGCGCTGCTCCCATCTTGCCGATGACGGCCGATTCGGCCCCGTCGAATGCAGCATCCAGCCGCGTTGCCGCTATGGGGGGGCGCGCGGGTACGGTGGTGATCCGGGTCTTGCTGCCCGCACTCGCCTTTGGTGTCTTGGCCATGACGTTTCCTCAGATTGGGGGTAGGGGGTCGATCCACATGAAGCCGGATGCACCATGCAAAGCAACCAGCTTCAGTGTGCGACGGAAGGCCCCGCAAGGCATCCCCTACAACAGAGAGCGGCGTCCCCTGAATGGCAGAGCAAACGGCCCCCCGCAGGCGGGATATGCAAGGCCCGCCCGGTGTGGCGCGGCAACCAGACTCACCCCTGTGCCAACACCGCCGCCAATGCCACGCCGGAGTGCAAAGCCGCAGCCACCACCGCTTTCGGGACGCAGCCCGCCGCGCCTGGCCAGCGGTACTTCAAGGCGCCTCGGACCACCCCGCCGGACAGGCGCATTGCCGTTCGTGCACAGGCATAACTGTCGAAATTCTTGACATCGGGCCGGTGCGCTTGAACCGCGACGTCGATAAGGTCTTGATGGGCATGCTGAATCCCACTTGGGTGCGATCGATGCTTGTTTCTGGTGGCTGCTGCTTGAGCAGCGCAAGGACATGCCATGAAGCTCCGAGACTCCCTGTTCACACTGGCCATCGCGCTGCCCGTCGCATGCCAGGCGGCACTGGTGACGTATGACTTCACCGTCACCGCGACCACTGGCCCCAGCATCAACCTTACCGGCTCAGGCTATTTCACCTACGACGACACGATCGTGCCGTCGGGCGGCGGCGTCGCAACAGGTACGAACCTCCTGCTCGACTTGAGCTTCAACTTTGATGGCCTGAGCTTCGACGAAGCCACCGCCAACACCGGCTCTCTGACCTTCGACAACGCAGGGGCACTCAGTAGTGCTCTGTTCGGGACGGACTGCCCCTCCGCGACCCTTTGCTTTGCTACAGCCAACGAGGCGGGCTTCTGGGTCTCCGGAAGCGGCTTTTCGTATTCCGTGGTCAATGGGTCCGATGACACCCTCGGGTTCGGCACCACCACCCTGACCCTCCGCGGCAACGGCGTGCCGGAGCCCGCGACGCTGGGCCTGGCCGCGCTGGCACTGGCTGCCGCCGGCGCATGCTCGGCGCGTGGCCGCAAGGGCAGGGCACAAGGCCCCGCCTGACGCAGCCGCGTGAAGCCGCGGGGCTGCGGCGCGGCGATGGGGGCAGCGATACGGGCAGCGCAAACTGCCGCTGCGCCTTGCGCTGACTGCCTGGCCTATCGCTTTGGCAACAGGCGACGCTTCAGGCGGGTGATCTCCTTGCGCACTGCCGTGTAGCGGGCCGCTTTTGCCAGGCGCCTTGTGCAGGCCGGCCAGGCTATCCAGCGCAACGATCGTTCACGCCTTGTCGCCCATCGCCAATGCGATGCCCGAGTTCTGACGATGGCCGGGTAGAGATCCACAGGCAGCGTGCAAGAACGCCACCACGGCCGCGGCATGCGGCGCCAGGGCCTCGCGCAGGTCGTGGGCGCCCTCCAGTTGCAGCAATCGCGCGCGGTCACTGCGTGCCACCAGCCGGAGTGCATCGCCTGCCGGCACCACGTTGTCCTGACGCCCGTGCACCACGAGCACGGGGCATTTCACGCGGGCGATCGTGTTCACCGGTGCGATGTCGTCGAAGCGGGCGCCAATCACCTGCTGCACATGCCGCATCACGTACCAGCCCACCACCGGGTAAGGCACGCGCTTCTCGGCCATGAATCCGCGCATGACCTCGCGCGGATGCGCGAAGGCCGAAAGGCTGACCACCGCCCGTACATCGTGTTGGCGCGACGCATGCAGCAGACACGCCGCCGCTCCGACCGAGTGGCCCAGCAGCGCCAGGTTGTCTGAATCGATGTCGGGCTGGTGCTTCAGCCAAGCGAGGCCGGCCGCAATGTCCTCGGCGAAACGCGGCATCGAAGTGAAGGCCTCGCCATCGCTGCGCCCGTGGCACCGGGCGTCGATCAACAGAACCGCGAAGCCCGACTCGTGCAGCGGCGGCACCACCGGCCACATCATCGCGGCGTTGGCACCCCAGCCATGCATCACCAGCACTGCAGGCACGGGGCGCTGCCATGTGCCGGCGGGCACCACCAGCCAGCCGGACAGGCTTGTGCCGCGGGGTCCAGGGATGCGAACTTCGCGCAGCCGGTCTGTCGCCACGCCTGGATGCGCATGCGCCAGATCGTGTGCGACGCGGGGCGCACGCAGGCCACGCAGGATCGCCCAATGCGCCAGGCTGCGCAGCGACCACAAGCCGGCAAGCGCCGCACCCGCCTCGAAGATCATGGCACTGCCCGTGCGCCAGGCACTTCAGGCGTCCTGACGCAACGCCGAGCCTTGGTGGCCGACGAGGCCATGATCGGCGCGCGAGCCGATGCACTGCTACAGGTTGCGACCTTCACCGGCCTCCTCGTGCGTGCTGCCATCGCGGATCTGGTACAGCCGCTTGAAGGTCGGGATGATCTTCTCGTCGTGCGTCACGACGACGATGGCCGTGTGGTACTGCAAGGCCATCTGGTTGAGGATGCGCATCACGGCCAGGGCCCGCTCGCTGTCCAGCGGCGCGGTGGGCTCGTCGGCCAGGATCACCGGTGGCCGGTTTGCCAGCGCCCGGGCGATGGACACACGCTGCTGCTCGCCACCCGACAATTCGGACGGCTGCGCCTGTGCGCGGTGGCCGACGTCGAGCGCGCTCAGCAACTCTCGAGCGCGCGCGCGCGCTTCTGCATTCGGCCTGCCCGCCAGCATCGGCAGCAGGGCCACGTTGTCGGTCACGTCGAGGAAGGGAATCAGGTAGGGTGCCTGGAAGACGAAGCCGATGCTGTCGCGCCGCAGCGTGCGCAAGTCGGGGATCTTCCAGCCGTCGTCGTAGATCGTCTCGCCTCCCAGCACCATCTTGCCGCCGCTGGGCTCGATGACAGCGCCCAGGCATTTGAGCAGCGTGCTCTTGCCCGAGCCGGACGGGCCGATCAGGCCCACCACCTCGCCAGGCGCCACCGTCATGCTCACGTCCTGCAGCGCGTCGACGGCCGTATCGCCCTGGCCGTAGCGCTTGCGCAGGTGCTCGATGCGGATGCCGGGTCCGCTCACCTCAGCCTCCGATCGCTGCGGCCGGGTCGACCTTGAGCGCCACGCGGATCGCCAGCGTGCTGGCCAGCGCGCAGATCACCACCACCGCTACCAGGCCGCGCAGGGCATCGCCCGACTCCAGCAGAACATACTTCGGGAAGATGGGTGCCCAGACCGTGGCGGCCACCTTGCCAACGATGAAGCCAATCAGGCCCAGGCCCAACGCCTGCTGCAGGATCATTCCGGCAATGGTGCGGTTGCGCGTGCCGATGAGCTTGAGCACCGCGATCTCGCGGATCTTGCCCAGCGTCATCGTGTAGATGATGAAGGCGACGATGGCCGCGCTGACGAGGGCCAGGATCACCAGGAACATGCCGATCTGCCTGGCCGAGGTGGCAATCAGCTTGGCCACCAGGATCTCTTCCATCTGCGCGCGCGTGAACGCTTCCAGGTGCTTCCAGCGGCGCACTGGTTCGGCCACGCTCTCGGCGTCGGTGCCGGGTTGGACCTGCACCAGGATGGCGTTGACGTTGCGGTTGTTCGCCTGCGAGGCCTGGATCGCCTCCAGCAGGCCGGGAACGCCCGGTCGGTTCAGGCTCGGGTTGGCCGCGGTGCGGGCGCGCTCGTTGACGATGGCGTCGTTGTCTTTCAGGAACTGCGCTTCCTGAGCGTCCTTCAGCGGGATGAAGACCATCGGGTCACCACCGGAAGACACCATGCGCCGTGTCAAGCCGACCACGGTGTAGTCGTGGCGGCGGATGCGAATGCGCTCGCCCAGCACGAAGCCCGTGCGCACGTCGGCAACGGCCTCGTAGTGGCTGCGCGTGATGTGTCGCCCGGCCACCAGATAGCCTGGCTCGCCCGGCTGACCGGGCTCGAAGCCGACCACCATCGCGCGCACGTCGTCTTCACTGCCGTTCGCCGGCGCGGCCCCGCCAGCCGCGGCGCGCCGCACCTGCATCGTCAGGTAGGTGATGTTGGCGGCGCGGGCCACACCGGGCAGGCCCAGCACGCTGCGCACCGCGTCGTCACGCAGGCTGGACGATTCCGCATAGGGTCCCTGCGTGTCCTGCTGCACCACCCACAGGTCGGCGCCGCTGTTGTTCAGCAGGGCGCGCGCGTCGTCCACCATGCCGCGGTAGACGCCTGCCATGGTCAGGGTCACGCCGATCAGCAGGCCCAGGCCGATGCCCGTGAGGACGAACTTTCCCCACGAGTGCAGGATGTCGCGGCCCGCCAGGCTGATCACGGCGTGCGACCCACGAGGGCATCGACCACCTTGATGCGGCTGTGGGCGCCGATCTCCTTCTCGCTGTGCACGACGACGGTGGTGCCGGGCTTCAGGCCCTCGAGCACCTGGACTTGACCGTCCAGGGTGGACTGACCGATGCGCACCGGCACGAAGCGCAGCGCGCCAGCGTCGATCACCCAGACACCGGTCTGCGCTTGCATCCGCTTGATGGCGGCGTTGGGCAGCAGCACGGCGTTCTCCGTTGATGGCAAGGACAGCGTCACCTCGGCCAATTCGCCCACCGACAGGCTGGCAGGTGCCTGGTCGAAGCTGACCAGCGCCACGCGCTCTTCGGTCACGCTGTCACTGACGGCTTCGACGCGGGCGACCTTGCCGGCGTTGGCTCGCCCTGGGTTGGACCGCAGCACCACCTGGGCGGGCAGGCCAGCCGCCAGCCCGGCCGAACGCGCCTGGTCCAGCCGCACCTTGACCCACAAGGACGACGGCTCGATCACGCGCAGCACCGCCTGGCCGGCCACGACGGTCGATCCGGGCTCGGCGTCGCGGCTGGTGACGACACCGTCGGCCGGCGCCAACAGGCGCACGTTGGCCCGTTGCTGGCGCAGCCCGGCGCCTTCGGCCACCAGGCGCTGCTGGTCATGCCTTGCTGCGGCCAGGTTGGCGTCGGCGGCCATGACGATGGCGTCGGCAGACGCCTGCTCCTGCAGCCGGGCCTCGACGGCGCCGGTGCTGATGAAGTTCTGCTGGCCCAGTTCGACGTAGCGGCGCGCATTGACAGCCGCCAGCTCCTTGCGGGCTCGGGCGTCACGGCGCTGCGCGTCCGCCGCCGCCATGGCACTGCCGGCGCGCGCCACCGAGGCGTCGAGCGCGGCCGTGCGCTCGTCCAGATCCACGGGGTCCATCTCGGCCAGCAACTGGCCTGCCTTGACGGCGTCGCCGACGTCGACGGCCACGGCCCGGACGCGGCCCGCCACCGTCGGCCCGATCAGGTAGCTGCGCCTGGCCTCGACCGTGCCAATGCCGAACAGCGCGGGCGTGAGACGGCCTTCTGTGGCCTGCACGACCGTGACGCGGGTCGGCGCCAGCGGACCCGAGCGCATGACCACGTAGACCATCGCCGCGATCAACACGACCCCGAGCAAGCCCAGGACGATCCGGCGAACGCCAATCGAAGATGGTTTCATGGTGCCGCCCCGAGGCCGCGCCGGTACAGCGCGAAGAGGGCGTCGGCCTGCTGGCGCATTGCCGAGGTACGCCCGGTCAGCATCGACTGCATCACCAGGCCTTGGATCAGGCCGATGAAGCTGGTGGCGGCGGCCTCCGGGTCCAGGTCCTGGCTGACCAGCTTCTGGTCGATCGACTGACTCAAGCGCCCGAGCAGCAGCTTGCGGTAGCCCTGGAGCACGGCGCGTACCTCGAGCTTGGCTGCAGAGTCGGCGGGTTGCTGGAGTTCGTGGAAGATGAAGCGTGGCACGCCTGGGTAGGCAATGACGAACTCGACATGCGCGTGGAACATCGCAGACAGTGCGTCCAGTGGTGTTCCGGCCTCGTCCGCGGCGGCTTGCAGCTGTTGCAGCAGGTTCTCTCGAACCCAGCGCATGGCGGCCAGCCAGATGGCGTCCTTGGTGGGAAAGTGCCTGAAGACCGTGCCCTGCGTGACGCCGATCGCCAAGGCGATGTCGCCGGTGGTGATCAGGGCCGGGCTTGACTCGCGCGCCAGCCGCAGGGCCGTTGCCACGATCTCGGCCTGGCGCACTTCGGTGGGTAGCCGTATCTGCATGGTGGCCACAGTTGTTGATAAGTGATCAGACACTTACTACTATACTGCGCCTTTGACAGATACCATCTACCCTATTAAGAGATGCGCGCTTCCTGCCATTGCGTGACACTGGCGCCACGCCCTCCGCGGCGCGGCATGCAATCCCATCCCCGCGGCCCTTGCGGCCACGATACTTCCTGAGGTGTGACATGTACGGGTTTACCACCACCCTCACGGGCCTGTCGTTCGACGAGGCCCTGACGAAGACGACAGCTGCGCTCAAGGCCGAGGGCTTCGGTGTGCTGAGCGATATCGATATCCAGCGTGCCATGAAGGAAAAGCTGGGTGCCGACATGCCGCCCTACCGCATCCTGGGCGCCTGCAATCCGCCGCTCGCGCATCAGGCCCTGCAGGCCGAGCCCGACATCGGTTTGCTGCTGCCGTGCAACGTGATCGTTCGCGAGGAAACGCCGGGCCATGTCGTGGTGGGATTCCTGGACCCGCAGACCATGGTGGGACTGGTCGGCAAGCCTGGCGTCAAGACCGTGGCGGACGAGGCAGAGAGCAGGCTGCGGCGCGTCGCTGCAGTGTTGGGAGGCAGTGTCACGCTGGCGGTCTGAAGGCGGCACTCGGCGGCGAGTTGCCCGAGTGGGGGAGTAC
Source organism: Rubrivivax sp. (assembly GCA_022842305.1). Taxonomy (GTDB): domain Bacteria; phylum Pseudomonadota; class Gammaproteobacteria; order Burkholderiales; family Burkholderiaceae_C; genus Rubrivivax. The sequence continues at coordinate 11,113 of JALHPY010000089.1, forward strand.
TGCAGGGGCTCGACGTCAGCGCATGGGCGTGTAGTCCTGCGTCGATCACAGCACGCGCACCTCGGGCTCCATCGCCTGTGGCGTGCGATGCCGCCGCCCGTCGGGTGCACGCCGCGCCGCAGGGTCGAACACCGCGCCGCAGGCCGTTCCAGGGACGCTGCGGGGCGCCGCGGCCCCGCCTTCAGCCCCGCACACGCCGCGCGCGGGGCTTGCGCGCTGTCGTGTCGGCCACCTCGAGCAGGCGGCGCATCTCGGCCTGCAGCGCGCGCGTTTCGGGGTCGCCCTCGTCGTCGGGGCCCATCACGAAGTCGCACTGCTCGAGTGCGCGCAGGCGCTCGGCGGCGGTCGGCAGCAGCTTGGGCAGCGCCGCAAGCGCGCGCTCGGGCTCGAACTCCACGATCATGGTCTGCTGATGGAGGATGCGCGTGCGCGCTGTCTCGTCGAGCAGGGTGAAGGGCTCCTGCGTGGTCAGCAGCTCGTTGGCACGCGCCAGCCGGTCGCGGCTGACCGACCCGCGCGAGCGCGCCAGCAGCACCAGCATGCGGACCGTGCCCACCGCGGCGTTGCCGCGGCCGATCTGCGCGAGTGCCGCGCGCACCTCGGGCACCGAGCGCAGGTCGGTACCCGGCACCTCGCTGATCAGCGGCGGCTCGGTGGCGCCGATCGCGCGCAGCGCGGGTGACGAGTAGATGGCGAAGAAGCTAGCCTCGATCCACGCGTCGCGCAGGTCGCGCGCGCTGTCGAAGCATTGCGTGACGAGGTCGGCCGCCGCGCGCTCGCAGGCCAGGCCGGCGTTGTCGGGCGCTGCCGGCTGCCGCGCGGCGCGCACCTGGGCGGCCAGCGGTGCCAGGGGCGCTACCAACGGGTTGCGGTCGCTCATCAGGTAGCGGCGCAAGCGCTGCGGCTGCGTCTGGACGCGCCAGTGCGCCATCGCTTCGTTGGTCATGGCACGCACGAGCGGCCGCAGCGCCAGGCTGTAGGCCTCGGCGCCCAGCCGCGACAGCCGCGCCACCGCGGCGAAGGCCTGCTCGTCGTCGCGGGGGTCGCCGAGCGCGCGGATGTCGTCTAGCGTGCGCTCCTCGAACTCGATGGCGAAGCGCTTCTCGTGGTCTTCGCCGGTCTCTTCGAGGATGCGCATCTCGTACAGGCCGGGCGCCATCGCCTCGATCGCCTCGAGCGTGGAGACGATCTCGCGGTGCTCCTTCTTGGCCACCGACGCCGAGACGAAGATGCCCAGGTGCCCGATGCTGTCGTGCACGGTGTAGACGATGCGCTGGCCGCGCGCCTTGATGTCCTGCACGCTGGAGAAGACGTCGGTGATCCAGGCCAGAGCCTGCGCCGGCGGCGTGATGTGGTCGCCGTGCGAGGCGAACACGATCACCGGCGCGCGCACGTTGCGCAGGTCGGCGTGCAGCCGCGGGTCGAGCTGCGCACCGCCGCGCGCGGGGCGGTTGCCGACGAAGAGGTTCTCGACGATCCAGCGGATCTCGGCCTCGTTCATGAAGTAGAAGCCCGACCACCAGCGCTCGAACTCCAGATAGCGTTCGCCTTCGGCTGCGGTGGCGGCAAAGACGTCGTAGTACTTGCGGAACAGCGCGTGGCCGGGGTCGAGGTTCTCGAAGTTCTGCACCAGGTTGGCGCCGTCGAACAGCCCGTTGCCCAGGTCGGCCGCCAGCATCGCCGGCACCACGCCGCCGGCCAGCCCGCCCAGGTAGCGCATCGGGTTGCGCCCGCGCTTGCCCGCCCAGTACGACAAGGGTGTGCCGTTGATGACGATGGGGCCGGTGAGATCGGTGTTGGTCGCCGCCAGCAGCATCGCCGCCCAGCCGCCCTGGCAGTTGCCGATGATCACCGGCCTGGGGCTGTCGGGGTGGCGGTTCTGCACCGCGCGCACGAAGTGCGCCTCGGCGCGCGTCACGTCGGCCAGGGTCTGCCCCGGCGTCGGGTGCGTGGTGAAGACGCAGAAGTACACCGGATGGCCCGCGCGCAGCGCGACCCCGACCTCGCTTTCGCTCTTGAAGCCGCCGATGCCCGAGCCGTGCCCGGCGCGCGGATCGATGATGACGTAGGGCCGCGCGTTGGGGCGCGTTGTCGTGCCCGCAGGCGGCCGGATCGCCACCAGCGTGTAGTTGACCGGGCGCTCGAGCGTGCTGCCGTCGACGACCACGTCGTAGTCGTAGGCCAGCACCGGCGGGCAGCCGGCTTCCTCGTGCTGCACGAAGTTGTTGCCGCGGCGGCGCAGGATGTCCAGGAACAGCACGCCGCGCTGCCACGCGTCGATGGCGTAGGCGGCCAGGTCGCCCGGCCCCCGGCCCGACAGGCAGGCCGCCGCCGATTCGGCGAAGCGCGACTGCGCAGCAGCCAGGCCTTCGAAGGTCTGGCGCAGCGATTGCGCGTGCAGCGAGCCCACCTCGAGCAGGTCGCGCGCGCAGGTCGACGCGTAATGGGCTTGTGCCTCGGCCTCGTGCATCGCGTGCCGGGCGTCGGTCATCGCGTCGACATGCTCGGCGCTCAGCAGGTCGGCCAGGCCCAGGGGCTTGACGACTTCGGCTTCGAACGGGGCGTTCATGGTGCGAGCCTCTGAAGGTGTTTGGGGACAGTCGGGCCGCTTCGTCGCCGATGCGGATCGCGGCGAAGGGGGCGGCTGTCGATGCCGCCCGTCTGCCTGTATGCCCGGGTGGCGGTTGGCCGCGGCAGGCGGAGTTCACGTTGTCGAGCGTGCAGGCCTTCGACGTAGACAAACACGAGGGTGTGCTCTGTTCGGATGCGCCGCCTTGAGCATGCTCAACGGCGGCGTGAAGCCGCGGCAGGCCGGTCGCGGCTGGACAGCGCGTCGGACGGTTCGCGGTGCTGATCTGTCGGCCCCGCGGTTGAGTCGCGGGTGTCTGGGACGACTCGGGCCCTGCCGGACATCGCAACTGCCGTACTCCGAGTGGGGCGATGCAGCGGTACCGCGGCTCGGGCGACTGGGACCGGCTTGGCCAACTCCGACGCCGCGCCCATTGCAGACTCGGGCCATTACAGTCTCGCGGCCAGCGGGACACTCACCCCCGCTGGGCCCGTCGGTGTCTGCACACCGGCCGGGCACCTGCTTCCCCGATTTCACGCAAGCGAAAAGGAACACCATGACCACATTGCTTTCTCGCCGTTCGTGGCTGCTGGCCGGTGTCGGCCTGGGCCTGGCGGCATTGATCTCGGCCTGCGCCACCGTGCCCTCGGTCTCGACGCCCACGGCCGGCGTCACGCGCGTCGACCTGGGCGCGGTGACAGCCACGACGATCGCCGACGGTTCTTTCTCACGCCCGCTGGACGCGAACTTCGTGCGCAACGCACC
>JALHPY010000089.1:14546-16796 GCA_022842305.1 Rubrivivax sp.
TCGGTCTCGACGCCCACGGCCGGCGTCACGCGCGTCGACCTGGGCGCGGTGACAGCCACGACGATCGCCGACGGTTCTTTCTCACGCCCGCTGGACGCGAACTTCGTGCGCAACGCACCGCTGGCCGACGTGCAGCAGGCCCTGCGCGACGCGGGGCTACCCGCCGACCGCGTCGACGTGCCGTTCATGCCGCTGCTGGTGGACGTGGGCGGTGAGCGCGTGCTGTTCGACGTGGGCAACGGCGAGTTCGGCGCCGCCACGGCCGGCAAGCTGCTCAAGAACATGGCCAAGGCCGGCATCTCGCCCGACTCGATCACCGCGGTGGTGTTCTCGCACTTCCACGGCGACCACATCAATGGCCTGCGCAACCGCGCCGGCGAGGTGGTGTTCCCCAAGGCCAAGATCTACCTGCCCGCGCCCGAGTGGGACTGGTGGATGGACGACGCGCGCATGAATGCCGCACCCGAGGCGGCGCGAGGCAATTTCGCCGCGGTGCGGCGCGTGTTCGGGCCCATCGCCGCGCAGGTCGTGCGCTTCCAGCCGGGCCAGCAGGTGCTGCCCGGCGTGCGCTCGATCGCCGCGCACGGCCACACCGCCGGCCACACGGCGTATCTCATCGAAGGCGGCTCGCGCAAACTGCTGTACTGGGCCGACACCACCAACGTGGCTGCGCTGTTCGTGCGCAACCCCGACTGGGCCGTCATGTTCGACGCCGACCCCGAGGCCGCGCGCCAGGTGCGCCGTCGCCTGGCCGACATGGCCATCAAGGAAGGCCTGCTGGTAGCCGGCTACCACCTCACCGGCTCGGCGATCGGCACGCTCAGCGTGCGCGGCAACGGCTACGAATTCAAGCCGATGTAGGCGCCGGGCTGTCAGCTCACGCATTTCGTCGCCCGACAGCTGCCGTGTAGCCATCTGAGGAAAGACGAAGTGTCGGCCGATCTCCGCGACCCGTGGGGACATGACGCGCGAGCCGTGGTGCACGTTCGCGCCTGTTGCGTCTGCAGGCTTCAAGCTCGAAAACGAGGGCTGGGTATGCGCCACCTCTATCGGCGAGCCCACCGAGTCCTGTGCGCCGGGTACGGCGTTTTCACGGCAATGCTGCCTGGCTGTCGGATCCGCTTACATTGCGTCCTTGCCTTCGGATTTCCGATTCGTGAAATTTTGCCAATAGGTCACAGTAAGTCTATGACTTAGAAAGAACCATCGATCGATGGTTGTTCTACGGCGCGAAACTTGCATTGGGTGCGGTGTCTCGCATTTTCATTCGCTGTCAGCTCTTCTGGATGGCGGATTTTTGCCGAATTGCACGTTTGCATCCAAACGGGCAGTTCTGCCCGGTCTATGCCAAAGCAACCCATCCAAATGAAAGCAGTCCCGACATGAAGCTCTCTCGTCGCCTCGCCACGACCCTCTGCATCGGGAGCGCGTTGGCTTTCAACGCTGTTCCGGCACTTGCCGACTTCATTGCACTCGACTCAACCCGCGCTATCGGTGTCCAAGATTGGACTGGCGCCCTGGGGATGGACTTCAATGTCAATTCCGCCATTCGCGTAACCCAGTTGGGCGCCTACGACAGCGGGGCCAATGGCTTCGCCGGGCCCGTCCAGGTTGGCATCTTCAGTCGCACCTCCCAGTCCTTGGTCGGGCTATCGGCCAGCCTGACGACGGCGAACACCACGACATCCGGTGACGGGCTCAACCGCTACTTTGACGTCACCGACTTCGATCTCGGTCCCGGGCAGTACTCGATAGTTGCCGTTGGCTTTGACAGTTTCGACCTCAATGGGAACACCGGATTTGGTGGAGTCCCGCCCACCATTGACACCGGCGGCGGTCTGATTTCGTTTGTAGGGCTGAGCCGCTACACCTTCAACACCTCACTGGTATTTCCAACCATAGTGGACGGTGGTCCCGCCAACCGCTACGACGCTGGCACGTTCCAGTTTGTTGCCGTGCCCGAGCCGGGCACGTTCGCATTGGTCGGACTCGCGCTGTCGGCCATTGGCTTGGCTCGGCGCCGCCGGGACTAAGGGCGGGACGTCGCCAGATCCATCGGCAGCAAACTCGCCACGCCCACGCTGTTGCGGTAACTGAGCCACCCGTCAGCAGCGAGTGGCAACCGACTCCTGATGGCTGCAAGCCGACAAGCCCTCAACCTATCAACAACAAGGCCCGGCAAGCCGGGCCTTGTTCATCTGAAGTCGCCGCGCCACCTTCTGGCGCCTCGCGTCCTCAGTCCGCCTGCTT
>JALHPY010000090.1 GCA_022842305.1 Rubrivivax sp.
TGCCGCGCCGGCACCGGCCGCCGCCATGCCCGCGCACGAGCCGGGCACACCCACGGCGGCACTGCCGCACGCGTCGCCCAGCATCCGCCGCCAGGCGCGCGAGCTGGGCGTGCCGCTGGTCGAGGTCAAGGGCTCCGGCCCCAAGGGCCGCATCACGCTGGAAGACCTGCAGGGCTTCGTCAAGGGCGTGATGTCGGGCGCGGTGCAGACCGCGGCACAGAAGGCCAAGGCGCCGGCCCCCGCGGCCGCGTCCGGCGGTGCCTTCCCCGGCCTGCTGCCCTGGCCGGTGGTCGACTTCGCCAAGTTCGGCCCGGTCGAGCGGAAGGACCTGAGCCGCATCCAGAAGATCAGCGGCGCCAACCTGCACCGCAACTGGGTGGTGATCCCGCACGTCACCAACCACGACGACGCCGACATCACCGAACTCGAAGCCTTCCGCGTGCAGCTCAACAAGGAAAACGAGAAGTCCGGCGTCAAGGTCACGATGCTGGCCTTCCTGATCAAGGCCAGCGTGGCCGCGCTCAAGAAGTTTCCGCAGTTCAATGCCAGCCTGGACGGTGAGCAGCTGGTGCTGAAGAACTACTTCCACATCGGCTTTGCCGCCGACACGCCCAACGGCCTGGTGGTGCCGGTGATCAAGGACGCCGACAAGAAGGGCGTGCTGCAGATCAGCACCGAGATGAACGATCTGGCCAAGAAGGCCCGCGATGGCAAGCTCGGCCCGGCCGACATGAGCGGCGGCTGCTTCAGCATCAGCAGCCTGGGCGGCATCGGCGGGCGTTACTTCACGCCCATCATCAACGCGCCCGAGGTCTCGATCCTGGGCGTGTGCAAGAGCAGCACCGAGCCGCGCTGGGACGGCAAGCAGTTCCAGCCGCGCCTGATCCTGCCGCTGAGCCTGAGCTGGGACCACCGCGTCATCGACGGCGCGGCGGCGGCGCGCTTCAACGCGTACTTCGGCAGCATCCTGGCCGATTTCCGCCGCGTCCTGCTCTGACAGAAAGACCGAACATGGCTCTCATAGACATCAAGGTGCCGGACATCGGCGACTTCAAGGACGTGGCAGTGATCGAACTGCTGGTCAAGCCCGGCGACACGGTCAAGGCCGAGCAAAGCCTGATCACGGTGGAAAGCGACAAGGCCTCGATGGAGATCCCGTCGTCGGCCGCCGGCACCGTGGTCGCGCTCAAGATCCAGGTGGGCGACAAGGTCAGCGAAGGCACGGTGCTGCTGTCGCTGGAAACCGGCGCCGCGGCTGCGGCTGCAGCGCCTGCCGCCGCACCGGTTGCCGCGGCTGCCCCGGCCAAGGCCGCGCCCACGGCCCCCGCTCCGGCGGCCGCCAGCTATGCCGGCGGTGCCGACATCGAATGCGACATGCTGGTGCTGGGCGCCGGCCCGGGCGGCTATTCGGGCGCCTTCCGCAGTGCCGACCTGGGCCTGAAGACGGTGCTGGTCGAGCGCTACGCCACGCTGGGCGGGGTGTGCCTCAACGTCGGCTGCATTCCCAGCAAGGCGCTGCTGCACGTGGCTTCGGTGATGGACGAGGTGAAGCACTTCACCGACCTGGGCGTCACCTTCGCCGCGCCGCAGGTCGACCTGCCCAAGCTGCTGGCGCACAAGAACAAGGTCGTCAACAAGCTCACCGGCGGCCTGGCCGCCATGGCCAAGATGCGCAAGGTGACGGTGGTGCAGGGGCAGGGCGAGTTCGCCGACCCGCACCACCTGAAGGTGACGATGGCCGACGGCAAGGTGCAGACCATCCGTTTCAAGAACGCCATCATCGCCGCCGGCTCCGAGGCGGTGAAGCTGCCCTTCCTGCCCAAGGACGACCCGCGCATCGTCACCAGCACCGGCGCGCTCGAACTGCGCAGCAAGCCCGAGCGCATGCTGGTCATCGGCGGCGGCATCATCGGCCTGGAGATGGCCACGGTCTACTCCACGCTGGGCGCGCGCATCGACGTGGTGGAAATGCTCGAGCAGCTGATGCAGGGCCCCGACCGCGACCTGGTCAAGGTGTGGCAGAAGATGAACGCCCACCGCTTCGACAAGATCATGCTCAAGACCAAGACCGTGGGCGCCGAAGCCACGGCCGACGGCATACGCGTGCAGTTCGAAGGCCTGGACGGCGCCAAGAGCGAAGGCGTCTACGACATGGTGCTGCAGGCCGTGGGCCGCAGCCCCAACGGCAGGAAGATCGCGGCTGAGAAAGCCGGCGTCATCGTCAGCGACCGCGGCTTCATTCCGGTGGACGTGCAGATGCGCACCAACGTGCCGCACATCTACGCCATCGGCGACATCGTCGGCAACCCGATGCTGGCGCACAAGGCGGTGCACGAGGCGCACGTGGCGGCCGAGGTCGCCGCCGGCGACGCCAAGGCACAGTTCGACGCGCGCGTGATCCCCGGCGTGGCCTACACCGACCCCGAGGTGGCCTGGGTCGGCCTGACCGAGGACCAGGCCAAGGCCCAGGGCATCGCCGTCAAGAAGGGCCTGTTCCCCTGGACGGCCAGCGGCCGCGCCATCGCCAACGGGCGCGACGAGGGCTTCACCAAGCTGCTGTTCGATGCGGCCACGCACCGCATCCTGGGCGGCGGCATCGTCGGCACGCATGCCGGCGACATGATCGGCGAGGTCGCCCTGGCCATCGAGATGGGCGCCGACGAAGTCGACATCGGCAAGACCATCCACCCGCACCCGACGCTGGGGGAAAGCATCGGCATGGCCGCCGAAGTGGCGCACGGCAGCTGCACCGACCTGCCGCCGGCGCGGCGCTGAGCAGAGCCGCCGTGGCGCCGCGCTCAGCGCGGCGCGGCGCCGCGGCCATACAGCCGCACCAGCTCGGCCAGGCGGGCGGCGTGCCAGGGCTGGACATGGCTCCACTGGAAGCGCCAGCCCCACCAGCCCGACTCCTGGCCGGGGAAGTTCATGCGGTGCTCGGTGGGCAGCGCCAGCACGTCCTGCAGCGGGTGCACCGCGGTGTCGGCAACGCTGGCCATGGCCGCGCGGATCAGCGCCCAGGGCATGTCGTGGCCGTCGGTGGCCAGGTAGCCGCGCGCGAAGTGGCGCTCGTGGTCACTGGCCGCGGTCCACCAGCCCGAGACGGTGTCGTTGTCGTGGGTGCCGGTGTAGACCACCGTGTCGGGCTCGTGGTTGTGCGGCAGGAAACGGTCGGTCGCGTCGCCGGCAAAGGCGAACTGCAGGATGCGCATGCCGGGGAATCCGAACTTCTTGCGCAGTGCGTCCACGTCAGGGGTGATCACGCCCAGGTCCTCGGCGATGACGGGCAGCGGCCCCAGCGCGGCCGCGACCGCCTCGAACAGCGCTTCGCCGGGGCCGGGTACCCAGCGGCCGGTCTGCGCCGTGGGCGCCGAGGCCGGGATCTCCCAGTAGCCGGCAAAGCCACGGAAGTGGTCGATGCGCACGATGTCGAACAGCTCGAAGGCACGGCGCACGCGCTCCACCCACCAGCCGTAGCCGTCCTTGGCGTGCGCCGCCCAGCGGTACAGCGGGTTGCCCCAGCGCTGCCCGGTGGCGCTGAAGAAGTCCGGCGGCACGCCGGCCACCACGGTCGGCCGCCCGTTCTTGTCCAGCTCGAACAGCTCCTGGTGGGCCCAGACCTCGGCGCTGAGGTAGGCGATGAAGATCGGCGTGTCGCCGATGACCTGGATGCCTTTGCCATTGGCATAGGCCTTGAGTGCCGCCCACTGGCGGTAGAAGCGCCACTGGCAGAACTGCCAGAAGGCGATGCGCTCGGCATGCGCGGTGCGCGCCGCGGCCAGCGCCGCCGGCTCGCGCCGCACCAGGGCCGGCTCCCATTCGCACCAGTCGCGCCAGTCCTGGGCCTCGCACAGCGACATGAACAGCGAGAAGTCGTCCATCCACGAGGCATGCTCGTCGAGGAAGCCCGCGAAGTCGGCGCGCTGCGCCGGCGTGCCCGCGGCAGCAAAGCGCTTCGCCGCGCGCGCCAGGCGCTGCATGCGAAACGGGTACATGGCGGCGAAGTTGACCTTGTCGTCGTCCAGGCCAGCCACCGGTGCCAGGTCGGCGGCGTCCAGCCAGCCCTGCTGCTGCAGTTCGGTCAGGTCGATGAGCAGCGCGTTGCCGGCGAAGGCCGAGTTGCTCATGTAGGGCGAGTTGCCGGGGCCGATGCCCGCCAGCGGCAGCACCTGCCACAGGCGCTGCCCGGCGTTGCTCAGCCAGTCGACGAAGTGGTAGGCCTCGCGTCCGAAGTCGCCCGAGCCGTGAGGGCCGGGCAGCGAGGTCGGGTGCAACAGCACGCCGCTGGCACGGGGAAAGCGCATGGGCCGGTTCCTTGAAGGGGATCAGTGAGGCGATGCGTCCCGCAGGAGCACCAGGCTGCGCGAAGGCAGGGGGTAGGCGGTGGCTTCGCCGCGGCGCCAGGCGCTGCGGCCATCGTCGGCGGTGCTGTCGAGTTCGCCCACCCAGTCGCCCGGCGGCAGCACGAACTCGACATCGGTATCGCGCGCGTTGACCATCAGCAGCAGCGAATCACGCCCGCGCCCGGCCACGCCGATCCAGGCGCCGAGCACGCGCGACATGCGGTCGTTCCAGTTCTCGGGCGCCATGCCTTCGCCGATGCGCCGCAGCCACGACAGGTCTTGCCGGCCGCGCGCGTCGGGCAGGCCGGTGAACCAGCGCGCGCCCATGGGCAGCAGGCGGCGGCGCAGCGCCAGCACATGGGCGCTGTAGTCGATGAGCTTGCCGTCGGCGCGCGACCAGTCGATCCAGGTGATCTCGTTGTCCTGGCAATAGGGGTTGTTGTTGCCGCCCTGGGTGTGGCCCAGTTCGTCGCCGGCGGCGAGCATGGGCGTGCCCTGGGCCAGCAACAGCATGGCCAGCATGGCGCGCTGCAGGCGGCGGCGCCGGGCCTGCACCAGCGGGTCTTCGGTCGGGCCTTCCCAGCCGCAGTTCCAGCTGAGGTTCTGGCCGGTGCCGTCGCGGTTGCCCTCGAGATTGGCCTCGTTGTGGCGCATGTCGTAGCTCACCAGGTCGGCCAGCGTGAAGCCGTCGTGCGAGATGATGTAGTTGACGGATTCCAGCGGCGAACGCCGCCGCGCCTGCAGCAGATCCGAAGAGCCGGCCATGCGCAGCGCCAGTTCGCCGCGCGTGCAGTCGCCGCCCAGCCAGAAGCTGCGCGCGGTGTCGCGGAACCGGTCGTTCCACTCGAGCCAGCCGCGCGGGAACTGCCCCACCTGCCAGCCGCTGGGGCCCAGGTCCCAGGGCTCGGCGATGAGCTTCACGCCCTGCAGCGCCGGGTCCTGCTGCAGCGTCTTGAAGAAGGCCGCGTTGCCGTCGAAACCGTGTCCGTCGCGCCCCAGCACCGGCGCCAGGTCGAAGCGGAAGCCGTCGACGTGCATCTCGGTGACCCAGTAGCGCAGGCTGTCCATCACCAGCTGCAGCACGCGCGGATGGCGGATGTCCAGCGTGTTGCCGCAGCCGCTCCAGTTTTCGTAGCGCTCGCGGTGGCCCTCGACCAGGCGGTACCAGCTGGCGTTGTCCAGCCCGCGCCAGCTCAGCGTGGCGCCGCGCTCGTCGCCCTCGGGCGTGTGGTTGTAGACCACGTCCAGCAGCACTTCCAGCCCGGCCTGGTGCAGCCGCCGCACCATCTGGCGGAACTCGTCACGCACCGCCGGGCCGGCGGCGTAGCGCGGGTCGGGGCAGAAGAAGCCCAGGGTGTTGTAGCCCCAGTAGTTGACCAGCCCGTGTTCGCGCAGCCGCGCCTCGTCCAGCACCTGCTGCACCGGCAGCAGGCTGACCGCGGTGACGCCCAGGCGCTGCAGGTGGGCGATGGCCGCGTCCGAGGCCAGGCCGGCATAGGTGCCGCGCTCGGCTTCGGGCACGCCGGGCATGCGCTTGGTGAAGCCGCGCACGTGCATCTCGTAGAGCACGGTGTCGACCAGCGGCGTGGCCGGCGGGCGGTCGCCCTGCCAGTCGAAGTGCTCGGCCACCACGCGCGCCTTGTGCGCGCCAGCGGCGTTGTCGTGCGTATCGATCTGCTGCGGGAACTCGCGATCGGCGCCGAAGTGCGGGCCGCGCCAATCGAAGCCACCCGGCGGCGTGACGATTTCGCGCGCCCAGGGGTCGAGCAGCAGCTTGTTGGCGTTGAAACGGTGGCCGCGGTCGGGCCGCCAGGGCCCGTGTGCGCGCAGGCCGTACACCAGCCCGGGGCCGGCGCCCGGCAGGCGGCCGTGCCAGATGTCGCCACTGCGGCCGGGCAGCGGCAGGCGCTCGACCTCGAGCTGGCCGGCGGCGTCGAACAGGCACAGATCCAGCTGCGAGGCATGGGCCGAGAACACGGCGAAGTTGACGCCGTCACCGTCCAGCGTGGCGCCCAGCGGCCAGGGCCTGCCGGCCTGCAGGCGGTTGTGCACCGCCACCGCGGCGGCCCGGGTCAAGCCTTTGATCAAGCGGTCCATCCCTGGGGTGCGGCCATCGTGCGGCGGGCTCAGGCCTTGGCCGACAGGCCCCAGACGTCGCGCGCGTACTCGCGGATGGTGCGGTCGGACGAGAAGAAGCCCATGCCCGCCACGTTGGCGATGGCCTTGCGCGCCCAGGCCTGCGGATCGCGGTACAGCGCGTCCACGCGCGCCTGCGCCGCCAGGTAGCTGTCGAAATCGGCCAGCAGCATGTAGTGGTCGCCGCCCCACAGCAGCGAATCCACCAGGGCGCGGTAGCGGCCGGGCTCGTCTTCGGAGAAGCGGCCGCCGGAGACGGCGTCGAGCACCGCCTTCAGGCGCAGGTTTTCCTCGTAGATGCGCAGCGGCTGATAGCCGGCGGCGCGCTGTGCAGCCACCTGCGCGGTGGACAGGCCGAAGATGAAGATGTTGCCGTCGCCCACCTGCTGGCGGATCTCGACGTTGGCCCCGTCGTCGGTGCCGATGGTCATGGCACCGTTGAGCGCCAGCTTCATGTTGCCGGTGCCCGAGGCTTCGGTGCCGGCGGTGGAGATCTGCTCGGACAGGTCGGCGCCGGGCATGATGACCTCGGCCACCGAGACGCCGTAGTTGGGCACGAAGGCCACCTTCAGCCGCCCGCGCAGGCGCGCGTCGGTGTTGACCACCAGGCCGACGTCGTGGATGAGCTGGATCACGGCCTTGGCCGAGGCATAGCTGGACGCGGCCTTGCCGGCAAAGATGACGGTGCGCGGCACCCAGTCGCCGTCGGGGTCGGCCAGCATGGCCTGGTAGCGCGCCACCACCTGCAGCACGTTGAGCAGCTGACGCTTGTATTCGTGGATGCGCTTGACCTGCACGTCGAACAGGCTGGTGGGATCTGCCAGCACGCCGCTGTTGGCGCGGATGTGCTCGGCCAGGCGCAGCTTGTTGGTCTGCTTGACGGCCAGGAAGGCGTTGCGGAAGTCCTCGTTGCCGACGTGCGCGTTGAGCCCGGCCAGCTGGTCCAGCTGCAGGCGCCAGCCGTCGCCGACGGCGCTGTCGATCAGTGCGGCCAGGCCCGGGTTGGCCTGTGCCAGCCAGCGGCGCGGGGTCACGCCGTTGGTCATGTTGGTGAAGCGCTGCGGCCACAGGCTGGCGAAGTTGCTGAAGATGGTCTTGACCAACAGGTCGGAGTGCAGCGCCGAGACGCCGTTGACCTTGTGGCTGCCGACGATGGACAGGTGCGCCATGCGCACGCGGCGCTCGCCGCGCTCTTCGATCAGCGACAGGCTGCGCATGAACTCGTTGTCACCGGGTCGGTGGCTGGCGGCCTCGGCCAGGAATTCGGAATTGATGCGGAAGATGATCTCCAGGTGGCGCGGCAGCACGTGCTGCAGCAGCGCCACCGGCCAGGTCTCCAGCGCCTCGGGCATGAGCGTGTGGTTGGTGTAGCTGAAGACCTGCTGCGTCAGCTGCCAGGCCGGGGCCCAGGCGAAGTCGTGCTCGTCCACCAGCAGCCGCATCAGCTCGGCCACGCCGATGGCCGGGTGGGTGTCGTTCAGGTGGATGGCCACCTTGTCGGCCAGGTTGGTCAGGCGCCCGTGCTCGGCCAGGTGACGCGCCAGGATGTCCTGGATGGACGCGCTGGTGAAGAAGTATTCCTGGCGCAGGCGCAGCTCGCGCCCGGCCGGTGTGCTGTCGTTGGGGTAGAGCACCCAGGAGATGTTCTCGTACTGGTTCTTGAACTCGGCCGCGCGGGCGTAGTCGCCGGTGTTGAAGGCGTGCAGGTCGATCTGGCTGGGCGCTGCCGCCTTCCACAGCCGCAGCGTGCTCACGCGCTCTGTGCCATGGCCCGGGATCACCATGTCGTAGGCCTTGGCGTTGACCTCACCGGCGTGGCGCCACGCCGAACCGCTGCCCGTGGGCTCGACCCAGCCGCCGAAGCGCACCGGATAGTGCACGCCGGTGCGCGGAAACTCCCAGGGTGAGCCGTCTTCCAGCCAGGGGTCGGGGTGCTCGACCTGGCGGCCGCCGACGATGCTCTGCTTGAACATCCCGAATTCGTAGCGGATGCCGTAGCCGTACGACGGCAACTCGACCGTGGCCATGCTGTCCAGGAAGCAGGCCGCCAGCCGGCCCAGGCCGCCGTTGCCCAGAGCGGCATCGGCCTCGGTGGCCACCAGGTCTTCCAGAGAATGGGCGTGGGCCCGCGCAGCGCTGGCCATGTCGCCGGTCAGGCCCAGCGCTGCCAGCGCATTGGACAGCGTGCGGCCGATCAGGAACTCCATCGACAGGTAGTACACGCGGCGCGCGCGCGCCGCGCGGTCGGCGGTGTCGGTGGCCACCCAGCGTCGGGACAACTGCTCGCGCGCAACCTGCGCCACAGCGTGCATGATCTCCGTCGGCGAAGCGGCGGCCGGGTCGGCGGCCACGGTGTCCAGCAGATGCCGTTCGACTGCGGCCGGCACCGGGCCGGCGGCAGGGGTCTGGGGGACAGGGTTCATGGTCTGTGCGTCCATCGGAACTTCAGTGCGGCAGGTCAAGCAAGAATCGAGCGGGCGGGGTAAAACCACCACAAGAGCGCCAAGTGTGTCGGATCGCAAGCGCCGTCGTCAACGGAATTGCTGACGTATATCGTGTAATTCGAGTACGAAGCCAGGGCTCGGAAACTGCGTGCACGACGTGGCAACGACCAAAGGCATGTCTCACAAAATTAATTAAGATCAAATAGTTATACTTGATTATTAAAGTCAAATAGAGACTGTGTCATCCGTCTTCCAGACTGCACCCAACGCCATGCATTGGTTGCGGCGCTGTAATCCAGTTGCGTCTGGCCCCTTGCCCAGGAAATCGCATGAAGTCTGTTGATGTTGCCCAGAGCCTTGACCTTCCGCGCCGTGCCGTGGCGCTGGTGCTAGCCGGAGGCCGTGGCAGCCGCCTCAAGAACCTGACCGACAGCCGCGCCAAGCCGGCGGTGTACTTCGGCGGCAAGTTTCGCATCGTCGACTTCGCGCTGTCGAACTGCATGAATTCGGGCATCCGCCGCATCGGCGTCATCACCCAGTACAAGAGCCACAGCCTGCTGCGGCACCTGCAGCGCGGCTGGGCCTTCCTCAAGAGCGAGATGAACGAATTCGTCGACCTGCTGCCCGCGCAGCAGCGAGTGGACGAGGAATCCTGGTACCGCGGCACGGCCGACGCCGTGTACCAGAACCAGGACATCCTGGCCGCCTACCGCGCCGACTACGTGGTGGTGCTGGCCGGCGACCACGTCTACAAGCAGAACTACGCCGTCATGCTCGCCGACCATGTCGCCATGGGCTGCGAGTGCACCGTGGGCTGCATCGAGGTCGAGCGCGCCGAGGCCACGGCCTTCGGCGTGATGGCCGTCGACGAGCAGCGGCGCATCGTCGACTTCGTCGAGAAGCCCGCCGAACCGCCCACCATCCCCGGCAAGCCGGGGCGATCGCTGGCAAGCATGGGCATCTACATCTTCAACGCCCGCTACCTGTACCGCGAGCTCGAGCGCGACATGGCCGACCCGGCCTCCAGCCACGACTTCGGCAAGGACATCATCCCCAGGCTGGTGAAGGCCGGCGTGGCCATGGCGCACCCCTTCGAGCTCAGCTGCGTGAGCGGCAAGCCGGGCGCGCAGCCTTACTGGCGCGACGTCGGCACGATCGACGCCTACTGGGACGCCAATATCGACCTCACGGCCACCGACCCCTTGCTCAACCTGTACGACACCAACTGGCCGATCTGGACCTACCAGGCGCAGCTGCCGCCGGCCAAGTTCGTGCACAACCAGGACGACCGCCGTGGCATCGCCATCGAGTCGCTGGTCTCGGGCGGCTGCATCGTTTCGGGGGCGGTCTTCCGCTCGGTGCTGTTCTCCGAGGTGCGCGTGCATTCCCACGCCTCGGTCAACTGGAGCGTGCTGCTGCCCAGCTGCCAGGTGGGGCGGCACGCGCGCATCACCCGCGCCATCGTCGACCGCGACTGCATCATCCCCGATCACATGGTCATCGGCGAAGACCCGGTGGCCGACGCGGCACGCTTTTATCGCACCGAATCCGGCATCACGCTGGTCACGCGCGAGATGCTGCAGCGCCTGCTGTGAGCCGGCGCACGCCATGAAGGTGCTGCACGTGGCGGCCGAGATCTATCCGCTGGTCAAGACCGGCGGCCTGGCTGACGTGGTGGCCGCGCTGCCGGTGGCGCAGCAGCGCCAGGGCCTTGACGTGCGCCTGCTGCTGCCGGGGCTGCCCCAGGTGCTGGAAGCCGTGCAGGGTGCGCGCACCGTGGCCGACATCGGCGCTTGTTTCGGTGCGATGCGCGTGCGCCTGTTGCTGGGACGACTGCCGGGCAGTTTGCTGCCGGTGTACGTGGTCGAGGCGCCCTACCTGTACCGGCGCGGCGGTGGCCCCTACCACGACGACCGCGGCGACGAATGGCCCGACAACCTGCAGCGCTTTGCCCTGCTGGGCTGGGTGGCGGCGCACCTGGCCGGCGGCGACGCCGACGCGCAATGGGTGCCCGAGGTCATGCACGCGCACGACTGGCACGCGGCCATGGGCTGCGCCTACATGGCCGACCACGCGCCCACGGGTGCGGCCTCGATCTTCACCGTGCACAACCTGGCCTTCCAGGGGCTGTTTCCGTTGCATGACTGGCCCTTGCTGGGTCTGGGCTCGCGCCTGATGTCGCCGGCCGGGCTCGAATACCACGGCCAGCTCAGCTTCATGAAGGCCGGGCTCAAGTTTGCCGACCGCGTGGTCACGGTCAGCCCGCGCTATGCGCGCGAGATCGCCACGCCCGAGTTCGGCTGCGGCCTGGACGGTGTGATCCGAGGCCGCGGCGAGCACGTCACGGGCATCCTCAACGGCATCGACGACGATGTCTGGGATCCGGCCCGCGACAGCGCGCTGGTGCACCGCTACGACGCCGCTCGGCTGCAGGGCAAGCAGGCCTGCCGCCGCGCGCTGCAGGCCGAGCTGGGCTTGCAGCCCGACGATGCGGCGCTATTGGTCACGGTGATCAGCCGGCTCACGCAGCAGAAGGGTCTGGACCTGATGCTGGCGGCGCTGCCGGCGCTGCTGCAGTCGGGCGCGCAGCTGGCCGTGCAGGGCACGGGCGAGCCGGCGCTGGAAGCCGCCTTCACCGAGGCGCAGCGTGCGCACCCAGGCCGCGTGCACTGCTTCATCGGCTACGACGAGGCGCGCGCCCACCGCCTGATCGCCGGCGCCGACGCCATCGCCGTGCCCTCGCGCTTCGAGCCCTGCGGGCTGACGCAGCTCTACGGCCTGCGCTACGGCACCCTGCCCATCGTGCGCCGCGTCGGCGGGCTGGCAGACACCGTGATCGACGACGCAGGCCCGGGCCCGGCCAATGGCTTTGTCTTCGACGCGGCCACGCCGGCAGCGCTGACGCAATGCCTGCTGCGCGCCGCGGCGTTGCGCCAGTTTCCCGAGGCCTGGCGCGCGCGCATGGCCGCGGGCATGGGGCAGCAGCTGTCCTGGGTCGGGCCCGCGCGCCAGTACGCGCAGCTCTACGCCCAGGCCACCGGGGCACCGGTGGCACGGGCTTGACCGCGCCCGGCGCCGACCTAGGCGCAAGTCCGCGCCGCCGTGGTGTGCCGCACGCTTGCCTGCGCTGCCGCGGATCTGGTCCTGGGAGGCCCGTCGCGTTCGCCTCACAATCCGCACACCCTTAGGAACGACGCGACATGCGCCCCATCATGCTTGGCTGGATATTCAAGAAGAACCCGGCGCCCGCTGCCGACACGGCCCCGCAGGCCAAGAGCCGGCCCGCGCCCGAGCCGGCGGCAGCGCCGGTGCGTGCGCCGGCACCGCCGCCGGTGGACTGGACGCCCGCCCTGCAGGCCGCGCGCGGCGACGACACGGCGCTGCTGGCGCTGGCGCGGCAGCGCGTGCCGCTGGACATCAAGCTGGCCGCCGTCGAAGCCCTGGGCAGCGAAGAGTCGCTCAAGCTGGCCGAGCGCGAATTCCGCAGCCACGACCGCCGCGTGCACCAGCTGGCCAAGCAGCGCCACCAGGCGCAGGTGGCCCGGCGCGAAGCGGCTGAGCAGGCCGCGCGCCTGATCGAGACTGCCCGCAGCCTGCTGGCCGAGACCCAGATTCCCGACAACCGCGTGGTCGAGCTCGACCGCGCCTGGCAGGCGCTGGACGGCGCGCAGCTGGCCGAAGCCACGCGCGCCGAGTTCGTGGCGCTGTCAGAGCGCCTGTCGGCCCTGGTCAAGCAGCGTGCCGAGGACGAACGCGCGCTCAAGCGCTGGACCGGCCAGTCGCACCAGGCGCTGGACGGCCTGCGCACCGCCTGCGCCGCCGCGGCCAGCGCGGCCCAGGACCGCGCGGCGCTGGCGGCGGCCGTGGCTGCTGCACAACAGACCGCCCAGGCTGCCCCGCAGGCCGCGGCTGGCAGCGCGGCGCTGGCCACGCTGGAGCAGGCCCTGGCCCAGGCTGCCCTGCTGGACGAACGCCTGGCGGTGCTGGACCAGTTGCTGCAGGGTCCGGCGCCGGCCGAGCCTGCGGCTGCCATGCCTGCCGCTCCCGCTCCCGCGCAGGCTGGAGATCCCGCCAACCCGGCCGCGCGGGCCGAAGAATTGCCCGCCGCCCTTGCAGCGCCCGAACCCGCGGACAGCGTCAGCGCTGCCCCCGCTGCGCCCGACACTGCTACCGACGAAGCGCCGCTGCCTGCCGCAGCGGCATTGACCGAACTGCCCGCCGAACCTTCTGCCGAAGAGCCTTCCGTGAACCTGCCGCAAGCCACCGAACTTCCCCCCACCGAAGCCCAAGCCGTCGAGGCCACGGACGCGGCCCCGCCCGCGCCCGAAGCGCAGGAGCAGCCGACGCCGGCCAGCGCCGAAGCCGAAGCTTCCGAGGCCACCATCGCTGCCAGCCCGGACGCTGTGGCGCCAGCGGCGGACGCCGCCATGCCAGAACCCACGGCCAGCGAGTCTGCTGAAGCCGAAGCCGAAGCCGCGGCCGCCACGCCCGCAGCCGCCGATCCGGCTGAGGCTTCGGCCGCACCGCCCGCCGCGGACCTGCCGCCCGCCGCCGCCCCCACGCCGCTGCAGCGCTGGCAGGAACTGCCGCCGCTGGCCGACCCCGCGCTGGCCCAGTTGCTTAACCAGCGAGTCGAACAGTGGCAGAAGGCGCGCGATGCGGCGCGCCAGGCACGCCAGGTGCGGCAGACGCAGAAGCGCGCACCGGCGGCCGAGGCCCCGCGCGCCGCGCGCCTCGAGAACCCCGAAGCCCTGAGCGCGCTGCTCGACCAGGTCGATGCGGCGCTGGCCGCGGGCCAGCTGCTCGAGATCCACAAGCACCTGGTCGCGGTGGACGAGCAGCTCGAGCGCGGCACGCCCGACGACGCGCTGCGCGCGCGCATCGACGCCGTGCAGGCGCAGTACGCCCAGCTCAAGGGCTGGCAGCACTGGGCCGGCGGCCGGGCGCGCGACGAACTGGTGCTTCAGGCCGAGGCCCTGGCGGCGGCCACCAAGGGCGAGGAGGGCGCGCCCAGCGTCAAGCTGTCGATCAAGCAGCGCAGCGAGGTCATCGACGACATGCGCAACCGCTGGAAGGAGCTCGACCGCCTGGGCGGCGCCACCAGCCGCGCGCTGTGGCAGCGCTTCGATGCCGCGCTCAAGACCGCGGGCGAGCCGATCGCCGCGCACCTGGCGGCGCAGCGCGCGGCACGCGACCAGAACCTGCTGGCGCGCCAGCAGCTGTTGGAGGCGCTCGAGGCAGTCACGCCGCCCGAAGCCGTGCAGGGCGAGCCTGCACCTGACTGGCGCGGCCTGGCCGGCACGCTGGACCATTTCCAGGTCGAATGGCGCAAGCTGGGCCCGGTGGAGCACACGGTGCCGCGCAAGGCCCAGCCGCAACTGGTGGAACGCCTGAACGCGGCGATCGGGCGGCTCGAGGCGCCGTTGCGCGAAGCACGGCGTGGCGCGCATGCCCGGCGTGAAAGCCTGATCGCCCGCGCTCATACGCTGGCCAGCGAGGCCCAGTCTGGCGCCCACGGCCGCGAGCTGGTGAACCTGGTGCGCGCGCTGCAGGCCGAGTGGCAGCAGAGCGCCAAGGCGCTGCCGCTGCCGCGCGGCGAAGAAAACGCGCTGTGGAGCAGCTTCAAGGGCACGATCGATTCCATCTTCAGCGCGCGCGAAGCCGCCTTCAGTGCGCGCGACGCCGAATTCAAGGGCCACGCCGCCGAGCGCGCCGCCCTGTGCCAGCGACTCGAAGGCCTGTCACCCGACGCGCCACCGGCCGAACTGCGGCGCACGCTGGCCGAAACCGAGACCCAGTGGATGCGCTGCGGCCCGGCGCCGCGCAACGAGGCCGGCGCGTTGGAGGGCCGCTTCCGCGCCGCGCACGACGCCGTGCGGCGCCACATCGCCGGTAGCGCACAGCGCGCCTGGCATGCCAGCTGCGACGCCCTGCTGGCCAAGCTGGCCATCTGCGAGGAGATCGAGCACGCCGGCGCCTCTTCTGCCGAGACCCCCGCCGACCGCGACGCGCTGGCGCAGCGCTGGTCGGCGCTGCCCACGCTGCCGCCGATGTGGGAGGACGCGGTGCGTCAGCGCGCGGCACTCCCCGGGCTGGCTGCGCGCAACGCGGCGCCGGTCACCCTGGCCACCGATGCCTTGTTCCTGCAGCTCGAGGCCGCCTGGGACCTGCCGTCGCCTGCGAGCTTCGAATCTGCCCGGCGCGAGATGAAGCTGCTGGCCTTGAAGCAGGCCATGGAAGGCCGCCACCGCGGGCGCGAAACGCCACTCAATGCCGACCAGTGCTTCGCCGCACTGCTGGCGCGCAGCGGCCTGGACGATGCGCAGCGCCAACGTCTGGGCGCGGTGATCGCCACCTTGCGCCAACGCGTAGTGCAGGGGCCGGGTTGAACGTGGCGGCCCAGGTCGCTCAGGGCCGGTAGTTTTCGGGCAGATCCTTCAGCGAAGGCCTGATCTGCAGGTCTTCCTTGAACACGTGGTCTATCAGCCACGAACGCAGCAGGTCGGTCAGGTTCTGCGCCTCGTCGAGCGTGGTCGTGCCCGCCTTGGACGCCTGGAACTGGGCGCTCAACTGGTCCAACCGCTCGATCAGCTTGCGGTGCGCGATGCGGTGGTCCACGTAGCGCGGGTAGCGGATGGCCTTCATCAGCTGCTCTTCGCGCGCGAAGTGCTCGTTGGTGTAGGCGTGCAGCCGCGCCAGCGTTTCGGCCAGCGACTCGCGGTCGCCATCGGGCCCCAATGCCGTCTCGGTGGCGTTGATCAGGCTGATGAGGTGCTGGTGGTCGGCATCGATCTGCTCGTTGCCCACGGCCATGGTCGGTCGCCACTGGATCGGCATGCGAACTACTCCGGTTCGGGCTGGCCCGGAGTGGGCTGGCCGAGCCTCAGTGTGCGCCAGCGCGCTCGGTGGAGTTGCCCACGAAGGCGGCGATGCGCACGTCCTGCTCGGCAATGTGCACCAGCAGCCAGTCGTTCATGAAGGAGCGCAGGTCTTCGGTGCGCCACTGGCCGTCGGCGATGTCGGTGCTCAGCGCGTTCAGCTCGTCCAGCAGCCGGGCGTGCATCTCCACGTGCTGGCGGTAGCCGGGGAAGCCGATGCGGCGCATCAGATCCTCTTCGTGCTTGAAGTGCACGCGCACGTATTGGTAAAGCTGGATCGCGGCGGCGGTGACCGCCGACTTGGTGTCGGCCCGCAGCAGCTCGTTGGCCAGGTCGAACAGCCGGCGATGCTGTTCGTCGATCTCGGCATCGCCCACTGCATAGGCGACATCCCACGTGAAAATCTGCATGACCATCGTCCTTGGGAAGGCAGCTTTGCCCGATGCGGCGCGGCACAACGGCGGAACGCGGCGCCAAGGCCGCAGTAAAGGAATCTAACGCCGCCTGCGGGGGCCAAGTGCGGCAATTGCACCTGAAAGTGGCGCTACTTTAGAGGCTCTAGGGTTGACGAAACCTGACGACCGAGCGACTTCGTTGTCTTAACGCGCCGCGGCCGGCGCCGCAGCCGCGTCAAGGGCTTCACCGGCCCCACCGGCCCCGCCCGCCCCCTCGACCTCTTCATACCCCGTGACCATGGCCTTGATGTGCGCGCCGGCCGAATGGCCCAGCGTGGTGAGGTACACGTGCACGAACATGAACACCACGAAGGCCACGAACAACGCCACGTGCAGGCTGCTCAGCACGCGCGGCCCGCCCAGCAGATCCACCGTGCCGGCGAAACGCGGCAGGTCGGCCAGCACCACGCCGCTGTACAGCATCAGCGGCACCAGCAGCATCATCACGATCTGGTAGGTCATGCTCTGCAGCGCGTTGAACTTGCGGTACACGCTCACGTGGTG
>JALHPY010000091.1:0-12250 GCA_022842305.1 Rubrivivax sp.
GGCCTGGGCGTGATGAGCGAGGTCATCGGCGTCTTCGGCAAGCTGGCGCTGCTGGCCGTCTACACCGCCGTGCATGCACAGTGGGCGCTGTTCGAGCTGCCGGCCAACGCGCTGTGGGTGTGGCTGGCGGCGCTGCTGGGCTACGACTTCTGCTACTACTGGCTGCACCGCGCCGGCCACCGAGTGGCGGTGCTGTGGGCGGCACACGTGGTGCACCACCAGAGCGAGGACTACAACCTGGGCACGGCGCTGCGCCAGACCAGCAGCGGCTTCCTGCTGGCCTGGCTGTTCTACCTGCCGCTGGCACTGCTGGGCGTGCCGCCGCTGGTGTTTGCCGGCGTGGCGCTGATCGACCTGCTCTACCAGTTCTGGGTGCACACGCAGCAGGTGGGGCGCCTGGGCTGGTTCGACCGCTGGTTCTGCAGCCCCAGCAACCACCGCGCCCACCACGCGGTGAACGATCGCTACCTGGACCGCAACTACGGTGGCCTGCTGATCGTCTGGGACCGGCTGTTCGGCACCTTCGTCGAAGAAGACGATGCCGAGCCCTGCGTCTACGGCACGCGCGCGCCGCTGCGCAGCTTCAACCCGCTGTGGGCCAACCTGCAGGTCTACCGTGATCTGGCGCTGGACAGCTGGCGCACCGCAGCCTGGGCCGACAAGCTGCGCGTGTGGATCAAGCCGCCCGCCTGGCGCCCGGCCGACGTGGCGGCGCGCTGGCCGCGCCCGGCCTTCGATCTGCGCGGCTTCCAGCGCTTCGACCCGCCGGCCAGCCGCGCGGCACAGGCGGTGGCACTGGCGCTGTTCATGGTGGCACTGGGCGCAACCTCGGGCCTGCTGTGGTTTGCGCACCGGTGGTCGACGGCCGAGTGCGCGCTGGCCGGAGCGGCCATCGTGGCGCTGCTGTGGGCCGTGGGTGCGACACTGCAGCCGCGCCGGCCGGTCGGCGCCTGATCTGAGCGGGCAAGCAAAGGAACGCCAGGCATGGCCAAGGATTTCAGCGGCATGGAAGACAGCAACCGCTCTTCCAACCCCAGCATCCACCAGCAAAGCGGGCCCTCGCGCCGCGTGCTGCTGCAGGGCGGCGCGGCGGCGGCGCTGGCCGCGCTGGCGGGGGCCTTTTCCGGCGGCCTGACCGCCTGCGCCAGCCTCCCGACCGGCGAGCGCCTGGCCTTCAAGCGCGTGCCGCCCGGCCAGGGAGACCGCCTGGTCGTGCCCGAGGGCTACGTGGCCACCGTGCTGGCGCCCTGGGGCGACCCGGTGGGCGTGGCCGGCGCCCTGCCGGCCTTCCGCCACGACGCATCCAACAGCGCGGCCGAGCAGGCGCTGCAGCTGGGCATGCACCACGACGGCATCGAGTACTTCCCGCTGGTCGGCAGCAACACCCACGGCCTGCTGGCCATCAACCACGAGTACACCGACGACGGCCTGCTGCACGTGGGCGGCCTGCAGCCCTGGACCGCCGAGAAGGTGAAAAAGAGCCAGGCGGCGCACGGGCTGTCGGTGATCGAGGTCGAGCTGAAAGGAGCCACCTGGCAGGTGCTGCGGCCTTCGCGCCATGCCCGCCGCGTGACGCTGGACACGCCTTTCGACGTGGGCGGCCCGGCGGCAGGACACGCGCTGATGCGCACCGCGGCCGACCCCGCCGGGCGGCGCGTGCTGGGCACGCTCAACAACTGCGCCGCCAGCCAGACGCCCTGGGGCACCTACCTGTCGGGCGAGGAAAACTGGATCGGCTACTTCGCCGGCCCCGACAAGCCCAGCGAACACGAGCAGCGCTGGGGCCTGCGTCCCAAGGGCTACGGCTACCGCTGGCACGAACACGACGAACGCTTCGACGCGCGCCGCCACCCGAATGAGCCGCACCGCTTCGGCTGGATCGTCGAGCTCGACCCGTCCGACCCCGACAGCACCCCGGTCAAGCGCACCGCGCTGGGCCGCGCCGCACATGAGGGCGCCTGGGTCGCCGTCACGCGCGACCAGCGCGCCGTGGTCTATTCGGGCGAGGACTCGCGCTTCGAATACATCTACAAGTTCGTCAGCCGCGACCCCATCCGGCCCGGGGGCGCACGCGCCAACCGCACGCTGCTGGACCACGGCACGCTGTACGTGGCGCGCTTCGACGCCGACGGCCGCGGCCGCTGGCTGCCGCTGCTGCAGGGCCAGGGGCCGCTCACGGCGGCGGCCGGCTTCGCCGACCAGGGCGAGGTGCTGATCAAGGCGCGCCAGGCCAGCGACCTGCTGGGCGCCACCAAGATGGACCGGCCCGAGTGGCTGGCCATCGACCCGCGCAGCCGCTGGGTGCACTGCACGCTGACCAACAATTCGCAGCGCGGCAGCCCCGGCTACCCCGACACCGACGCCGCCAACCCCCGCGCCAACAACAACATGGGCAGCATCATCCGCTGGCTGGAAGACGGCGATTTCGACGGCCTGGGTTTCCAGTGGAACCACCTGGTGCTGGCCGGCGACCCCGCGAATGAGCGCGCCGAAGCCCGCGGCAACATCAACGGCGACCTGTTCGGCTGCCCCGACGGCCTGGCCATGGACCCGCGCGGCCTGCTGTGGGTGCAGACCGACGCCCACGCCACGCAGATGAGCCAGGGCGAGTTCGCGCGCATCGGCAACAACCAGATGCTGGCCTTCGACCCGGCGCGCGGCGAGTTCCGCCGCTTCCTCACCGCGCCCACGCATTGCGAGGTCACCGGCATCGCCTTCACGCCCGACGCGCGCACGCTGTTCATCAACATCCAGCACCCCGGCGAATCGCCGGGTGAACGCAGCGACCCGGCACAGCCTGCGCGCTATTCCAACTGGCCCGATTTCCGCCCGGGCGGCCGGCCGCGCTCGGCCACCGTGGCCATACGGCGCGCCGACGGCGGGCCCATCGGCACTTGATGTTCCCCGCCGTGGACGGCGCCCGCCGCGACTTTCTGCTGGCCGCCGCCTGCGCGCCGCTGGCCGGCTGCGCCAACCTGAAGTCAGCACCACCCGCGCAGGCCGGCTTCGAGCCCATCACCCCTGGCATAGCCGACGCGCTGAAGCTGCCCGCCGACTATGCCGCCACCACCGTGGCGCGCTGGGGCGACGCCGTGGGCCTGGCCGGCGCCCTGCCCGCCTGGCGCCCCGACGCCGGCAACAGCGCCGAAGAACAGGCGCTGCAGGTCGGCCAGCAGATCGGGGCGCTGCAATACCTGCCGCTGCAGGGCTCGGCGCGCGGCCTGCTGCTGCTGGGCCACGACCGCAGCGACGAAGGCGCGCTGCACCCCGACGGCGTACCACCCTGGACGCCCGAGAAGGTGCGCAAGTCGCAGGCGGCGATCGGCCTGTCGGTGCTGGAAGTGGCGCTGGGCGACGGCGGCTGGCAGCGCGTGCAACCGGCGGCCGCGGCGCGGCGCATCACGGCCAGCACGCCGCTGGCGCTGTCGGGCCCGGCCGCCGGCCACGCGCTGCTCAAGACCGCGGCCGACCCCAGCGGCCGGCGCGTGCTGGGCTGTGGCGGCATCAACGCACTGGCGCTCACCCCCTGGGGCACCTGCCTGGCGGGCGAGGGCCTGCTGACTGAGGCCTTTGCCACGGCCGACCAGCCCACGGGCCCCGAGCGCCGCTACGGCCTGCGCAACGACCCCTTGCTGCGCTGGTTCGAGCACGAGCCGCGCTTCGACGCCGTGCGCCACCCCAACGAACCCCATCGCTTCGGCTGGGTGCTGGAATTCGACCCGCTGGACCCGACTGCCGCGCCCATCAAGCGCACCGCTTTGGGCCGGCGCGCGCACGCCGCCCTGGCCACCGCACTGACGCCCGACGGCCACGCCATCGTCTACCTGGCCGACGCCACGCCTTTCGAACCCATGGCCCGCTTCGTCAGCCATGAGCCGGTGCGCGCAGGCGGCGCCGCTGCCAACGCCACGCTGCTGGACCGGGGGCAGCTGCAGCTGGCGCGCTTCGACCCCGACGGCAGCGGGCGCTGGCTCCCCGTGCTGGCCGACAGCAGCGCGGCCGGCGCTGCCGAAACCCTGGTGCGCTTGCGCCCGGCCGCCGACCGCCTGCGTGCCACGGCCCTGGATGGCGCCACCGCGCTGGCGCTGGACGGCGCCGGCTGGGTGCACGCGGCGCTGGTGGGCACCGCCTTGCGCGGCGTGCCCGGCCAGCCGCCCATAGACGCCGCCAACCCGCGCGCCTTCAACAGCGCCGGCCATCTGCTGCGCTGGCGCGAGACCCGCGATCCCAGCCACTTCGAATGGGCCCTGGGCCCGCGCGGCGGCACCGACTACGCCGTGCCCGCCAGCCTGGCCAGCGACCCGCGCGGCCTGGTCTGGCTGGGCAGCGCCATCCCCGCTGCGGGCGTGCGCCGCGGCGAGTTCGCAGCGCTGGGCCACAACGCGCTGCTGGCGCTGGACCCCGTGCGCGGCGGCCCGCGGCGTTTTCTGGCGGGGCCGGTGAACGCCGCCATATCAGGGGCAAGCTTCACACCCGACGCGCGCACGCTGTTCGTGGCGGTGCGCAACCCGGGCCTGGCCCCGGGCGGCATCAGTGACCCGCTGGCGCCGCGGCGCCATTCCAACTGGCCCGACTTCAGCCCCATCGGCCGCCCGCGCTCGGCCGTGGTGGCGGTGCGGCGGCTGGACGGCGGCGTGGTCGGCGCCTGATACGGATTCGCCCTCCATTGCACGAGCATTGCGGCCAGCCTGACGCCCTGAACGTCCTGTGAAACCGACCCCGCCAAAGGCCAGCAGCGTGGCTGCCGACGCCAAGCCCTGGCGCGCCACGCGTTGTGCCGTGGCCGCTGCCCCGGGCATGGGCAGGGCCACGCTCAGAACTTCACGAACTCGACGCGCCGGTTGTTGGCGCGGCCTTCGGTGCTGCTGTTCTTGTCGATGGGCTTGCTGTCACCGAAGCCCTTGGCCGTCAGGCGATCGGCCGCGATGCCCTTGCCCGCCAGCCAGGCCACCACGGCGGCGGCGCGGCGTTCGGACAGCGGCTGGTTGATGGTCTTGCCGCCCTGGTCGTCGGTGTGGCCCTCGACCGCGAAGCGCAGCTTGCCGTCGCCCTGCAGCAGCCCCAGGATCATCTTCAGCGTCGGCAGCGACTCGCCCTTGAGGCGGTCGGAGCCGGTGTCGAACAGGATGCCGTGGGTGACGATGCGGCCGTCGGTCGTGAGCGCGGCCTTCACGTCCTTGCCGCCCTCGGCCAGGCGGAAGTTGGTGAACATCACACGGTCGTTGGCGATGCGGCCGCCCGCCGCCAGGGTCAGGCCCAGCTGCTTGATCGGCCGCACGATGCCGTCGGGGTCGTTGACGACGCGCTGGTGGTCCACGTAGGCCTTCACGAACGTGCCGTTGACGCTGATGGCCACGTGGTGCAGCTTGCCGTCCAGCAAAGCCAGCGCGGTCTGGGTGTTGGCTGAACGGCCCTCGACGCCCGAAAAGGCCAGCACGCCGGGGCCCACGGCTTCACCGACCAGCCACTGCTCGTCGTCGTTGAGCAGGTAGACGAGGTAGGTGTTGGGGTAGTCGGGGATCTGCGCGTGCCCGAGCACGGCGTCGAACTCGATGGTGAAGCGCGCCGGCAGGTCGCCCTTGGTCGTCAGTCGCAGGTATTGCGTGGCGGTGGGCTGGTCGCCGCCGGCCGCGCCGGGGCGCGCACGCAGGAAGCGTTGGCCCTGGTACTCGACGACCTCGACGGCATTGTTGCCAAGGTCCTTCGGCCCCTTGAGGTGCCACTTGATCGGGAACTCGCCGACGTCGGTGTCGCTGAAGTCGTCGAAGAAGATGACCTTGTCGCCGGGGATGAAGTCGTACTTCGAGAACACCGCTTCATCGGGCCCGGCGCCGGTCGCCGAGCCCGCGGCAGGCGCGGCGGCGGGCCTCTGGGCCGTCTGCCCTTCGGGTGTCCTGGCGGGGGAGTCGCCCTTGCGGGCCGTGCCTTCCTTGGCCTTGTCGTAGCCGGCATCGGCCGACTCGTCCACGGCGCGCTGGCCCAGGCGCTTGCCGGCTTCCTTGAGCGCGTCGCCGAGTGACCCGGCCTGGGCGCTGGCGGCCATGGCCAGCAATGCGGCGGTGAGGGTACGGCGCTTGAGCATGATGTTTTCTCCTGCAGGGGTTGTGAACGGGCGGCGGTGTCAAGGCGCCAGCAGCCGCTGGATGCGGCTCCAGGCCGTGGTGTGCACGGTCTGCCACAAGGCCTTGAAACCTGGGTTGATCTCGCCGCACTCGTTCGGCTTGAGTGGGTCCAGAAGGCCGATGCCGATGCGGAACACCACGCGCGGACACCAGCGGCAGGCGCTGCAGGAAGACGGTGGCTGGCAGGCTCTGGGCCGTTCCGCAAACTGGCAGGTTCAATACCAGCCAGGACCACATTCGGGTGCTCATTTGCGTCGCTCTCGGACCACCGCCGAGCGGCAGCCAACGAGGTCATTCTCCCCTTCGCAAAGGTGGGTTTGTTGCCGCAGCTCAACCCGCCCGTGGTCGCCAGCGCGCCTCGGCTCTAGAGTCGTTGTTCAGGCCCAGCGCCTTGACAGCCGGTTGCTGACCTTCACTGCGAAAACTTCACCCCGATCTGCGGCCGGCGCTCAAGGCGCCAGCCCCGCCAGCAGTTCCGCGTTGCCCCCCGCCGCCGTGGTGTTGACGGTGAGCGTCTGCTCGGCACAGAAGCGGTACAGGTAGTGCGGCCCGCCGGCCTTGGGGCCGGTGCCCGACAGGCCTTCGCCGCCGAAGGGCTGCACGCCCACCACGGCGCCGATGATGTTGCGGTTGACGTAGACGTTGCCCACGCGCGCCGTGTCGGCAATGCGCTGCGCGCGGCTGTCGATGCGCGTCTGCACGCCCAGGGTCAGGCCGCAGCCCAGCGCGTTGATCTGGCGCACCACGTCATTGACGTCGCCCCCCCAGCGCACCACGTGCAGCACCGGGCCGAAGATCTCGGTCTGCAGCTCGGCGATGCGGACTATCTCGAAAGCCACCGGCGCCACCAGCCGCGGCATGCCGGGCACGCCGGGCAAGCCGGACTTAAGCGGCGTCTCGCCCAGCAGCCGCGCCTGGCCGCGCAGGCGCTGCACGTGGCCGCTGATGCCATGGAAGGCCTCGTCGTCGATCACCGGGCCGACATCGGTGGCCAGGTCGGCCGGGTCGCCGACGTTCAGTTCGACCAGCGCGCCGCACAGCATCTGGATCACGCCGTCGGCCACGGATTCGTGCACGCACAGCAGGCGCAGCGCGCTGCAGCGCTGGCCGGCGCTGCGGAAGGCGCTCTGCACCACGGCGTCCACCACCTGCTCGGGCAGCGCCGTGCTGTCCACGATCATCGCGTTCAGGCCGCCGGTCTCGGCGATCAGCGGCACGATGGGGCCGTCCTTGGCCGCCAGCGTGCGGTTGATCAGCCGCGCCACCGGCGTGCTGCCGGTGAAGCACACGCCGGCCGTGGCCGGGTGCGCCACCAGCGCCGCGCCGATGGTTTCGCCCGGGCCGTGCAGCAGCGCCAGTGCGTCGGCCGGCACGCCGGCCTCGTGCAGCAAGGCCACGAAGCGCTGCGCCACGGCCGGCGTCTGCTCGGCCGGCTTGGCGGCCACGGTGTTGCCGGCCACCAGCGCCGCCACCACCTGGCCGGCAAAGATGGCCAGCGGGAAGTTCCAGGGGCTGATGCAGACGAAGACGCCGCGGCCGTGCAGGCGCAGCAGGTTGCTCTCGCCGGTGGGGCCGGGCAGTGGCTGATCCTTCAGCCGCTCTTCGGCCTGGTCGGCGTAGTAGCGGCAGAAGTCCACCGCCTCGCGCACCTCGGCCACGCAGTCGCCCAGGGTCTTGTGCGCTTCCTTCACCAGCAGCGCGCAGTACCCGGGCAGGCGCGCGTCCAGCAGGTCGGCGGCGCGGCGCAGGGTGGCTGCGCGCTCGGCCAGCGGGCGCGCGTTCCAGGCGTCGAAGCCGAGGTGCAGCCGGGCCATGGCGGCGGCCACGTCCTCGGCCGTGGCCAGCGGCACGGGCTCGACCGCCACCCGCTGCAGCGCGTCCAGCAGCGGCTGGCGCATCGCGGCGCAGGCCAGGTCCACGCCGCTGGAATTGGCGCGCGCCGCGCCGAACAGCGCCGCCGGCAGCGCCAGGGCGGGCGCCGTGGCCGGCACCAGAGGCGAGGCCAGCAGGTCCTCGGGGCTGACCGCGGCGTCGGCCAGCTGGTGCACGAAGGACGAGTTGGCGCCGTTCTCCAGCAGCCGCCGCACCAGGTAGGCCAGCAGGTCGCGGTGCTCGCCCACCGGCGCGTACACGCGGCAGGCGATGCTGCGGTCCTTGAGCACCTCGTTGTGGATGCCTTCGCCCATGCCGTGCAGGCGCTGCAGCTCGAAGGCCGCGCCCTGCCGGCGCGCCATCTGCACGATGGCGGCGATGGTGCCGGCGTTGTGCGTGGCGAACTGCGGGTAGATCAGCTGGTGGTGGTCGATCAGCCGCGCCGCGCAGGCCAGGTAGTTGATGTCGGTGTGGTGCTTGTGCGTGAACACCGGGTAGCCGGGCAGGCCGCCCTCTTGCGCGCGCTTGATCTCGCCGTCCCAGTAGGCGCCCTTGACCAGGCGCAGCACGAACGTGATGCCATGGCGCCGCGCCATCGCCGCCACCGCGTCCACCACCTCCAGCCCGCGCGTCTGGTAGGTCTGCACCGCCAGGCCCAGGCCGCCCCATTGCGGAAACTCAGCCGCCACGCGCTCGGCCAGCGCGTCCAACAGGTCCAGCGACAGTTCCAGCCGGTCGCATTCTTCGGCGTCGATGGCGATGTTGATGTCGGCGCGCGCCGCGCGCTGCACCAGGCCCCACACGCGCGGCAGCAGTTCGGCAAAGACGCGTTCGCGCTGCGCTTCTTCATAGCGCGGGAACAGCGCGCTGAGCTTGACCGAGATCTCGTCGCGCCCGGCCGGCCCGGCGTTGCCGCCGGCGCGGCCGGTGGCGATGGCCTCGATGGCCTGCTCGTAGGCGCCCAGGTACTCCACGGCCGCGGCCTCGGTGCGCGCGCCTTCGCCCAGCATGTCGAAGCTGAAGCGCAGCCCGGGCTGCTGGCGACGCTGCCCCTGGCCTTCGGCGATGGCCTCGGTGATGGTGCGGGCGTAGACGAACTGCCGCCCCAGCAACTGGATGGCACGCACCGTGGCCGCCACCACCGTGCGCGCACCCAGGCGCTGCAGCAGGCCGGCGGGCTGCTCGGCGTCGGGCAGGAACTTCTTGGACAGCGAGATGGCGCTGGCCGAGAGCTGCGACAGCATGCGCCAGGGGCCGTCGGCCTGATTGGCGTCGAACTCGGCGCGGCCCAACTGGTCGGCCGTCAGGGCGATGGCGGTCTCGGCGTCGGGCACGCGCAGCAGGGCTTCGGCCAGGCGCATCAGCGCCAGGCCTTCGGCGCTGGAGATGGGGTACTCGCGCAACAGAGATTCCATGGCCCAGAAGGGCGCCGGGTGCGCGCGTGCGCCCAGCACCCAGGGGCGCGCCGCGTCCACCACGGCCGGCCAGTCCAGCCGCCCCTGCAGCGCGGCCAGGGCGGCGGCCACGACCTCGGCTTCGGGCCGATAGGGGAAGGGCAGGCGGGCGGCGGGGGCGGGCAGGGGCTTGTTCATGGCGCGTCCTTGGGCAGGCAGGATGCGCAGCTTAGGCTTGTCAGGGCCGCACCGGATTCGGGAATCGGGCCCTCTGGCAGAGAATCATTCGCCATGGACACCCCAGACAGCGCCAACGGGCGCAACGAGCGCGGCCTGGACAAGATCGACCGCCGCATCCTGCGCGTGCTGCAGGCCGACGGCCGCGTCAGCAACCTCAAGCTGGCCGAAGAGGTGCACCTGTCGCCCACCGCGGTGCTCGAGCGCGTCAAGCGCCTCACGCGCGAGGGCTACATCCTGGGCTACGAGGCGCGGCTGAACCCGGCCAAGCTGGGCGCCGGGCTGCTGGTGTTCGTGGAGATCCTGCTCGACCGCACGGTGCACGACGTGATGGACACCTTCAAGGCCGCGGTGCAGGTGCGGCCCGAGATCCTGGAAGCGCACCTGGTGGCCGGCGGCTTCGATTACCTGCTGAAGACGCGCGTGGCCGACATGGCGGCCTACCGCCAGTTCATCGGCAGCGTCATCTGGACCCTGCCCGGCGTGCGCGAAACGCGCACCTACGCGGTGATGGAAGAGGTCAAGCACAGCGCGCTGCTGCCGGTGTGAAGCGCAGGCCGCACGCCCCGGCGTGACATCCGTTACGCGATGTCACGCCGGGCCGCGCCGCGCGGCTGACAGCGCCCGCCGCCGCGACGATGAGCAGGCACCACCCGCCCGCTCACCGCAGGAGACAGCATGCGCACCCCCCCAAAGACCCCCACGGCCCTGGCCCCATGGCACTCGGCCGCCAGCCGGCGCGTGCGCCTCCTTGAAGGCTTTGTCACGCTGGGCGTGCTGCTGCACCTGACCAGCGGCCTGCTACACGCGCTGGGCCTGATCTGAGCGGTCTTCGGCGCCCGCTTCAGCGCGCGCCGAAGATCGCGGTGCCGATGCGCAGCAGCGTCGCGCCTTCGGCCACCGCGGCCTCGAGGTCGGCGCTCATGCCCATGCTCAGCGTGTCCAGCGCGTAGCCGGCATCGTTGAGCGCGGCCAGCAGTTCGCGCAGCCGGCGGTGCGGCGCGCGCTGCGCGTCCAGGCCCTCGGCCGGCTCGGGGATGCTCATCAGCCCGCGCAGGCGCACTCGCTCGGCCGGCAGTGCGGCCACGGCCCGTGCCAGTGCCGGCAGTTCTTCGGGCTGCACGCCGCTCTTGCTGGCTTCGCCGCTGACGTTGACCTGCAGGCAGATGTTCAGCGGCGGCAGCCAGGCCGGGCGCTGCTCGGCCAGGCGCTGCGCCAGCTTGAGGCGGTCGACCGAGTGCACCCAGTCGAAGGCTTCGGCCACGGCGCGCGTCTTGTTGCTCTGCAACGGGCCGATCAGGTGCCACTCGAGTTGCGCCCGCACGTCGGCCAGCGCCGCCATCTTGGCCAGCGCCTCCTGCACGTAGTTCTCGCCGAAGGCGCGCTGGCCCGCCGCCAGCGCGGCGCGCACGGCAGCGGCCGGCTGCGTCTTGCTCACCGCCAGCAGCGCCACGCTGCCGGGGGGCCGCGCCGCCGCCGCCGCCGCGACTTCGATGCGCCGTGCCACTTGTTGCAGGGCCTGTGCGATGCTCTCCATAATCCGCCAAGCTTAAAGCCCGCCCCGTTGCGGGCGCACCCACCCCTCATGGACATCACCCAGCTGCTGGCCTTCTCCGTCAAGAACAAGGCCTCGGACCTGCACCTCTCGTCCGGCCTGCCGCCCATGATCCGGGTGCACGGCGACGTGCGGCGCATCAACGTCGAAGCGCTGGACCACAAGATGGTCCACGCCATGGTGTACGACATCATGAACGACGCCCAGCGCAAGCACTATGAGGACACGCTGGAGTGCGACTTCTCGTTCGAGATCCAAGGCCTGGCGCGCTTCCGTGTCAACGCCTTCAACCAGAACCGCGGCGCGGCCGCGGTGTTCCGCACCATCCCGAGCAAGATCCTCACGCTCGAGCAGCTGGGCTGCCCCAAGATCTTTGCCGAGCTCTCGCTCAAGCCGCGCGGCCTGGTGCTGGTGACCGGCCCCACCGGCAGCGGCAAGAGCACCACGCTGGCGGCCATGGTCAACCACCTCAATGAAAACG
Organism: Rubrivivax sp.; assembly: GCA_022842305.1. Lineage (GTDB taxonomy): Bacteria > Pseudomonadota > Gammaproteobacteria > Burkholderiales > Burkholderiaceae_C > Rubrivivax. Next base: position 11,662 of record JALHPY010000091.1, read on the forward strand.
AGTACGGCCACGTGCTGACGGTGGAAGACCCGATCGAGTTCGTGCACGAGAGCAAGAAGTGCCTGATCAACCAGCGCGAGGTGGGCCCGCACACGCTGAGCTTCAACAACGCGCTGCGCAGCGCCTTGCGTGAAGACCCCGACGCCATCCTGGTGGGCGAGCTGCGCGACCTGGAAACCATTCGCCTGGCGCTCACCGCGTCAGAGACCGGCCACCTGGTGTTCGGAACGCTGCACACCAGCAGCGCGGCCAAGACCATAGACCGCATCGTCGACGTCTTCCCCGCGGCCGAGAAAGAGATGGTGCGCGCCATGCTGTCCGAGTCGCTGGTGGCGGTGATCTCGCAGACGCTGTGCAAGCTCAAGGACGGCTCGGGTCGCGTGGCCGCGCACGAGATCATGCTGGGCACCAGCGCCATCAAGAACCTGATCCGCGAGAACAAGATCGCGCAGATGTACTCCAGCATCCAGACAGGCCAGAACATGGGCATGCAGACGCTGGACCAGAACCTGGCCGACCTGGTGCGGCGCAACCTGGTGGCCCCCACCGAGGCGCGGTCCAAGGCCAAGATCCCCGAAAACTTCCCCGG
>JALHPY010000091.1:12350-16520 GCA_022842305.1 Rubrivivax sp.
CCGGCCATCAAGGTCGACGGCAAGGTCACCAAGGTCAGCCCGCAGCCGCTCACCGGCCAGCACACGCTGGCGCTGGCGCGCGCGGTGATGAACGACAAGCAGGGCGCCGAGTTCGAGAAGAGCAAGGAGTGCAATTTCGCCATCAGCCCGCAGGGCGTGGGGCGCTTCCGCGTCAACGCCTTCATGCAGCAGGGGCAGGTGGGGCTGGTGTTCCGCACCATCCCGGCCACCCTGCCCACCATCGACGGGCTGGGCCTGCCCGAGGTGCTGAAAGAGGTGGCCATGACCAAGCGCGGCCTGGTCATCTTCGTGGGCGCCACGGGCTCGGGCAAGAGCACCTCGCTGGCGGCCATCGTCGACCACCGCAACGAGCACTCCTTCGGGCACATCATCACCGTCGAAGATCCGGTGGAGTTCGTGCACGCGCACAAGAACTGCATCATCACGCAGCGCGAGCTGGGCATCGACACCGACAGCTGGGAAGCGGCGCTGAAGAACACGCTGCGCCAGGCGCCCGACGTCATCCTGATGGGCGAGATCCGCGACCGCGAAACCATGGAGCACGCCGTGGCATTCGCCGAGACCGGCCACCTGTGCCTGGCCACGCTGCACGCCAACAGCGCCAACCAGGCGCTCGACCGCATCATCAACTTCTTCCCCGAAGAGCGGCGCCAGCAGCTGCTGATGGACCTGTCGCTCAACCTCAAGGCCCTGGTCAGCCAGCGCCTGATGCCGCGCGAGCAGGGCCGCGGCCGCATCGCCGCGGTGGAGATCCTGCTCAACACGCCGCTGGTCGGCGACCTGATCTTCAAGGGCGAGATCAGCGAGATCAAGGAGCTGATGAAGCGCAGCCGCGAACTCGGCATGCAGACCTTCGACCAGAGCCTGTTCGACCTGTACGAAGGGCTGCACATCAGCTACGAAGACGCGCTGCGCAACGCCGACTCGGTGAACGACCTGCGCCTGCAGATCAAGCTCAAGAGCGCGCGCGCGCGCAGCACCGACCTGTCGGCCGGCACCGAGCACATGAAGGTGATGTAGCGGCGCGGCTTGTGGCAGCATGGCGGCCATGAGCACACGCAGCTACGACCCTATCGCCCCGCAACGCGTCGCCTTCCTGGGCCTGGGCGTCATGGGCCACCCCATGGCCGGCCACCTGGCGCGCGCCGGGCACCAGGTCACCGTCTACAACCGCACCGCCGCCAAGGCCGCGGCCTGGGCCGCCGAATACGGCGGCGCCACGGCCGCCACGCCGCGCGCCGCCGCGGCCGGCGCCAGCGTGGTGTTTGCCTGCGTCGGCAACGACGACGACCTGCGCTCGGTGACGCTGGGCGATGCAGGCGCCTTCCACGGCATGGCGCCGGGCACGGTGTTCGTGGACCACACCACGGCCTCGGCGGCGATTGCGCGCGAACTGCACGGCCAGGCGCGCGCGCGCGGCCTGCACTTCATCGACGCGCCGGTCTCGGGCGGCCAGGCTGGCGCGGTGAACGGCGCGCTCACCGTCATGTGCGGCGGCGACGCAGAGCCCTTCGAGGCCATGCGCCCGGTGGCGCTGGCCTTCGCCAAGGCCGTCACCCGCGTCGGCGACAGCGGCGCGGGGCAACTGGCCAAGATGGTCAACCAGGTGTGCATCGCCGGCCTGGTGCAGGGCCTGGCCGAGGCCATCGCCTTCGGCCAGCGCGCCGGGCTGGACATGCCGCTGGTGCTGGACGTCATCGGCAAGGGCGCGGCGCAGAGCTGGCAGCTGGACAACCGCGGCAAGACCATGGTGGCCGACAAGTTCGACTTCGGTTTTGCCGTGGACTGGATGCGCAAGGACCTGGGCCTGGTGCTGGACGAAGCCCGCCACAACGGCGCGCAGCTGCCGGTGACGGCGCTGGTCGACCAGTTCTACGCCGAGGTCCAGGCCCTGGGCGGGCAGCGCTGGGACACCTCCAGCCTGATCCGCCGCCTGAAGAAGTAGCGCGCTACTGCGCGGCCGAGGCCGCCGGTGACGGCAGCGGCGGCTTGCCCAGGGTGGCGAGATCCTGCTCGCTCAGGATCTCGAACACCCGCACCACCTTCTTCACGCCCGGCACCGCGGCCGCCAGCTCGGCGCCGCGCGCCGCCTCGCGCTCGGTGACGCGGCCCATCAGGAAGGCCACGCCGCGCTCGACCACCACCTTGTAGGCGCTGGCGTGCACGTCCTTGGCGTCGACCATGGTGGCCTTGATCTTGGCGCCGATGAAGGCGTCGTTGGAGCGCGTGGCCAGCGCCGCCGTGGGCCCGACCTCGAGCTCGTTGACCACGCTGCGCACGTTCTCGACCGCGGCCACGGCCTGTTCGACCCGCGCCTTTTCTTCGGCGGCGGGCACGTTGCCGGTGATGAGCACGGTGCGGTTGTAGCTGGTGACTTCGATCTGGCCCAGCGTGGCCAGGCTGCGCGCGCGCGACGCGGCCTTGATCTCGATGGACTGGTCCTCGATCTGCGCGCCGGTGGTGCGGCGGTCGGCCACGATCATGCCGCTGCCGACGAAGGCACCGCCCACGATCAGCGGGGCGCAGGCGCTCAGGCTTGCCACCAGGGTGGCGGCCAGCGCCACGGCGGCAGCGCCACGTGCCAGGGCGTGTGCAGATCGGTACTTGATGATCACGATTCGGGGTCTCCCATGAGCTGAAAGTCGACCGCATCGCACAGGCAGTGCAGCGCCAGCAGCTGCAATTCGGCCACGCGCGAGGGCCGTTCGTTGGGCACCGCCACCAGCACATCGGTGTCGGCCAGAAGCTCGCCGAAGGCGGCGGCGCCGCGCCCGGCCAGCACGACGATGGTCATGTCCTTGCCCTGCGCAGCAGATATCACCGGGGTGCTGGCGCCTTCGCCGTCGTCGATGAACAGCAGCACATCGCCCGGCAGGCCCAGCGCGCGCACCTCCTGCGCCGGGCGTGCGCCCAGTGCCAATGCGGCCAGCGGCGGGCGTTCGCGCTCGAAGCGGCCGGTGAGCAGCCGCGCCAGGTAGGGCGCCAGCGCACTGCCGGCACCGCTGCCGCCCACCATCACCTTGCCGCCGTTGGTCAGCGCTGCCAGCAGGGCCGATGCGGCCTCGGCGATCGGCGGAGCCAATGACTCGACCGCGCGGTATTGAAGGTCGGCGCTGTCGAAGAACTGTTGCTGTATTCGCTGCTCGAGCATCTTCATCGATCATATGACAGGGGACTGTGCCGTCGGTTCCGCGGCGCACACAGGCGGCGGACCAACTGCAACAAGGCGCAGCCGGCCTCTTCAGCCGGCGTCAAAGGCGCCGGGCAGCCACTCGATGCGGCCGCCGTCGATGGCCACCACGTCGAAACGGCAGGGCGGCGGGCTGGCCAGGCGCATCAGGTAGTGCTGCGCCGCAAACACCAGGCGCGCACGCTTGGCCGACCCCACGCTGGCCGCGGCGCCGCCCTGGGCGCGGCTGGCGCGCTCGCGCACCTCGACGAAGACCAGGGTGCCGTCGCGGTCACGCAGGATCAGGTCGATCTCGCCGCCGCGCGCGCCCGGGCCGCGGGCCACCCGATAATTGCGCTGCACCAGCGTCAGGCCGCGCTGCAAGAGCCACTCCAGCGCCTGCGCCTCGGCCGCGTCGCCGCGGGCCTTGCTTCCCCCCACCGCCCCTCCTGACGCAATTCCCGCCTTGAGCATCGACACCCTCCTGCTGCAACGCGCCGCCGCCGAAGCCGCCGGCCACCAGAGCCAGCGCCCCGGCACACTCTACGTGGTGGCCACGCCCATCGGCAACCTGGCCGACCTGACATTGCGCGCCATCCACGTGCTGGGCCAGGTGGACGCCGTGGCCTGCGAGGACACGCGCGTGGCCGGTCAGCTGCTGCACCACCTGGGCCTGCACAAGCCGCTGCTGGCGCTGCACGCGCACAACGAGCATGCCGCGGCGCAGGCCGTGCTGGCGCGGCTGGCGCGCGGCGAATCGGTGGCCTATGCCAGCGATGCCGGCACGCCGGCCATCAGCGACCCCGGCGCGGTGCTGGTGGCTGCCGTGGCCGCGGCCGGCCACCCGGTGGTGCCGCTGCCAGGCGCCAGCAGTGCGCTGGCCGCGCTCAGCGCCGCGGGCGATGCCGGCGGCGGCGGGTTCTGCTTCCACGGCTTTCTGCCGGCCAAGGGCGGTGAACGCCCGGCGGCGCTGGCCACCC
>JALHPY010000092.1 GCA_022842305.1 Rubrivivax sp.
GCCACGCTGCTGGGCGTGCTGGCCGCCGAAGCCGTGGTGCAGGCCGTGCTGCAGGCGGTGCGCCACGCCACGGCCCTGGACGATCCACCCCTGCCCGCCTGCCGTGACTTTGCCTTGAAATGAAACCCCCACGCTCGCTTCGCTCGCTGCCCCCCGAGGGGGCCTTCAGTGCCTTCGGAACGGCCGGGCGGCACTGAAATGAAACTCTCCCAGATCCTCTTCACCCAAGGCTTCGGCAGCCGCCGCGAATGCGCCGCGCTGATCACCGCCGGCCGCGTGCAATGGGCCGGCCGCACGCTGGAAAATGCCGACGAAGACCTGCCCACCGACGGCCTGGTGTTCAGCGTGGAAGGCGTGGACTGGGCCTTCCAGGCGAGCGCACTGCTGATGCTGCACAAGCCGGCGGGCGTGGAATGCTCGCGCCAGCCGCGCCACCACCCCGGCGTGCTGAGCCTGCTGCCGCTGCCGCTGCAGCACCGCGGCGTGCAGCCGGTGGGCCGGCTGGACGAAGACACCACCGGCCTGCTGCTGCTCACCGACGACGGCGCGCTGATCCACCGGCTGACCTCACCCAAGTGGCACGTGCCCAAGGTCTACGAGGTGGGCGTCAAGCACCCGCTGGACGAGGCCCAACTGCAAGCGCTGCGCGACGGCGTGGTGCTGCACGACGACCCGGCCCCGGTGCGCGCTGCGGCCTGTGAGGCCACGGGTGAACTCACGCTGCGCCTCACGCTCACCGACGGCCGCTACCACCAGGTCAAGCGCATGCTGGCCGCGGTGGGCAACCGGGTGGAGACGCTGCACCGCAGCGGCTTCGGGAGCGCGAGCCTGGACGCGGCGCTGGCACCCGGCCAGTGGCGCTGGCTGCGCGACGACGAGCAAGCGGCGCTCAGGGCGGGCCTCAGGTAGCCTATTGGCAGCAGTTCGAAAAAGGCACTTCGGTGAATCAACGTCATCTCGACCTCGGCTGCGGAGCGATTCCGCGCAATCCGTACCGCGCGCCGGAGTTGTTCGGCGTTGATATAAGGCCGAATCTTGATGCGGTCGGCGCAAAGATTCTGGGAGCAGACCTGTTTCGTGAGCCAATCCCGTTTGATGATGACTCGTTTGATTCGGTATCTGCATACGATTTCCTGGAGCATGTCCCGCGCACCACCGTCACCGGAAACGCCACCAGATTTCCGTTCATTGAAGTAATGAATGAAGTGTGGAGAGTGCTCAAGCACCACGGACTCTTCTATGCAAGCACCCCAGCATTCCCCCATCCAGCCGCCTTTCAAGATCCAACCCACGTCAATATAATTACCCGCCAAACCCATATTTATTTCACCAGCCCGCAGCTGCTGGGCAAGATGTACGGATTCAAGGGCAACTTTGAGTGCCTTCGAGTTGCTCCAGTCCGAGGCGGAGAATTTGAGTATCAACCGACGCACACGCCCAGTTGGTTCGAACGGCTTCGCTTGAAACGCCGGGATCGTCGCAACAAGAACAGTCACCTGGTTTGGGAATTCAAGGCCATCAAGTCGAACGGCTGACCCGGGAAGGCAGCGACACCAAATCTCTTGAGCAGCCATGCTCCTTTGAATGACCACTCCGATACCGCAGACTCACAAGACTTGAATATGAAAATTGCCGCCGTTTCCATGGTAAAGGACGAGTGCGACATTATCGAGCTGTTTGTTCGAATAAACTCCCGAGCAGTTGATCATTTCTTCATCCTTGATAATGGCAGCAGCGACTCGACGCGGCAGATATTGGAGAAATTGAGGGCGGAGGGATTCTCTATCACCTTGTCTTCCGATACTGCAATTGGCCACCCGCAAGGTGAAATCACTACCCGCCTGACCCGCGAAGTTGCAGGCCTTGGAACTTATGACTGGATATTTCCATTGGATGCCGATGAATTTATTCAAGCTGACAAGGCTCGGCTAGCCACTGCGCTAGCTGGTGTCCCCGAAGGCTTCTGCGCAGCGATGAATTGGGCTACGTTCGTGCCGACATCGGACCAGTTCTTTTCCAAAAAAAATCCTTTGTGGTCGCTCTTTCGTCAACGTCCGCTGGAGTTTCGACAGTATGGCAAAGTAATTGTTCCCAATGCGTTGGCACGGCAGGGCTTTCTTACATCGGGTAATCACAGCTTTTATCGGGCCAGGAAGAAGTTGGCACCGGTACACCAACTGGATATCGCCCTCGCTCACGTGCCGGCTCGCTCATCCGAACAGCTGGCTTCAAAAGCAATTATCGGGAGTCACAAGCTCTCGATAAAAGAAAATCGTAGTCCGGGCGAGGGCTTTCACTGGGACAACATTGCTGATCGGATTCGTGAAAATGCGTACACACTAAGCTTCTCGGCAGTCAAGGATATTGCTCTGTCCTACGGGCTTATCACTGGCGACCCTGTTGCGGATGAATTGTTGCCCGAGAGCCGTCTGGGCTTGGAAGAGGATCGCATTCGTTACCCAGAGCTGGCGGGCATCAATCTGTACGGACGTTACGATGCCTTCATGGGGGCTCTGTGCACTGAAATCAGGAGCCTGCAGGCGCAGAGAAAAAGGAAATTTCCATTTTTCCGATGGATCTGATCGGCCACACCAAGAGCAACTACCGCTTGGGCTCTGCGGCTTGGCCGGCGCTCTGGCGATCAAACCGATCACACGCATTGCCGGCTACAGGCAGGCCGGCTTGGAGCACGGCCACACGGAGGCCCGCCCTGCCCCGTGCGCGAGTTCCGCTGGGAGCGCCGACTAGGGTCGGCGTGCCAGGCGCTTGCGGTTCCAGCGGCGCAGCGCCCTCAGCAGGCCATCGACGCGTTCGCGCAGCGTTTCCATCCACGGCGCAGGCAACGCCGCGGGGCCGCGTCCAGCGGCCGTATGGCAGGCACGCACCAGCGCATCACCCCAAGCCTGCGCCATCAGGGCTGCATGGTGGTGTTGGCGCACATGCGCGCGCGCCGCGCTGGCGATGCGCAGCCGCCCCGCTGCATCGGTCAGTGCAGCGTCCAGGGCGGCCTGCCAATCTGCGAGCGACGGCCCCACCAACCAGCCCGTGCGCCCATGGTCCAGGTTGTCGCGATAGGGGCCGGCGTCGGAGGCCAGCGTGGGCACGCCGGCCTCGGAGTAGTCGTACCACTTGATGGCGCTCTTGCCGGCACTGAAGCGGCTGTCGTCCAGAGGAATCAGCGCCAGCGGATTGGGCTGCTCGTGCGCCCAGCGCACGAAGGCCTCGCGCGGCATCAGCGGCAGGCGCTCACACTGCACGCCGGCCTGGGCCAGGTCGGCCTGCACGGGGCCCACGGCCAGCACCCGCAGTCGCCCCGCGGCCGCCCTTTCGGCCGCCGCCAGCGCCTGCCACGCCACCCCGCCGGCCACGCGGTCGGACCCGGCAACCAGCACGGTGACCGGCTCGTCGGCGCGCTGTGCAGGCAGCGGGTCTGCGCCCGTGGTTGCGCCCAGCGCGAACGCCGTGTTGGGCACGACGTGGTACCGCGATTGCTGCAGCTGCAGCATCTCGGCCAGCCGGGGCGTGCTCACGGTCACGAGATCGGCAGCCTGCAGCCCCGCACGCACCCAGGGCGCCGCGCGCACCAAGGACTCGGCGTGCACCAGGTGCGGCGCGGCCTCGGTCAGCAGGTCGTCGATGTCGTAGATGACCGCCCGGCCCCGCGTCGCAGCGGCCTGCATCAGCGCCAGGTGGCGCGGCGTGGTGCCGCGCTGCACCACCAGCACGTCGGCCCAGTCGAGCGCAGCCAGCGGCACATCGTGCAGCGGGCGCAGTTGCAGCTCGCCCGCCTGGCCCGAGAACAAGGCCGAGATTGGATCGCCCAACCGGATGCGGGTGATGGTGGCAGCCGGGTCGGCGGCCGCCGCCAGCACCCGCAGCGGCGCAGTCGCGGGCGCCATCAGCGGCGCTGCACGGGCTGCGCGAAGGGCCGGGCCAGCCGGGCCGCCGCCATCAGCAGCCGCGTGTCCGGCCCGATGCGGCCGGCCCGCATGCAGCGCCGCAGCGTCTCGAGCGAACAGTGCGGCATGCCCCTGAGCAGCAGCGCCCGCGCGAGCCTGAGCGCGTCATGCGAAGCGAAGTAGTCATCCGGCAAGCGTTCGACCACCTCACTCAGCGCGGCCTCGTCCAGCACCGCGGGCAGGTTGCGGGACCCGTGGAAGCCGAACGTGGGGGCCGAGGCGGTCTCGGCGTCGAAGGCGAAGCGTTGCGCCAGGGCCGGTGGTGCGAAGCGGATGCCGTGCACGTCCTCGAGAAATCGGCGGCAGGTGCGACCCATGACGGCGTCCTCGGGGTGTTCTTGCTCGATGCGCGTGTCCAGCCCCGCCCGCAGGTAGCGGCGCGACCGCAGTGAGAAACCGCCACTGCCCACGCTGCGGCCCTCGGGCTGTTCGGGCCAGACCGGCGCCACGTAGTCGTGCACCAGGAACTCGGGGCTCCAGGCCCCGGCATCGACGACGAAGCTATCCCAGCGCGTGACCAGCGCATGCGAACTGCGTATGTAGTAGGCCAGCCGACGCAGCAGGAAATGCGAATAAGCGGCCTCGGAATCGATGGGGTCGATGTCGATCAGTTCGACCCCCGGCACCACGCACCGCGGCGTCCAGCCGTTGGTGAACAGCAGCACGCGGCCGAAGTCGACCTTCTCCATGGACCGCAGCAGCGACTGCAAGGCCAGCACCGGCGTGCGGGTCTCGACCGCACACAGGGTGATCTGGGCCAGGGGCAGCCGCGTCATGCGGCGGAATTGTGCCAGCGGCTGCCGGCCATAATCGGCGCCTTTTGCCCCCTCCCCCCTAGACGAGGCCCCTGCACCACGCCCATGCCAACTGCCGACTCGAGCATCCGTCGCGTGGGCATCAGCCTGGGCAATGCCGATCGCTTTGTCGATGGCCTGGGCGAATTCGCGCAGCAGCTGTGCAGCAGCCTGGCAGCGCGCGCGCCGGCACTGCGCGCACAGCACGGGTTGGAGCTGCACTTCCACGTGGTGCCCGCGCTGGTGGGCTGCTTCGGCGATGCGGTGGGCTACCTGCCGCTGCGGCGCAGCCACGAGTGGCGGCACGTGCAGCCCCTGCGCTTCGACCTGTGGCACACGCTGGCGCAGCTCAATCGCTACCCGGCGCCTAGCGGTACGCGCTTCAGCCTGTGCACCGTGCACGACCTGAACTTCGTGCACGTGAAGGGGGGCTTCAGCCGCTGGCGCGACACCCGCCGCATGCGCCGCCTGCTGGTGCGCAACGACGCCGTGGTGACCATCAGCGATTACGTGCGCGCCGACCTGGCGCGGCACCTGGGCTGGCAGGGGCCGGGCCGCACCATCTACAACGGTGTGCGCGATCTCAGCACGGCGCCGCAGGCGCCGGTGGCGGGCGTGGGCGAGCAGCCCTTCCTGTTTCACATCAGCCGCATGACGCCGTCCAAGAACGTCGAGGCGCTGCTGGACATGATGGCGCTGTGGCCCGAACGCCAACTGGTGCTGGCCGGCCCGTCGGCCGCGCGCAACGCCGAGCTGCAGGCGCGCTGCGACGCCCTGGGGCTGCGCAACGTGCGCATCCTGACCCTTGTCAGCGACGCGCAGAAGGCCTGGCTGTACGCGCACTGCCAGGCCTTCCTGTTCCCGTCGCTGACCGAAGGCTTCGGCCTGCCGCCGATCGAGGCGCTGTACTTCGGCAAACCGGTGCTGCTGTCCGACTGCACCTGCCTGCCCGAAGTGGGCGGCAGCGCCGCGCGCTACTGGCACGATTTCGACCCGGCCGGCATGCGCCGCGCCACCGAGGCCGCCATTGGCAGCTTCGGCCCGCCCGAGGCCGCGCAAGCCCGCGCCTGGGCCGCGCGCTACAACTGGGCCGATGCCACCCAGGCCTACATAGCCACCTACCTGCAACTGCTGGCCGGCCCGGGCTGAAGCGGCCGGTCTGCAGTCGGTCCGGCACAGGCACGTGGCTACACTACGCGGCCAAAACTCAACGAGCTTGCATGGGCATAGCCGACCGCCTGGGCCAATGGAAAACCATCCGGCGGCGCCGCCACACCATCGGGCAGTTCCTGTCCGAGAACCGCATCGTCGAAGTCGAATGGCGCCCGCCCATTGAGTCGCCGCTGCACCATGAAGGCAGCACGTTGCGCCTGCCGATGGACAGCATCATCGGCCCACGCACCCTGGCCTATGGCCACTGGCACGACGAGCACACCCGGCTGATCCGTGACCTGGTGGCGCGGCAGCCGACGCAGCGCCACTTTCTCATCGACATCGGCGCCAACATCGGCCTGGTGACGCGGCAGCTGCTGGCGCCCGAGCCGGCGCGCTGGAGCGGTGCCTGCTGCTTCGAGCCCGAGACCAAGAACCTGGCGCAGCTGGCCTGGAACCTGCGGCCGTTCAGTGCGGCCCACGTGCAACCCTTCGCTGTATCCGACCACACCGGGCAGGCCACGCTGCACGTGGACGAAGGCAATGCCGGCGACTGCTCGCTGCAGCCTCTGCCGCAGAACGTGCAGCGCGCCGGCACGCGCGACGAGACGGTGCAGCTGATCTCGGGCGCACAGGCCTGGGCGCTGATCCAGGCCGCGCGCGAGCCCGGCGACCGGCTGGTGTGGAAGTCCGACACCCAGGGCCATGACCTGAAGATCATCGCCGCCATGCCCGACGCACTGTGGGACGACACCGACATCGCCATGATCGAGGTGCGCTGCAACCACGCCAGCCCGGCCGAGATCGACCACCTGCTGCAGGTGGCCGCGGCCTTTCCGCAGCGCCTGTCGGTCAAGCGCGCGGCGCGCCCCATCGGCCTGGCAGAGCTCGAGGCCTTCTGCCGCAAGCGCAGCGACAGCGAGTTCGACCTGCTGCTGCACCGTTGATCCATGCACAGGGCTCGGGCCGTTGCAGGTGATGGCATGTTGCCGCTGGGCGAAAAGCGAATGACGGCCACCCAGCTTCGCATCCGCTGCGCCATTTGATGGGCTCGACGAGCAATGCCTGAAGACCAGACCGCCCTTCGCCCTGTCGTCGCGATTCCGATCTACAAGACCGAACTGTCTGCCGCAGAAGCGCTGTCGATCGCACGCACCGTCGATGTCCTGGGCCACCATGCCCTGTACTTCATCGGGCCTGCACGGTTGAGCGCCTACCTGGATGCCCTCTGCCAGCGCTACGGACGAAGGATTGGCTCGAAGACATTCGACGACCGCTTCTTCAGCGGTATTGCCGGCTACAACGCGCTGATGCGATCGGCCGATTTCTACAGGACGTTCTCGGACCACAGTCACTTGTTGATCGCACAAACCGACGCATTGGTGCTGTCCGATCAACTGAGCCCTTGGTGCGAACGCGACTTCTCGTACATCGGTGCGCCCTGGTTCGTGGGCGGCAGCGAACCCCGACAGCCCTTGGCGTTTTTCGGCGTCGGCAACGGCGGGTTCTCGTTGCGAAAGGTGAGTGATTTCCTGCGCGTGCTCTCGACACCCCGGCGCATTCCCAATTTCCTCAAATCCAGGTCGAACGGCAAAGCCGGGATCCGCAGCCTTCCGCGCAGGCTGAAGCACGAGTGGTGGCTTGCCTACAACGTCGAGCCGTTCTTTCCAAGCTCGAACGAAGACTTCTTCTGGGGCATGTTGGTCCCGGCAGTGTTTCCCTTCTTCCGGGTTCCCACGCCAGAGGTCGCCCTTGGTTTCGCATTCGAAGTCGAACCGCGACGGCTCTACGAAATGAACCGGCGCCAACTCCCCTTCGGCTGCCACGCCTGGGAACGCTGCGACCGGGGGTTCTGGGAAGAATTGATTCCAGACTTGAAGTCTTGCGCCTGAGGCCCTGCAGCCGAGGCGAAGCAGAGGTCCCTCTGGAACGCCCTGCTCAATACCGCACGAGGTGTAAGCCTCTGCGCAGCTCAGCAAAGAGTTGCGGCTTGCTCAGCCGCCCAGCGCGTACCGCGTGCCGTACCAAAGCCGCAAGACGCCGCGCCGCAGTTGATCTGACAGCTTTCTGCGCTGGCGTACGCGGGTGGCGTGGCCTTGTTGATCGGCCAGACCGGCAGCGCTGGCGCTGGCCTGCAGCGCCACATTGCCCGAGTGACGCTCGAGCAAGGATTCGAGGGCGCGCCCCAGATCGCTGGGGCAGGTAGCGGCAAACGGCGTGAGGCCGTCCCGCCAGGGATAGAACGCGTGAACCAGGGTCCACACTTCGGACGCCTGCAACTCGGGAAACCGCAGCGCAAGCATCCGGGCACATTCTTCGACGTGCCGCCCGACGTCACTGGACAGGCCCCCGGTCACGTAATGCACCGTAGGTGCGGCACAGTGGACGATCCTGACGCCTGCATCGAATGCGCTGCACAGCCAGCTGGTGTCGGCGACGATCCGCAAGCGGGTGTCATAAGCGCCCGCAAGCGCCAGCGCCGCCGGGGTGGCATAAACGCCGTTGTGGCAGATCTTGGGGCAGCGCAACCAGCATCCGGCATCCAGCGGGGCTGGCAACCACAACTTGCGGCGCCCACCGTTGTGCAGCCATGCCGATGTCAGGATCATCACTGGTACCGGTGTCCCCGTTGTGCCATCGACGCGCAAGAGGGCTTTCGCCGCCACCGCAGCGGCATCGGGCGTCAGCCAGTCGTCGGCGTTGAGCACGCAGACCAGATCACCACGAACCAGAGACAGCGCCTTGTTCAGCGCGTAGTACAAGCCCTGGTCGGGTTCCGAGACGAAGTAATCGATCTGAGAAGCGTGGGCTTCGATGATTTCCCGCGTTCCGTCATTCGAACAACCATCGACGACGATGTGTTCGACGGCATCCCATTGCTGTGCACGCACGCTGGCAAGGGTCCGCTCGACCGTAGCCCTGGCATTGCGTACGACCGTGACGTAACTGACCAACGGCCGGTGGGGGCCGCCCTTGCTGCAACGCTCGGGAGCGGTGAGCCGCAGGCCCCCCTCGATGCGCTCGGGCAGGGGAGACTCAAGCTTGGCGATCTGCCCTTCAAGCGACACTTTTGGCTGCCTCACGCAAGGCTGCAAGTGTAGCGAGGGGCCTCGGCACCCCAGGCGGCACCCCAGGCGATCGCCTATGCGTCGAAGCGCTGCAGTCCCTTGTGCGACCCGTCCTGTCCGACCCCTCACGCCTGTGCTCGCCCACGATCCTCGAGCCCTGGGCCGGGCCTGCGTCTGCAGCCGCAATAATCGGCGCCCATGCGCATCCACCGCGGCTCCCTTCGATCGGCCCACCTTGCCGGGGGCGCGGCAGCCTGCACTGTCACCATCGGCAACTTCGACGGCGTCCACCGCGGCCACCAGGCCATGCTGGCGCTGCTCACCAACGAGGCGCACCACCGCGGCCTGCCGGCCTGCGTGCTGACTTTCGAACCGCACCCGCGCGACCATTTCGCGCGCAAGGCCGGCCTGCCCGAGACGGCGCCGGCACGCATCGCCACGCTGCGCGACAAGCTGGCCGAGCTTGAGCGCTGCGGCATCGACGAGGTCGTGGTGCTGCGCTTCGATGACCGCCTGGCCAGCATGTCGCCGCAAGCCTTCATAGACGACGTGCTGCTGCGCGGCCTGCGCGCGCGCTACGTGCTGGTGGGCGACGACTTCAGCTTCGGCGCGCGCCGCGCCGGCAACTACGCCATGCTCGATGCCGCCGGTGACGCCGCCGGCTTCGACGTGGCACGCATGATGAGCTACGAAGTGCATGGCCTGCGCGTGTCCAGCTCAGCCGTGCGCGAAGCCCTGGTGGCCGGCGACATGGCGCGCGTCGAGGCCTTGCTGGGCCGGCCCTACAGCATCAGCGGCCACGTCATCCACGGCCGCAAGCTGGGGCGCACGCTGGGCTTTCGCACGCTCAACCTGCGCTTCGGCCACCCGCGGCCCGCTGCCAGCGGCATCTACGTGGTGCGCGTGCATGGCCTGACGCCGCAGTCCCTGCCCGGCGTGGCCAGCCTGGGCGTGCGGCCCACGGTCGAGGACGCCGGCCGCGTGATGCTGGAAACGCACTGCCTGGACTGGCCCGCCAGCCTGGGCCCCGAGGCCGGCTACGGCCGGGTGCTGCGCGTGGACCTGCTGCACAAGCTGCACGATGAACGCAAGTACGCGTCGGTCGATGCGCTGCGCGAGGGCATCGCGCGCGACACCGCCCAGGCGCTGGCCTGGCACGCCACCCCCCGCGCTTAGAATCGGCACCATGCCTGCTTCCCCGCTGTCCCGCCTACGTTGGCACGCCGCCACGCAACGGCAAGGCACGCGCGACCGAATTAGTCGGCCCGTGCGCTGAACGCGGCGCGCGCAGTCGCCAGCACTCGCGCGCCCGCACCGCCGTCCCCCCCTGCCGGGGCGGCCCGCCCCGTCCCAGCCCGACAGCCCGCACCGCCGCCATAGCGGCCCCCCGACATGAGCCAAGCCGAACCCACCGACTACCGCAGCACCCTCAACCTGCCCGACACACCCTTCCCCATGCGCGGCGACCTGCCCAAGCGCGAGCCGGGCTGGATCAAGGAATGGAACGACAGCGGCCTGTACCAGCGCCTGCGTGCCGCGCGCCACGGCGCGCCGCTGTTCGTGCTGCACGACGGCCCGCCCTACGCCAACGGCAAGCTGCACATCGGCCACGCGGTCAACAAGATCCTCAAGGACATGGTAGTGCGCAGCCGCCAGCTGGCCGGCTTCGATGCGCGCTACGTGCCGGGCTGGGACTGCCACGGCCTGCCCATCGAGAACCAGATCGAGAAGGACCACGGCCGCGGCCTGCCGCGCGACAAGGTGCAAGCGCTCAGCCGCGCCTATGCCGGTGAGCAGATCGCGCAGCAGATGGCCGACTTCCAGCGCCTGGGCGTGGTGGGCGACTGGGAGCACCCCTACCGCACCATGGACAAGGGCAACGAGGCCGGCGAGATCCGCGTGCTCAAGCGCCTGTTCGAGCGCGGCTATGTCTACCGCGGCGCCAAGCCGGTGTACTGGTGCTTCGACTGCGGCAGTTCGCTGGCCGAGTTCGAGATCGAGTACGCCGACAAGCCCTCGCCCACGGTGGACGTGGCCTTCCCGGCCGCCGATCCGGCCGCGCTGGCCGCTGCCTTCGGCCTGCCGGCACTCAGCAAGCGCGCCTTCGCGGTGATCTGGACCACCACGCCCTGGACGCTGCCGGCCAACCAGGCGCTCAACCTCAACCCGGCGCTGGTGTACGCGCTGGTCGACACCGAGCGCGGCCTGCTGCTGCTGGCCGAGGCGCTGGTGGACAAGTGCCTGGCCCGCTGGAGCCTGCAGGGCAGCGTGGTGGCCACCGCGCTGGGCGAGAAGTTCGCCGGCCTGGCCTTCTGGCACCCGCTGGCCGACACGCACGAGGGCTACCGCCGCCAGTCGCCGGTGTACCTGGCCGACTACGCCACCGCCGAGGACGGCACGGGCATCGTGCACTCGGCGCCGGCCTATGGCGTGGAAGACTTCAACTCCTGCGTCGCCCACGGCCTGCACCACGATGACATCCTCAACCCGGTGCAGGGCGACGGCCGCTACGCCGCCGACCTTCCGCTGTTCGGTGGCCTGAACATCTGGAAGGCCAACCCGCGCATCGTCGAGGTGCTGGCGCAGAGCGACCGCCTGCTGGGCACCGACAAGCTGCTGCACAGCTACCCGCACTGCTGGCGCCACAAGACGCCGGTGGTCTACCGCGCCGCGGCGCAGTGGTTCGTGCGCATGGATGAAGGCGTTGGCGCGTTCACCGTGGACAAGGCGCCGGGCACGCTGCGCCAGACCGCGCTGCACGCGATCGAGCAGACCGGCTTCTACCCCGAGAACGGCCGCGCCCGGCTGCGCGACATGATCGCCAACCGCCCCGACTGGTGCATCAGCCGCCAGCGCAGCTGGGGCGTGCCGCTGCCGCTGTTCCTGCACAAGGTGACGGGCGAGGCACACCCCGACACGCTGGCCTTCATGGAGCGCGCGGCGCAGCTGGTGGAGCAAGGCGGCATCGAGGCCTGGAGCCAGCTGGACCCGGCCGAATGGCTGGGTGCGACCGGTGAAAATTCGGCCGAGCACTACGCCAAGTGCAACGATATCCTGGACGTGTGGTTCGACAGCGGCTCCACCTTCAGCCACGTGCTGCGCGGTAGCCACCCCAATGGCCACCACGACCAGGGCCCCGAGGCCGACCTCTACCTCGAAGGCCACGACCAGCACCGCGGCTGGTTCCACAGCTCGCTGCTCATCGGCTGCGCGCTGCAAGGGCGCGCGCCCTACCGCGGCCTGCTCACGCACGGCTTCGCGGTCGACGGCCAGGGCCGCAAGATGAGCAAGAGCCTGGGCAACTTCGTCGAGATGCGCACCGTCACCAACCAGCTGGGCGCCGAGATCGTGCGCCTGTGGTGCGCCGCGACCGACTACTCGGGCGACCTGAGCATCGACGACAAGATCCTGGCGCGCGTGGTCGACAGCTACCGCCGCATGCGCAACACGCTGCGCTTTCTGCTGGCCAACACCGCCGACTTCGACGCCACCCAGCACGCCGTGGCGCCCGAGCAGATGCTGGAGATCGACCGCTGGGCCCTCAGCCGCGCGGCCGAGCTACAGGCCGAGCTGCTGCAGCACTATGAGGTCTATGAGTTCCACCCGGTGGTGGCCAAGCTGCAGGTGTTCTGCGCCGAGGACCTGGGATCGTTCTACCTGGACGTGCTGAAAGACCGCCTGTACACCACGGCCGCCGATTCGCTGGCGCGGCGCAGTGCGCAGACCGCGCTCTGGCACATCACCCAGTCCATGCTGCGCTGGATGGCGCCCTTCCTGAGCTTCACCGCCGAAGAAGCCTGGAAGGTGTTCCACCCCGGCGCCGATTCGATCTTCACCCAGACCTTCTGGGCCCTGCCCTCGCCCGATGCCGCGCTGCTGGCCAAGTGGACGCGCATCCGCGCGCTGCGCGACGTCGTCAACAAGGAGATCGAGGCGCTGCGCGCCGCCGGCGGGCTGGGCTCGTCGCTGCAGGCCAACGTCACGCTCACCGCGGCGCCCGAAGACCACGCGCTGCTCGAAGCGCTGGGTGACGACCTGCGCTTCGTGCTCATCACCTCGGTGGCCGAGCTGCGCGCCGGCGACGCGTTGAGCATCGCCGTAACACCCAGCGCAGCACGCAAGTGCGAGCGCTGCTGGCATTGGCGGGACGACGTCGGCCACGACGCGTTGCATCCGGCACTGTGCGGGCGCTGCACCAGCAACTTGTACGGCGCGGGCGAAGCGCGCACGGTGGCCTGAGCATGGCACGCACCCAAGCGGCCGGTGGCGGCCTGCTGCCGTGGCTGGCGCTGGCGGCCATCATCATCGTGGCCGACCAGCTGACCAAGACGCTCATCGTCGGCTGGTTCCAGCTGGGCGATGTGCGCCCGGTGACCGACTGGTTCAACCTGGTGCGCGCGCACAACCGCGGCGCGGCATTCTCCTTCCTGGCCGACGCGCAAGGCTGGCAGCGCTGGTTCTTCACCGCGCTGGGGCTGGCCGCCTCGGGCCTGATCGTGTGGATGATCCGCAGCCACCCCACGCAGCGCCTGTTCTGCTTCTCGGTCAGCCTGATCATGGGCGGCGCTCTGGGCAACGTGGTCGACCGGCTGCTGCACGGCCACGTCATCGACTTCCTGCAGTTCCGCTTTGCGCTGCTAGAGCCGATCTTTCGCGGCGGCTACTTCCCGGCCTTCAACGTGGCCGACAGCGCCATCACGCTGGGGGCCATCGGCCTGGTGCTGGACGAGTTCCGGCGCGTGCGCCGCGCCGGCTGATCCCGGCAGGGCTTGCCCCGGGCCGGCACGCCCGGGGCGGCCCACATAATCGCCCGCGATGGAAGAACCCTACGACCCCAGCCGCGACCGATCGCCGGCCATCACGCTGCGCCCGCTGACGCTGACCGACCCGCTGCGCTGGCTGCTGCTCGGCTGGCGCGACTTCACGCGCGCCCCGGCCATCGGCCTGTTCTACGGCGGCTGCTTCATGCTCATGGGCTGGGCCCTGCTGTGGGTGTTCGAGGCCTCGCCGGCCTATGTGCTGGCGCTGTCGGGCGGCTTCCTGCTGATGGGGCCCTTCCTGTGCCTGGGCATGTACCGGGTGAGCCAACGGCTCGAGAATGGCGAGCCGCCCGGCTTTGCCGAATCGCTGCTGGCCTGGCAGGCGCGCACCGGGCAGCTGGCCATCTTCGGCGTGGTGCTGCTGGTGCTGGAGATGCTGTGGGCGCGCGCCACGCTGGTGGTGTTTGCCGTCACCTTCGACGGCCTGCCCGATTTCAAGGGCTCGCTGCTGGCCCTGGTGTCGGGCGAAAACCTCACCTTCCTGATCACCTGGCTGGCACTGGGCGCGTTGTTCGCCACGCTGATCTACGCGGTGAGCGTGGTCTCCATGCCCATGATCCTGCACCGCCGCACCGATGCCATCACCGCCGGCCTGACCAGCATGCGCCTGGTGCTGACGCAGACCGGGGTGATGCTGGTCTGGGCCGTGATGATCACGCTGCTGGTGGTGCTGGCACTGCTGCCCTGGTTTGCCGGGCTGCTGGTGGTGGGGCCGGTGCTGGGGCATGCCTCGTGGCACGCTTATCGCGCTGCAGTAGCCGACTGATCAGCGCCTGTCGCCCATCGCGTGCGCGATGGTGCTCAGGTCCACGTATTCCAGCTCGCTGCCCGCTGGCACGCCGCGCGCCAGGCGCGTGACGCGCAGGCCGCGCGCGCGCAGGGCATTGGCCAGCGCGTGCGCCGTGACCTCGCCTTCGGCGCTGAAGCTGGTGGCCAGGATGACTTCTTCCACGCGGCCGTCGGCGGCACGAGCCAGCAAATCGTCGGCGCCGATGTCGGCCGGCCCCACGCCGTCCAGCGGGCTCAGGCGGCCCATCAGCACGAAGTACAGGCCGCGGTAGCTGCCGCTGCGCTCCAGCGCCGCCTGGTCGGCCGGGGTTTCCACCACGCACAGCAGGCGCGCGTCGCGCGCCGGGTCCAGGCAGGTGGCGCAGACCTCGGCCTCGGTGAAGGTGTGGCAGCGCGCGCAGGCGTGCATGCGCTGCACCGCACTGGTCAGCGCCCCGGCCAGGCGGCGCGCGCCTTCGCGGTCGTGCTGCAGCAGGTGGAAGGCCATGCGCTGCGCCGACTTGATGCCCACGCCGGGCAGCCGGCGCAGCGCGTCGATCAGGCCGTCGAGGGCGTTGTCGGCCAAGGCTTCAGAAGGGGAACTTCATGCCCGGCGGCATGGGCAGGCCGGCGGTGAGCTTGCCCATCTTTTCGGTGCTGACCGTCTCGGCGCGGCGCACTGCGTCGTTGAAGGCCGCGGCCACCAGGTCTTCCAGCATGTCCTTGTCGTCGGCCAGCAGGCTGGGGTCTATGGTCACGCGCTTGACGTCGTGCTTGCAGGTCATGGTCACCTTCACCAGGCCAGCGCCCGACTGGCCCTCGACTTCGACCAGCGCCAGCTCGTCCTGCGCCTTCTTCATGTTGTCCTGCATCGCCTGGGCTTGCTTCATCAAGCCGGCGAGTTGGCCCTTCATCATGGTGTGTGTCCTCTCATCAAAGGGGTTTGATCGAGCCCGGCACGATGCGCGCGCTCTTGAACTGGGCCAGCAGCTCGCGTACCACCGGGTCACCGTGGATGGTGGCCTCGGCCGCGGCCTGGCGGCGCTGGCGCTCGGCGGCGTCGCGCCTGGCGGGGGAATCCTCGGGCACGCCGGCCTCGAGCACGATCTGCAGTGGCTGGCCCAGCTCGGTGCTCAGCACGGCGGCCAGCTTGTCGGCCAGGGCCGGGTTGCGCAGCGGCTCGCGTTCGACCACCAGGTGCCAGCGGGGCGGCTGCTCGCGGGTGTCGATGGCGCGCAGACCGGCCTGTACGGCCAGTTCGCGCAGCAGCGCCGCCAGCTGGCCTTGTTCGCTGAGCTGCTTGACCAGCGTGTTCCAGCGGTCGCCCAGGGCCGGGTCGGAGGCTGCGCGCTCGACAGGGTCCAGCGGTGCGGCTGCGGTGGTGGTCGGCGGTTGAACCGTCTGCGGCGCCGGGGCTTCCGGTGCGGTCTGCAGTGCCGGTGCGGCAGGCCGCAGCGCCTGCGTGGGCAAGGGCACAGCCGGCAAGGTGATAGCCGGCGGCGCGGGTGCGCGCAGCGGCGCGGCACGCGGCTCGCGCGGCGCTTCGGCGGGTCGGGGCGGCGCCGTGCCGTCGGCCGGCGCAAAGGCCAGGAAGCGCAGCAGCACCATGGTCAGGGCCGCGTACTCGTCGCTCATCAGCCCCAATTCGGCGCGGCCGTGCAAGGCCATGCTGTAGAGCAGCTGGGTCTCGTCGGCCGGCAGCAGCGGCGCCAGCGCGCGCGCCGACTCGGTGTCGGGGTCCTGCTCGTCCAGCGCGCCGGGCACGGCCTGCTCCACCGCCATCTGCTGCAGCAGCAGCGCAATCTCTTCCAGCGTGGCCGCGGCCGACAAGCCCAGGCCGCGCAGCCCGTCCACCGCCGCCAGCACGGCCGGGCCGTCGCGCGCGGCCAGCGCCTGCACCAGCGCCTGCGCATGACCGCGGTCGACGCT
>JALHPY010000093.1 GCA_022842305.1 Rubrivivax sp.
GCAGTCCACCGTGGCCTGCGGCTGCGGCGGCGGCGACGCCGTGCGCGCGGCCCTGCCGCCGCTGCTGCACCACGCGGCGCGGCTGCTGCTGGACGCCGATGCGCTGAACGCCATCGCCACGGATGCGACGCTGCAGCCGGCGCTGCGCGCCCGCGCCGCGCGCGGCCTGCCCACGCTGCTGACGCCGCACCCGCTGGAAGCCGCGCGCCTGCTGGGCGCCAGCACCGCCGACGTGCAGCGCGACCGCCTGGCCGCGGCGCGCGAACTGGCGGCGCGCTTGGCCGTCACCGTGCTGCTCAAGGGTTCGGGCAGCGTCGTCGCCGCGCCCGGCGCCCTGACCTGGATCAACCCGACCGGCAACGCCGCACTGGCCAGTGCCGGTACTGGCGACGTGCTGACAGGCTGGGCTGCCGGCCTGTGGGCGCGGTCACCGCTGGCCACGGCGCAGCAGGTCGCCACGGCCGCTGCCTGGCAACATGGCGACGCGGCCGACCGCTTCGAACCCGCAGCCCGCGGTGCCCCGCTGCGCGCGGGCCAGCTCATCGAGCTGCTGGCAGCGCGCGCGGACTGAAGGACTCATCGCCGCGTATGCGGCGATCTCGTCAACGCCGCGTGCGCGGTGATCTCGTCAACGCCGCGTGCGCGGCTTGGGTGAAGGCCGCGCCGGCCCCGGCTTGCGCGAACGCCGCGCCGGGTCGCTGCCCGCGGGCTTGCCCTTGTAGGCGCGTGTGGCCTTCTTGGCCGCGCGGTCGGCCTCGCGCACAACGGCCAGTTCTTCCGTAGCCGTGGCCGGCGCTGGCGTACCGCGCAGCTTGTCGCCACGCGCCAGCAGGCGTTCGGCCTCGCCCTCGCGCACCATGCGGAAGTCGATGCGGCGGCCGTCCAGATCGACGCGGCTGACCTGCACGCGCACGCGCGTTCCCACGCCGTAGCGGATGCCGGTGCGCTCACCGCGCAGCTCTTGCCGCGCCTCGTCGTAGCGGTAGTACTCGCCGCCCAGTTCGGTGATGTGCACCAGGCCCTCGACGTACAGCGCGTCCAGCGTGACGAACAGGCCGAAGCCGGCCGCGGCGCTGACCGTGCCCGAGAACTCCTCGCCCAGGTGCTCGCGCATGTAGCGGCACTTGAGCCAGGCCTCGACGTCGCGGCTGGCCTCGTCGGCGCGGCGCTCGTTGGCGCTGCAGTGGCCGCCCGCGGCTTCCCACAGCGTCATCTCCTGCGTCAGCGGCTTGGCATGCACCCGCGCCGGCTTGCCGCCCTTGCGCAGTTCGGGCACGCGCGTCTTGGCATTCGCGGCCAGGTGGTAGCGGCGCCCCGCCAGCACGGCCTTGATGACGCGGTGCACCAGCAGGTCGGGGTAGCGCCGGATCGGGCTGGTGAAGTGCGTGTAGGCCTCGTAGGCCAGGCCGAAGTGCCCAGCGTTGCTGGCGGTATAGATGGCCTGCTGCATCGAGCGCAGCAGCAGCGTGTGGATCTGCAGCGCATCGGGGCGGCCGGCAGTGGCCTGGGCGATGGCCTGCATCTCGCCGGGCGTGGGGTCGTCGCTGAGGTGCACGCCGATGCCCAGCGCCCTGAGCTGCGCCTGCAGCGCCACGCGCTTCTCGGGCGTGGGGCCTTCGTGCACGCGGTACAGGCAGGGGTGCTCGGCGCCGGCGATGAAGTCGGCGGCGCAGACGTTGGCGGCCAGCATGGCTTCTTCGATCAGCCGGTGCGCCTCATTGCGCGTGCGCGGCACGATCTTCTCGATGCGGCCGTCGGCGTCGCAGACGATCTGCGTCTCGGTGGTCTCGAAGTCCACCGCGCCGCGCTTGCCGCGCTGCTTGAGCAGGGCGCGGTAGGCCTCGTGCAGGTGCAGCAGGTGCGGCACCAGTTCAGCCCGGCGCTGGGCTTCGGGGCCGCGCGTGTTGGCCAGCACCGCGGCCACCTCGGTGTAGGTCAGGCGCGCCTGCGAGTTGATGACCGCCGGGTAGAACTGGTAGGCGTCGACCACGCCCTCGGCGCTGACCACCATGTCGCAGACCATGGCCAGGCGCTCGACCTGCGGGTTGAGCGAGCACAGCCCGTTGGACAGCTTCTCGGGAAGCATCGGGATCACGCGGCGCGGAAAGTACACCGAGGTGGCGCGCTCGTAGGCGTCCTCGTCCAGCGCCTCGCCCGGCTTGACGTAGTGGCTGACATCGGCAATGGCCACCAGCAGCCGCCAGCCCTCGAGCGCGCTCTTGCCGCGGCCGCGCTTGAAGGGTTCGGCGTAGACCGCGTCGTCGAAGTCGCGTGCGTCCTCGCCGTCGATGGTCACCAGGGCCACATCGCTCAGGTCGACGCGGTGTTTGCGGTCCGCCGGGCGCAGCTTCTCGGGCAGGGCCGCGGCCTGCGCCAGGGTCTCGGGCGTGAACTGGTGCGGCACCTCGTACTTGCGCACCGCGATCTCGATCTCCATGCCCGAGTCGTCGATCTCGCCCAGCACCTCGGCCACGCGGCCCACGGGCTGCGAATGCAGCGAAGGCGGCTCGGTCAACTCGACCGACACCACCTGCCCGACCGCGGCGCTGGCGGTGGCGTTCTTGGGGATCAGGATGTCCTGGCCGTAGCGGCTGTCCTCGGGCGCCACGATCCACTGCCCGCCCTCGTGCAGCAGGCGGCCGATGATGGGCGTCTTGCGGCGCTCGAGGATGTCGAGCACGCGGCCCTCGGGCCGGCCCTTGCGGTCGTAGCGCAGCACGCGCACGCGCACGCGGTCGCGGTGCAGCACGCTGCGCATCTCTTGCTGCGCCAGGTAGATCCAGGGCTCGCCGGCATCGGTGACGACGAAGCCGTGGCCGTCGCGGTGGCCTTGCACCGTGCCTTCGACTTCGGCCATCAAGGCCGGGCCGCTGGCCGGGGCGCTTGCGTTCAATTTTTCTTTGATGATATGATCCTTGGTTCCCGAGATCTGAACATCTTGCCCAGATGGCGGAATTGGTAGACGCACTAGTTTCAGGTACTAGCGCTTAACGGCGTGGAGGTTCGAGTCCTCTTCTGGGCACCAGTCAAGCAAACAAGCCGGCATGTTGAAAGACATGCCGGCTTGTTCGTTTCTGAGCGCCGCAAGGCGTGCTGAGCAGACGTTCAGACCGCAAATTTCTTGGCCAGCCCGTCCGGGCGCAGCCCGTCGTACTCTTCGAAGGGCTGGTGGATCCAGGGGCTGGTGGGCAGGGTCTCGACATAGTAGTCGGGCACGTAGGTCGACACGCCCTTGACCCAGATGACCGCGGCGCGCAGTTCCTGGATGGCCGGCATGCCGCGCAGGCGGTCGACCACGGCACGCAGCGTGTGGCCGGTGTCGGCCAGGTCGTCGACCAGCAGCACCCGCCCCGCCAGCTCGCCCTTGGGCATGGTGATGTACTTGGCCAGGTCCAGCCGACCCTGGATGGTGCCGGCCTCGGCGCGGTAGGAACTGGTGGACATGATGGCCAGCGGCTTGTCGAACACGCGCGACAGGATGTCGCCCGGCCGCATGCCGCCACGCGCCAGGCAGATGATCTGGTCGAAGGCCCAGCCCGAGTTGTGGACCTTGAGTGCCAGGCGCTCGGTCAGCATGTGGTACTCGTCCCAGGACACGTACAGGTGCTTGCCATCGTCGGTGAGCATGTTCGCGAGGTCTCCGTCGTTTGGGTGGGCGCGTGGTGGCCCGGCTTCAGGCCCTGAACGGGTGGCGCAGCAGGATGGTGTGCACGCGGTCGGGGCCGGTGGACACCATGTCGATGGGCACGCCGATCAGCGCCTGCATGCGCTCGAGGTAGCGGCGCGCCTTCAGCGGCAACTGCTCCCAGTTGGTCAGGCCGGCGGTGCTGTCGCTCCAGCCCGGCAGCGTCTCGTACACCGGCTCGCAGGCGCTGATCTCGTCGGCGTCCAGCGGCAGCACGTCGAAGCTGCGATCGCCCAGCTTGTAGCCGGTGCAGATGCGGATCTCCTGCAGCCCGTCCAGCACGTCGAGCTTGGTGATGCACAGGCCCGACACGCCGTTGATGATCATCGAGCGCTTCAGTGCCGCGGCGTCCAGCCAGCCGCAGCGGCGTGCGCGGCCGGTGACTGTGCCACGCTCCTGGCCCACGCTGGACAGGTGGTGGCCCACGCTGCCGGGCGCGTTGATGTCCAGCTCGGTGGGGAACGGGCCGCTGCCCACGCGCGTGGTGTAGGCCTTGGTGATGCCCAGGATGTAGTGCAGCATGCCCGGGCCCACGCCGGCGCCCGCGGCCGCGTTGCCGGCCACGCAGTTGCTGCTGGTCACGTAGGGGTATGTGCCATGGTCGATGTCCAGCAGCGTGCCCTGAGCGCCCTCGAACAGCAGGTTCTGCCCTTCCAGGTGGGCGTTGAACAGGCGGTAGCCCACGTCGGCCATCAGCGGCCGCAGCTGCTCGGCCGCGGCCATGGCGTCGTCGAGCATGGGCTGCAGCGCCAGCGGCCGGGCGCGCAGCACGTTCACCAGTTCGGCGTTGTGCAGCTCCAGCAACTCGCGCAGCTTGGCCTCGAAGCGCGCCGGGTGCTTGAGGTCCTGCACACGCAGCGCGCGCCGCGCCACCTTGTCCTCATACGCGGGGCCTATGCCCTTGCCGGTGGTGCCGATCTTGCCGCTGCCGCTGGTCTCGCGCAGCGCTTCGCGCGCATGGTCGATCTCCACGTGGAAGGGCAGGATCAGCGGGCAGGACTCCGACAGGAACAGGCGCGAACGCACGTCCACGCCCAGGGCTTCGATGCGGGCGATCTCGGTCAGCAGATGCGCCGGGTCGACCACCACGCCGTTGCCGATGTAGCAGGCCACGCCCGCGCGCATCACGCCCGAAGGAATGAGTTGCAGCGCGGTCTTGCGACCGGCGATGACCAGCGTATGTCCGGCGTTATGTCCGCCCTGGAAACGCACCACGCCCTGGGCGTTGTCGGTGAGCCAGTCGACGATCTTGCCTTTGCCTTCGTCACCCCACTGGGTGCCGACCACCACCACGTTGCGTCCGGCACCGGGCCGCGCCACTGCTTGCATGTTCATTGTTTCGTTCCAGAAAAGTCAGTTGACCGGGCGTGCGGCCGGCAGGGCGCGCAGCACCCACTGGCCACCCACCAGGCTCAGTTCGCGGTCGATGTCGAAGGCCTGCGTCTCGGGCTCGTGGCCCGGCAGCACGGCGATCACGGTCTCACCGGCTTCGCGCAGCCTGCGCACCGCGGCACGCAGTGCGGCTTCTTCACCCCAGGGCGCACGAATCGCCGCCGGCGCGGGCGAGGCCCCGGCCACTTCGGACAAGCCTTTCAGATCGAGGCTGAAGCCCACCGCCGGGCGGCTGCGACCGAAGACCGCGCCGACCTCGTCGTAGCGCCCGCCGCGGGCCAGCGCATCGCTGCTGCCGGCACCATAGATCGCAAAGCGCGGACCGCTGTAGTAGGCGTAGCCGCTCATGTCCGACAAGTCGAAGCCGATGCGCACCGCCGGAAAGGCGTTGCGCAGGTGGGTGGCCAGCCACTGCAGTTGCTCCAGCGCCTCCAGCACCAGCGGGTGCTGCGGCAGCTCGGTGCGCGCCGCCTGCAGCACTTCGTTGCCGCCGTACAGGCGCAGCAGCGCGCGCAGGCCGGCACGGGCCGCCGCCGGCAGCCCAGCGCTCAGCGCATCGAGCGCCGAAGCATCCTTCTCGGTCAGCGCCTGCACCAGTTCGGCCAGGCGCGCCGTGTCCAGCGCCACGCCGTCCAGCACGCCGCGCAGCACGCGCGCGTCGGCCAGGTCTATGACCAGCGCCCCGGCGCGGGCTGCCTGCAGGCTGTCGAGTGCAAGCTCTGCCGCTTCGAGGTCGGCTTCCAGCCCGGCGTGGCCGAAGATCTCGGCGCCGAACTGCAGCGGCTCACGCGTGGCCGACAAACCCGCCGGCCGCGTGTGCAGCACCGGGCCGCAGTAGCACAGGCGCGTCACGCCTTCGCGGTTGAGCAGGTGGGCGTCGATGCGCGCCGCCTGCGGCGTGGTGTCGGCGCGCAGGCCCAGCAGACGGCCGCTGAGCTGGTCGACGAGCTTGAAGGTCCTGAGGTCGAGCGCACGCCCGGTGCCCGACAGCAGCGATTCGAGGTGCTCGATGAGCGGCGGCATCACCAGCTCGAAGCCGTAGCCGCGGGCGCGGTCGAGCAGGGCGCGACGGAGTTCCTCGATGCGCCGCGCCTGCCTGGGCAGGACATCGGCGACGTGCTCGGGCAGCAGCCAAGCAGACAGCATGCAATGCACCGGTGATGAAACGGGCATTGTACGGGTCGGCCGCGGCGCCTCGGCCGACTCAGGCACCACGCCGCTGTGGCGCGGCCGCCGCCATCACTGCCACACCGCCAGCAGCAGCAGGCCGATGACCATGCTGGACAGGCCGATGAAGCGCAACTGGCCGTCGCTCAGGCGCGTGGCCTGCTCGAACACCCGGCGCCAGGCGCCGGGGTTGAGGAAGGGCAGCAAGCCCTCGAACACCAACATCAGCGCCAGAGCCCCCAGCAGCAGGTCGCCCACGGCTCCTGCGCCGCCCTAGCGGCCGGACGCTGGCGACGGGCCCGCGCCGCGCATGGCGCGGAAGAAATCGCTGCTGGGGTCTATCACCATCACGTCACCCTTGCTGCTGAAGGTGGCACGGTAGGCCTCCAGGCTGCGGTAGAACTGCGCGAAGCTGGCGTCACGGCCGAAGGCGTCGGCGTACAGGGCCGAGGCCTTGGCGTCGCCGTCGCCCTTGACCTTCTGCGCGTCGCGGTAGGCTTCGGCGATGATCACCTCGCGCTGGCGGTCGGCATCGGCGCGGATCTTCTCGCCATCGGCCGCGCCCTGTGAGCGCAGTTCATTGGCCACTTGCTTGCGTTCGGACTCCATGCGCCGGTACACCGATTCGGTGATGTCGGCGACGAAGTCAACGCGCTTGATGCGGACGTCGACGATCTCGATGCCGAAGCTCTTGGCCTCATCCGCCAAGCGCGTTTGCACGTCGAGCATGACCTTCTCGCGCTCGGTGGCGAGCACGCCGCGCACGTCGCGCTTGGTGATCTCTTCGTTGAACGCGGCCTGCACCACGGGCGCCAGGCGGGTTTCAAGGTTGCGGAAGTCGGCGCCGTTGTTGCGGATGAACTGCTTGGGATCCGACAACCGCCACTTCACCAGCCAGTCGATCACCAGGCTCTTTTTCTCGGCGGTGAAGATGGGGCGGGTTTCGGGACTGTCCAGCGTCTGCACGCGACGGTCGAGGAAGACCACGTTCTGAAACGGCGGCGGCAGCTTGAACTTGAGCCCCGGTTCGGTGATGACGTCCTTGATCTCGCCCAGGGCGTAGACCACGCCGACCTGGCGCTGGTCCACCACGAACAAGGTGCTGGCAACCAGCATCAGCGCGATCAGCGCGCCAGCAATGATGAGTCCGATTCGGTTCATATGCCCTGCTCCGCCTTCAGCGGCCTTCGCGATCACGGGCGCGCGCGCCGTCGCGCGAGCGGATGTCTATGCTGGTCGAACCCACCGGTTCGGAAGGCCCGCCCACCGGCGGCCCACTGGAAGTGGCCAACGACGCGGCGCCGGCCGGTGCACCCGCCTGTTGCAACAGCCGGTCCAGCGGCAGGTACAACAGGTTGGAGCCCTGACGGCTGTCGATCATGACCTTGCTGACGTTGGAATAGACCTGCTGCATGGTTTCGATGTAGAGGCGGTCACGCGTCACCGCGGGCGCCTTCTGGTACTCGGTCAGCACCGAGCGGAAGCGTTGCGCATCGCCCTCGGCCTGAGCCACCACGCGCGAGCGGTAGCCTTCGGACTCTTCGGCCAGGCGTGACGCGGTGCCCCGCGCCTTGGGGATGACGTCGCTGGCATAGGCCTGGCCTTCGTTCTTGAAGCGGTCACGGTCGGCCGTGGCCTTGACCGCGTCGTTGAAGGCCGACTGCACCGGGTCGGGAACCTGCACGTTCTGCATGTTGACGTTGGCCACCACGATGCCGGCCTTCAGGCGGTCGAGTTGCGCCTGGATGGACTTGACCAGGTCGGCAGCGATCGCGTCGCGCTGTTCGTACAGCACCTGGTCGACGCGGCTCTTGCCGACGATCTCGCGCACGGCCGATTCGGCCGCCATCACCACGGCCTCGTCGGGGCGGTTGTTCTCGAACAGGTAGGCGCGTGCGTCGGCGCGGCGGTACTGGACGGTGAAGCGGATGTCGACGATGTTCTCGTCCTGCGTGAGCATGGACGAATCGCGCAGCCCCGTGGCCGGCACCACCGAGCTGCGACCCACGTCCACCGACTGCAGTTGCGACACGGCGACGACCTCGTGCGCCTGCACCGGGTACGGCAGGCGCCACTGGAAGCCGGCGTCCTTGGTCTGGCTGTACTTGCCGAAGGTGGTGACCACCGCCTGCTGGCCTTCCTGGACGATAAAGAATCCGCTGCCCAGCCAGATCAGGGCCGCGACCGCGGCGATCAGGCCGGCACCGATGCCGGCGCTCTTGATGTCGGGCTGGAAGCTGGGGCCGCTGGGGGGGCGACCTTCGGGCGGCTGGCCGGGGCCACCGCCCTTCCCGCCGAACAGGCCGGTGAGCTTGCGGTTGAAGTCGCGCCAGAGCTCGTCCAGGTCGGGCGGGCCGTCGTTGCGGTTGTTGTAGACCAGCCCGGGCTGGCGCGCCAGCCGGGTGTGCCAGAGCGCAGCCAGCCACGCGCGCAGTGCCGCCGAAACGGCAGCCAGACGCAGACTCAGGGGGGGAACTTCGAAGTCACGCATGCGGGTGCAATGTGGTGGACAGGGAGGAGTCGGCGTCGGGCGCGAAGGCCGCAGCCTGCGCGTCGGCCCCGACGGGTTCTTCTGGATATGGGGTGCTGCGGCCGCCGTTCAACCGGCCCCCGGCATGTTCGGCGATGGCCCGGCGTAGCAGGTCCAGGCCCTGGCCGCTCTTGGCGCTGACGTAGACACGCTGGCGGCGCACGCCGGGATGGGCTTCAATCCAGTCCACCGGTTCGCGCGGTGCCTGCGTGTCGTCCAGCAAGTCGGCCTTGTTGTACACCAGCAGCTGAGGCACGGCAGCGGCGCCGATTTCCTCGAGCACGCGCTCGACTTCGGCCTGCTGTTCGTCGCGCTGATTGCTGGCGGCATCGATCACGTGCAGCAACAGATCGGCCTCGGCGGCCTCGTGCAGCGTGGCTTCGAAGGCCTCGACCAGCTTGTGCGGCAGGTCGCGGATGAAGCCGACGGTGTCGGACAGCGAGGCCGAGCCCTCGGCTTCGCCCAGCCAGAGTGCGCGCGTGGTGGTATCCAACGTCGCGAACAGCTGGTCGGCGGCATAGGCGCGGGCCTTGACCAGCGCGTTGAACAGCGTGGACTTGCCGGCGTTGGTGTAGCCCACCAGCGAGATGCGGAAGCTGCCGCGGCGATCGCGCGCCTTGCGCTGCGTGCCGCGCTGGCGTTTGACCTTCTCGAGCCGCTCCTTCACGCTCTTGATGCGGTCGCCGATCATGCGCCGGTCGAGTTCGATCTGCGCCTCGCCCGGGCCGCCCCGAGTGCCGATGCCGCCCTGCTGGCGTTCGAGGTGGCTCCAGCGACGCACCAGGCGCGTTGCCATGTACTGCAGCCGCGCCAGTTCGACCTGCAGCTTGCCTTCGTGGCTTTGCGCACGTTCGGCAAAGATGTCGAGGATGAGCGCGGTGCGGTCGGCCACCGGCACGCCCAGGTGGTTCTCGAGGTTGCGCTGCTGCGCCGGGCTCAGCGCCTGGTCGAAGATCACGCCGTGCGCCGCGGTGGCCGCAACCATGGCCTTGATCTCGTCGGCCTTGCCGCTGCCCACGAACAGCGCCGGATCGGGTGCACGGCGGCGCGCGATGATGCGCGCCACGGCGGTGTCGCCGGCCGATTCGGCCAGAAACGCCAGTTCATCCAGCGTGGCATCGAAGTCGGGGGCGGCGCCGATGGCCACGCCCACGAGCACGGCACGCGTCGGCTCGCTGCCGCGCGCGGCGGCCGAGGCGGTGGCGGCGCTCAAGTCAGGTTGCTGAAGTCGGGGCCGGTCAAGCGGGGTCGCTGCTCTCGGCGGGGTGGAAGTTGACGGCGCGGCTGGGCACGACGGTGGAGATGGCGTGCTTGTAGACCATCTGCGTCACGGTGTTGCGCAGCAGCACCACGTACTGGTCGAAGGACTCGATGTGGCCCTGGAGCTTGATGCCGTTGACCAGGTAGATCGACACCGGCACGTGCTCCTTGCGCAGCAGGTTCAGAAAGGGGTCCTGCAAAAGTTGGCCTTTGTTGCTCACGATATGCTCCGTGTTGAAGACAGCGAAGTTGTGACCTTATCACAGGGGCCCCGCGCTCCAGGGTTTCCACCTGGAAAGGGCTCATTGCCCCTTGGTGTCGAATGGGTTGGCGGCCGAACGCATCTCGATGCGCACCGGCGTACCCACCAGCTTGAAGTGCTCGCGCAGGCGGCCCTCCAGGTAGCGCTTGTAGCTGTCGTGCACATGGTCCAGCGAGGTGCCATGGATCACCACCAGCGGCGGGTTCATGCCACCCTGGTGGGCATAGCGCATCTTGGGCCTGAAACGCCCTTCGCGCCTTGGCGCCTGGTGTTCGGCGGCTTCGTGCACCAGGCGCGTCAGCACCGGCGTGCTCATCTTCACCGTGGCCGAGGCGTGGGCCTGCAGGATGCCCTTCCACACCGCCGACAGGCCGGTGCGGCGTATGGCCGAGATCTGCAGCACCGGCGCGAACTTCAGAAAGGCCAGCCGCGTCTCTATCGAGCGCTGCAGTGTCTGGCGCTGGTAGTCGTCTGTGGCGTCCCACTTGTTCACCGCCAGCACCACGGCGCGGCCCGATTCGAGGATGTAGCCGGCGATGTGCGCGTCCTGGTCGGTGACGCCCTGGGTCGCGTCCAGCAGCAGCAGCACGACATTGGCGTCGGCGATGGCCTGCAGCGTCTTCACCACCGAGAACTTCTCGATGGCCTCGAACACCTTGCCGCGGCGGCGCAGGCCGGCGGTGTCGATCAGCTCGAAGCGCTGGCCGTCGCGCTCGAAGGGCACGTGGATGGCGTCGCGCGTGGTGCCGGGCTGGTCGAAGGCGACCAGGCGTTCCTCGCCCAGCCAGGCGTTGATCAACGTGCTCTTGCCCACGTTGGGCCTGCCGGCCACGGCCAGGCGTATGGGCGCGTCGGGGTCGGGCTCGGCGTCTTCGGCGTCCTCGTCATGCGGGAAGGCTTCGAGCGCCGCCTCGAGCAGACTGCGGATGCCCTGGCCGTGTGCCGATGAGACAGGGTGCGGGTCGCCGATGCCCAGCTCATGAAACTCACCCAGCAGCGGCGAATCGACCATGCCCTCGGCCTTGTTGGCCGCCAGCACCACCTTCTTGCGCTGGCTGCGCAGGTAGCGGGCGATGTCGTGGTCCATCGCCGACAGGCCGGCGCGCACATCGACCACGAAGATCACCGCGTCGGCCTCGGCCACCGCCTGCTTGGTCTGCTTAGCCATCTCGGCGACCACGCCGGTGGGCTTGTCGGGCTCGAAGCCACCGGTGTCGACCACGATGAACTCGCGCGGGCCCAGGCGTGCGTCGCCGTAGTGGCGGTCGCGCGTCAGGCCGGCGTAGTCGGCAACGATGGCGTCGCGGCTCTTGGTGATGCGGTTGAACAGCGTCGACTTGCCGACGTTGGCGCGGCCGACCAGGGCGATGACCGGCTTGATCATGAGCGCCTAATTCGGGCGGAAAGCATACAGGCCGCCGCCCTGGGTGACGACCAGCAGCGTGCTGCCGCTGAGCACCGGCGTGCCGAGCACGGCGCTGCCGTCGGTGGGCAGGCGCAGTTGCTGCTCGCCCGTGGTGCCGGACAGGAAGTGCACGTAGCCGTCGGCGTCACCGTAGACCACCACCGGGCCCACGGCCAGTGCACCGCTCAGGCCGCGGTAGAGCAGCCTTTCCTGGCTCCAGACGACGTCGCCGGTGCTGGCGTTCCAGGCCGTCAGGCGGTCGCTGGCGTCACCGCCATAGATGCGTTCAGCGTCACCGCCCACGGCCTGCAGGCCGCCGACGTTGCGCGACCACAGCACGGCGCCGCGCGCCGCATCGACGCAGGCCACGGCCGCCTGGAAGGCACGGGCGCAGACGCGGTCGCCTACGCGCACCGGCGGGCCCACCAGATCGGCCAGGCGCTCGACCTCGTTGGTGCCACGCGGCGAAGCCATGGGCACTTCCCATTGCACGCTCCCCAGCAGCGGGTCCACCGCGGCCAGGCGCGCGCCCTGCCCCACCAGCAGGCTGTTGCGGAAGGCCGCCAGCACGCCGGGCTGCGCCAGCGTCAGCGCATCGCCCGGGCGCTGCAGCAGCCACAGGCGGCGGCCGTCCAAGGCGTCGAAGGCATGCACGGCGCGGTCCACGCCCATCACGAACACGCGCTCGCCGGCCACCAGCGGCGGCGTCACCACGCTCGAAGGCACGCGCTTGCGCCAGAGTTCGCGCCCGGCCTCGAAAGTGACGACCTCGTTGCCGCGCGTCACCACGCTGGTGAAGCGGCCGTCGCTGCCCACGCCGGCGGCGATGGCTGATCCGGCACGCACCTGCCACAGCACCGCGCCGCTGTCGGCCTGCAAGGCCAGCACATCGCCGTCGGTGGTGGCCACGATGAACTGCCCGTCGCGCGCCACCGGCACGATGATCGGCCCAACCTTGCCCGGACGCGCGCTCCAGACCGCACGGCCGGTGATGCGCGGCTCGTAGGTTTCCAGCGGCGTCGCCTTGGGGCGATCGGCGGAGCAGGCAGCCAGCAGCACCAGCAGCGCGGCCGCCAGCGCGGCGCGCAGCAGGATCACGGTGCGGTCCCGGAGGCCGCAGTGGCCGGCGGCGTGGGCGCGGCGCCCAGGGCGGTGAGCTTGGCGTCGATGAGGCCGCGGTAGTCGATCGTGGGGTCCATGGCCTTGTAGGCGGCCTGGTAGGCGGCCAGCGCCTCGGGCTTCTTGCCCTGGGCCATGTAGACGTCGCCGCGGCGGTCTTCGATCAGGGCCTCGAAGCCCTCGGGCTTGGCGGCGGCCAGGGTCTTGAGCGCTTCGTCGTACTGCTTGGCCTCGACCTGCAAGGCGGCCAGGCGCAGCGCGGCGATGGTGCGCACCTCGGGGTCGGCCTTCTCGGCCGCCCAACTCAGGCTGGCCTTGGCGGCGTCGGCCTGGCCCTTGTCGAACTGCAGGCGCGCCGCCATCAGCGCGCCCTGCTGCGCGTAGGCGGTGCCGCCGAAACGCTCGCGCAGGTCGTTGAAGACGCGCCCGGTCTTGTCGACGTCGCCGGCCTGGGCTGCACGCTCGAGTTCCTCGAACATGGCCCCAGCCTTCAGGCCCTGCTCACGCTGCCAGTAGTTCCAGCCGTTCCAGGCGGCGTAGGCGCCCAGCGCCAGCACCAGGGTCCAGGTGACGAGGTTGCCGTACTGGTTCCAGAACGACTTGAGTGCGTCGAGTTGTTCCTGCTCCTGCAGGTCGAGTTGTGTGGCCATGGTCGGGGTGGCGGAAAAGTCCGCGATTATGCGTTGAGGAGGTCGCGCGCCCAGGTGGACGCGTCGGCCAGCGATCGTGTGCTCTGCACGGAGGGGCTGTCGGCGGCGGCGCGCAGCGGCTTGAGCGCGACATCACCGCGCGCCAGTTCATCGGGCCCGAAGATCAGCGCCCAGCGCGCGCCGCTGGCATCGGCGCGCTTGAACTGCGTCTTCATGCCCCCACCGCCGGCGTGCATCAGCACGGCCACACCGGCCGCGCGCAGGGCTTCCAGCACCGGCAGCACGCGCGGCAGGCTGGCGGCGTCGGGCACCACGGCATAGGCGTCGGGCACGGGTACTGGCGGCTGCACGCCGGCGGCGTCCAGCAGCAGCATCAGCCGCTCCAGGCCCAGGCCGAAGCCGATGGCCGGGGCCGGCTTGCCGCCCAGGGTCTCGATCAGCTGGTCGTAGCGGCCGCCGCCGCACACCGTGCTTTGCGCGCCCAGCAGCGGGCTGATCCACTCGAACACGGTGAGGTTGTAGTAGTCCATGCCGCGCACAAGGCGCGGGTTGACGGTGTAGGCCAGGCCGGCGGCGTCCAGCGTGGCGCGCAACGCGTCCAGGTGCGCCAGCGAGGCCGCGCCCAGAAAGTCCATCAGCCGCGGCGCGGCGTCCACCACCGCCGCCATGGCCGGGTTCTTGGTGTCCAGGATGCGCAGCGGGTTGCTGTGCAGGCGGCGGCGCGCGTCTTCGTCCAGCAGCCCGGCGTGGTCCTGGAAATGCGCGACCAGCGCGGCGCGGTGCGCCTTGCGCTCTTCGGGCTGGCCCAGGCTGTTGATCTCGAGCCGCAGGTCGCGCCCTTCCACCAGCCCCAGTTCGCGCCAGAAGGCACGCAGCATCAGGATGAGCTCGGCGTCGACATCGGGCCCGGCGTAGCCCAGGGCCTCCACATCCAGCTGGTGGAACTGGCGCGAGCGGCCCTTCTGCGGGCGCTCATGGCGGAACATGGGCCCCAGCTGCCAGATGCGCAGCGGCCCGTTGTACAGCGCGTTGTGTTCGTTGATGGCGCGCACGATGCCGGCCGTGGCCTCGGGGCGCAGCGCCAGCGCGTCGCCGTTCATCGAGTCGGTCCAGGCGAACATCTCCTTCTCGACGATGTCGGTCACCTCGCCCAGGCCGCGCACGAACAGCGGCGTGGGCTCGACGATGGGCGTGCGCAGGTTGCGGTAGCCGTAGCGCGCGAGCAGGCTGCGCGCCTTGGCTTCCATCCATTCCCAGCGCGCCGCCTCGTCGGGCAGCAGGTCGTTCATGCCTTTGACGGCAACAATCTTCTCGGCCATGGTCTCTTGTTGTCCCGGCCTGCGCCGGGCTTGCTGTCAGTGCGGCGAGGCCGCCACGCCGCCAAAGCGGCGCTCGATATAGGCTTCGACGAGCTTGTGGAACTCTTGCGCGATGCCTTCGCCGCGCAGCGTGAGCGCCTTCTCGCCGTCGATGAACACCGGCGCGGCCGGGGCCTCGCCGGTGCCGGGCAGGCTGATGCCGATGTCGGCGTGCTTGCTTTCGCCGGGGCCGTTGACGATGCAGCCCATCACCGCCACCTTGAGCGTCTCGACACCCGGGTAGCGCGCCTTCCACACCGGCATCTGCGCGCGCAGGAAGTCGTCGATCTGCTTGGCCAGCTCCTGGAAGGTGGTGCTGGTGGTGCGGCCGCAACCCGGGCAGGCGGTGACGCTGGGGTTGAAGCTGCGCAGGCCCAGGCTTTGCAGGATCTCCAGCGCCACCACCACCTCTTGCGTGCGCGCCTCACCGGGCTGCGGCGTCAGGCTCACGCGGATGGTGTCGCCGATGCCCTCTTGCAGCAGCACGCCCAGGGCCGTGGCGCTGGCCACCGTGCCCTTGGTGGCCATGCCGGCTTCGGTCAGGCCCAGGTGCAGCGCATAGTCACAGCGGCGCGCCAGGGCGCGGTAGACGCTGATCAGGTCCTGCACGCCGCTGACCTTGCAGCTGATGATGATGTTGTCGGGGTTCAGCCCCCGTTCGCGCGCCACCTCGGCCGAGCCCAGCGCCGATTGCACCAGCGCCTGGTACATCACCTGCTTCACGTCCCAGGGGCGGGCGCGGCGGGCGTTCTCGTCCATCAGACCGGCCAGCAGTTCCTGATCCAGGCTGCCCCAGTTGACGCCGATGCGCACCACCTTGTCGTACTTGACGGCGGCCTCGACCATCATCGCGAACTGGCGGTCGTGCTTGTCGCCCTTGCCCACGTTGCCGGGGTTGATGCGGTACTTGCTCAGCGCCTGTGCCATGGCCGGAAAGTCGGTGAGCAGGCGGTGGCCGTTGTAGTGGAAGTCGCCCACCAGCGGCACCAGCACGCCCATGCGGTCGAGCTGCTCGCGGACATACGGCACGGCCGCGGCCGCCTCGGGCGTGTTGACGGTGATGCGCACCAGTTCGCTGCCGGCCTGCGCCAGCTGCTTCACCTGGATGGCGGTGCCGATGGCGTCCACCGTGTCGGTGTTGGTCATGGACTGCACGCGCACCGGCGCGTCGCCGCCCACGGTGAGCACCTGCCCGCCCCAAGCCACGCGCGCCTGGCGCGAACGCCGCGGCAGCGGTGCCGCGACCTCGATGATGTCCACGGGATCTTGAGCGTTCATCGCAGGGCCCTCGTGCGGGTCGATGACGGGCGGACGGCGTTCATCGCAGTTCGACCCGCGCCACGTTGTCGCGGGTGTAGCCGGCCAGATCGACCGGCTTGCCGCGGAACACCAGCTGCGTGGCCACGGCATTGCCGATGGTCAGGCGGATGGGCAGGGCGCCGTCCAGGCCCACGCTCTCGCCGGGCTGCACCGTGCGCGACAGCAGCGACTGGCCGCGCGCATCGCGCACCTCGATCCACGAGGCCTCGGTACTGCGCAGCTGCAACACGCCAGCCGGTGCAGCTGGCGCGGCATCGGGCGGCGCGCTGGCCGCCAACGTGGGGCCGGGCGCCGCGAACACGGTTTCGCCGGCGGGCGGCGGCGGCAGCGGCT
>JALHPY010000094.1 GCA_022842305.1 Rubrivivax sp.
CGCTCGCCTACAATCGCAGGCGACGGGCCTCCCCGCATGGAAGCGCGCCCAACCGGGTCAGGTGGGGAACCAAGCAGCCCTTAGCGTTGCAACCAGTGCCGGGGGTAAGGCTCGTCACCCGCGCCGCGGCCCCCAGGCTGCGATCAATGCGCCGACTTGGCAAAGGCCTCCGTGAGCTGATCACGCAGCAGGCGCATCAGCCCCAGTTCGCTCTCGCCCAGTACCAGCGTCCCGGCCTTGGGCTTGTCGGCGTAGATCAGGCCGATGGGCGCGCCCTTGAGCATCAACGGCATCAGCAGGAAGGTCGGCGCATTGACACGCTGGCGGTACCACGGGGGCAGCTTGGCGGCCACCGCTGCGGCGTTGCTGATCAGCAGGTCGGCTCCGCGCGTGCACAGCACGGCGAACAGGTCGCCCTCGCCCGCCGCATCGGGCTCGATGCGGAAGGCGCCGCTGAGCTCCATCGCGCCGTCACCCACGCCCACACGGCCCAGCAGGCGGCCGCCGCGCGGCTCGCGCAGGCAAAAGATGACGCGGTGCAGGTCCAGCGCCTTGAGCATGGCGTCCATCACCAGCTTCAGCACTTCGTTCAGGCTGGGCCGCTCGCACGCCATGGCGCCGCGCACCGCGTCCAGCGCCCCGGACAGCAAGGTATGCGCCGCGGCCACGTGCGTGGCCGGCAGCACCAGGGTCTGGACCTGCGACAGGTCGATGACCGATGCGTCCTCGAGCAGGCGCCGCACTGCAGCCCCCGGCGCCACCTGCAGGCCCAGCGCCTGCACC
Organism: Rubrivivax sp.; assembly: GCA_022842305.1. GTDB lineage: Bacteria > Pseudomonadota > Gammaproteobacteria > Burkholderiales > Burkholderiaceae_C > Rubrivivax. Next base: position 784 of record JALHPY010000094.1, read on the forward strand.
AGTTCCGACAGATCCTTGCGCGAACTGTGCGCCGCGCCCACGATGTCGCGCGGGCTGATGCCGAACAGCGGCGCGTAGGCCTCGGCCACGCGCGCCAGTTCCAGACCTTGCGCATCGCCCTCGTGATTCAGCAGCGCATCGGCCACGGCGTTGGCGCCGCGCCCCAGCCAGCGCAGCCGGTCCAGGGACTGCTTGCTGCCATGGCCGAGGGCGCATTTCGGCACGGCACCGGTAGGTGAGCGCAGCGCCAGCCGCAGGCTCTCGGGCAGGCCCCAGGCCTTGGCCACGCCGGCGCCCAGGTCTTCCTGGCCTATGCCCAGCACGCGCCGCGAAGCCATCTCGCGCTCGAGCGTGGCGATGCCGCGGCCACTGATCAGCGTGCGGATCTGCACCGCCTCTTCGGGAAAGTAGTACTCGGTGAGCAGCCGCCCCAGGTTCTGGAACATGGCGCCGAGAAAGGCCTCTTCGGCCTCGCGCGGCAGCGGCGACATCGAGTCGGCCACCATGCCCGCCATCAGCGCGCGCAGGAATTCCTCCTTCAGCACCGCGACATGCTTCTTGTCGGTCATGTGTTCGAGCAGCAGCACCGACAGCGCCATGTTGCGGATGCCCGAGAAGCCCACCAGCGCCACCGCCCGCGACACCGTGGCCACGCCGCCGCCGGCCACGGTGGCGAAGTGCACCGTGTTGACCATGCGCAGCAGCTTGTTGGTGAGCGCCACGTCCTTGAGGATCTCTTCGGTCAGCGCTTTCACGCTCTCCTGGTCGGACGTGGCGATGCGCTGGATGCGCAGCACCGAGGACGACAGCGCCGGAAAGTCGGTCTTGTGGCGCATGCGCCGCAGCAGGAACTGCAGCGTGGGGTCGTCATTGCCGGCGTCGGGCAGCTGGACCTCGCCCGGCTCGAGCCATGCAGACAGCGCCCGGTGCATCGAGCGCGCGCTGTCGTAACGCTCCCCCATGTCGCGCGCCAGCGCACGCTGCACGATGCCGCGCAGCACCTGGTCGACCTTGACGTGCTCGGGCAGCATCAGGTCTTCCACCTGCACGCGCTGCACCGCGCGGTAGGGGTCGCGCTCGCGCAGCAGCGGGCCGCCCGAGAGCAGTTCGCCCAGCAGCACGCCGGCCGAGAAGACGTCCATCGCGGGCACCGGGGCCTGGCCACGCGCCGCCTCGGGCGACATGTAGCCGGGTGTCCCGACGATGCGGCCATCGGCCTGGTTGGTGCGCGCGGCGATGCCGAAATCCATCACCCGCGCACGGCCGTCCAGGCCCAGCAGGATGTTCGACGGCTTGAGGTCGCGGTGGACGATGCCGCGCTCGTGCGCCACCGCCAGCGCGTCGAGCACGCCCAGCAGCAGCGTCACCGCTTCGCGCGGCGCCATCACCGGCTGCTTGCGCCGCGCGTCGGCCAGGGTCGGCCCCTCGACGAACTCGAACACCAGGTAGGTCTGCCCCTGGTGCTCGTCGGCCTCGAACACCGGCACGATGTGGGGGTGGTTGAGGCGGCTGACGGCGCGCGCCTCGTCCAGCCACTGGCTCACCGCCTGCGCGTCGGCGCTCGGGTCCAGCAGCTTGAGCGCGACCTCACGGTCCAGGCGCGGGTCGTGCGCCAGCCAAACCGTGGCCTGGGCGCCGCGGCCGAGTTCGCGCAGCAGCTCGAAGCGGCCCAGCCGGCGCAGCACGACGGTGGCCTTCTTCAAGCCAGCGCGCCCCGGTCACGCACCGCGGCTTCGGGCAGTTCATCCAGCGGCGCGTGTACCGTCAGCCCCAGGTGCTGGGGCTCCTTGCCCTGCAGCGCAGCCTGAAGGTCGCGCATGCCGATCTCCAGCGCGCGTCCGTAGCGCTGCGCCACGCGCTGCAGCGCCGGCAACACGCGCTGCGGCGGCAGCGCCAGCGCGTCGATGGCCTCGTTGGCACAGCTGGCCACGGCGCGCAGCATCTCGTCGTCGCCCTCGACGCTGCGCACCGGCACAGCGGGCGGCAGGCGCCGGATCAGCGTCAGCACGCTGTCGTCCAGCCCCCAGTGGCGCGCCACGGCAGCGCCCAGCGATTCGATGTCGATGCCCAGCACGGCGTAGGCAGCGCTCTCTTCGCTCATGCCCGGCTCCTCGGGCTCACCCTCGCGCTGCGGCGGGGCGGGCAGCATGAGGCGGTGGATCTGCTGCGCTTCGTCGGCAAAGTGGTAGTGCACGACCAGGTGCCCCAGACTCTGCAGCAGCGTCACCAGGTAGACGACTTCGGCGTCGTAGCCGCGCGGCCGCAGCGCCAACGCCAGGCGGCCGGCGCGTTTGACGCGATCGATCAACTTTTCGAGCTCGAGCGCGCCGCTTTCCGACAAGGGCCCGGGCCAGTCACGCAGCGCTGTCGCCGCGCGGCGCACGCCCTCCAGGCCGAGCATGGCGATGGCGCGGCGCAACGTGAGCACCGGCCCGCTGCCCGAGACCTGGGCGCCGCGCACCTGCGCCGAGTTGACCAGGCGCAGCATCTCGAAGGACAGGGCCAGGTCTTCCAGCACCAGCTCGGCCAACTCGTTGGTGCGTTCGCGCTCCATCTGCGCCAGGCGCGCGATGCGCGACGCCGACCCGGGCAGGGCCGGCAGCACGCCCGCGCTGCGCAGGCGATCGGCCAGCAGCACCAAGGCACTGCCGCCGGCGCCCGATTCGGTCTGCAGCCAGCCGTCCAGTGCACGGGCCAGCGTGCGCGCGTTGTGATAACGCTGACGTTCCTGGCGATCGGTGGATCGGTTGACGATGGCGCGCAGCGGCTCGGCCACCGGGTGGGCCGTGGTCCAGGGCAGGCGCACGATCTCGCGCCCCTGCGGCGGCAGGCGCTGCACCACGCGGCCGACGTCGCGCTCTTCGATGGCGCCGTGGCCGCTGATCATCATGTGCATCAGCACGCCGGCGCCGATGACGTCGCGCTGGGCGGCGTCGCGCTGCAGGCGTCGGCCCGCCGCTTCCACCGCGGTCGGGGCGGGTTGGGCAGCCGCGCGCGCGGCCATCTCGGCGGCCACGGCCAGGCCGGCCAGGCGCAACCCGCCGACGTCGCTCAGCAGCAGCATGTAGGGCTGCAGGTCGTGATGGGCAACACCGGCATCGTGGGCAAAGGCCAGGCCCTGCAACAGCAGGCGGCCCAGCGCCGCGACCTCGGTGCCCGGCAGTCCCTGGCTGGTCAGGCGGTCGGCCAGCGTGACGTCGCTCATCGGGTCGTAGGCGATGAAGGGCCAGCCGTCCTGCACGCCGACTTCGACCACCGCGGCCAGGTTGGGGTGGCTCAGGCGCGAGGCCTGGCGCGCCATCTGCTGCCAGCGCTCGAGCGCGGCGGCGTCGGGCGGTTGAACGCGCGGCAGCACCAGCATCAGTTCCTGGCCCGAGCGTGGCTCGATCACCAGCCAGGACATGGTGCGGTCGCTCTTGCCCAGCAGACGCAACAACTGGCGCCGCCCGAACCAGCGCACGGGGCTGGCGGGAGCGGGCGCAGCAGTGCCAGTGGCAGGGGCGGACATGAAGACGATTGCAACCCAAGCTCACAGGCACGATGCGCCGATCAAGCGGCGAATCCGCCGGCAGTTCGTTGCCATGACCTGCCGGCAAGCAGATTTGCGCTATCGCCGCCATTGCTGCAATGCGAGCGCTGGCGCACGGTCGCGCAAGGCCTTTATGTCAGAATTCGACGGCCTGAAGCAATGAACGTGCAACCCGGCACGTGGAGAGCAAACAATGAGCAGCGAATTGATCAAGCACGTCACCGACGATTCGTTCGGCACCGACGTCCTGAAGTCCGACAAACCGGTGCTGGTGGACTACTGGGCCGAATGGTGTGGCCCCTGCAAGATGATCGCCCCCATCCTGGACGAGGTGTCCAAGGACTACGACGGCCGCCTGCAGATCGCCAAGATGAACGTCGACGAAAACCGCGCCGTGCCCGAAAAATTCGGCATCCGCGGCATACCGACGCTGATGCTGTTCAAGGGCGGCGAGCTCGCCGCCACCAAGGTGGGCGCGCTGTCCAAGGCTCAGCTCACTGCTTTCCTCGACGGTCATCTATAATCTTCGTCAACGGTGGCTGCCAAGAGCGGCCACCGCCTGACCCGCCACCACGCACCGACCTCGCCAGCGCCTGTCACAAACAGGCCGGCTCCTGACGGCAACAAGCGTGGCTCCGGCGCCAATCCACCTGCGTCCCGCCTGTCCCTGAAGACAGGCCCGCGTGCACCAGCATGCGAGGCGCTTCGCATCTGTCAAAGGGTGCCTGCATGCATCTTTCCGAACTCAAGGCCCTGCCCATCGCCGCCCTCATCACGATGGGCGAGGCGCTGGAGATCGAGAACGTCGCCCGCCTGCGCAAGCAGGAGCTGATGTTCGCCATCATGAAGAAGCGCGCCAAGGCCGGCGAGCAGGTCTTCGGCGACGGCGTGCTCGAGGTCCTGCCCGACGGCTTCGGCTTCCTGCGCAGCATCGAGGCCAGCTACATGGCGTCCACGGACGACATCTACCTGTCGCCCAGCCAGATCCGCCGCTTCAACCTGCACACCGGCGACATGGTCGAGGGCGAGGTGCGCGTGCCCAAGGACGGCGAACGCTACTTCGCGCTGGTCAAGGTCGACCGCGTGAACGGCCTCACGCCCGAGGAGAGCAAGCACAAGATCATGTTCGAGAACCTGACGCCGCTGTTCCCGACGCAGCAGTTCAAGCTCGAACGCGACATCAAGGCCGAAGAGAACATCACCAGCCGCATCATCGACCTGGTGGCGCCCATCGGCAAAGGCCAGCGCGCGCTGCTGGTGGCCCAGCCCAAGACCGGCAAGACGGTCATGATGCAGCACATCGCGCATGCGCTGGTGGCCAATCACCCCGAGATCCATCTGATCGTGCTGCTGGTCGACGAACGACCTGAAGAAGTGACCGAGATGCTGCGCACGGTGCGCGGCGAGGTCATCAGCTCCACCTTCGACGAGCCCGCGGCGCGCCACGTGCAGGTGGCCGAAATGGTGATCGAGCGCGCCAAGCGCCTGGTCGAGCTGAAGAAGGACGTGGTCATCCTGCTCGACAGCATCACCCGGCTGGCACGTGCCTACAACAACGTGCTGCCCAGCAGCGGCAAGGTGCTCACCGGCGGCGTGGACGCCAACGCGCTGCAACGCCCCAAGCGCTTCTTCGGCGCCGCGCGCAACACCGAAGAGGGCGGCACGCTCACCATCATCGGCACCGCGCTGGTGGACACCGGCTCCAAGATGGACGAGGTGATCTACGAAGAGTTCAAGGGCACCGGCAACTGCGAGATCCACCTCGACCGCCGCATGGCCGAAAAGCGCGTCTACCCGTCCATTCTGATCAACAAGAGCGGCACGCGCCGCGAGGAACTGCTGCTCAAGCCCGAGATCCTGCAGAAGAGCTGGATCCTGCGCAAGCTGCTCTATCCCATGGACGAGATCGAGGCGATGGAGTTCATCCTCGAGAAGATGAAGGCGACGAAGAACAACTTCGACTTCTTCGACATGATGCGCCGCGGCGGTTAGTCCGCCGCAGATGCGCTGTACCCGGCTCAATATTCCGGCTCACCACCCCGGTATAGAATGCCGGGTTTTCCGCACAACCAGGAAAGTGCGCACGCCCACCATCAACCAGGGCGGCGTGGCTCCCAACTCCGCAGAGGCTTTTGCATGAAGAACGGCATCCACCCCAGTTACCGCGAGGTCTGCTTTCAGGACCTGTCCAACGGCTTCAAGTTCGTGACGCGCTCCTGCGCCACGACCAAGGAATCCATCAAGCTGGAAGACGGCCGCGAGCTGCCGCTCATCAAGCTCGAGACCACGAGCGAGACGCATCCGTTCTACACCGGCACGCAGAAGAGCGTGGACAACCTGGGCGGCCGCGTCGAGAAGTTCCGCAACAAGTTCGCCCGCGTCGGCCTCAAGAAGTAAGGGTCGCTGCGCCAGCGCATGCAAAGGCAGCTTCGGCTGCCTTTGTCGTTTATCGGCTGCGCCATCATCGACACGTGAGCACCCGTCCCAAGCCCGCCCTCGTCACCGAGCGCAGCGCGCGCCGCCTGCCGCGGCTGCCGCTGCTGCTGCTGTGCGCCGCCTACCTGCTGCCGGGGCTGTTCGGGCGCGACCCGTGGCGCAACGCCGACCTCGCCGCCTTCGGCCAGATGGTGGCCATCGCGCAGGGTCGAACGTCCTGGCTGGCGCCCACGCTGGGCGGCATGCCGGCCGACAACGCGCTGCTGCCGCACTGGCTGGGCGCCGTCTTCATCTCGGCCGGCTCGGGCTGGATGGCGCCCGAACTGGCCGCGCGCCTGCCCTTCGTGCTGCTGTTGGCGCTGACGCTGGCGCTGGTCTGGTACACCACCTTCCATCTGGCGCTGACCGAAGCGGCGCAGCCCGTGCCCTTTGCCTTCGGCGGCGAGGCCCCGCCCGTGGACTATGCGCGGGCCATCGCCGACGGCGCCATCCTGGCGCTGATGGCCACGCTGGGCCTGCTGCAGCTGGGCCATGAGACCACGCCCGAGCTGGCGCAGCTGTTCGCCGCCAGCCTGCTGCTGTACGGCCTGGCCGCCGCACCCTCGCACACCGGGCGCGCGCGCCTGGCGGTGGTGGCCGCCCTGCCCTTGCTGGCCGGCAGCGGCGCGCCGGCCATCGCGTTGGCAGCCGGCGTGGCCGGGGCCGGCGTGTGTTTCGCCTCGCGCCTGCCGCAGGTGCGCGCCTTTGCCTGGTGGGTGGTGGCCGGGGTGGCCGCCGCCGCCGCCCTGGGCTGGGTGCTGGGCACCTGGCACTGGCGCGTGGCCGACTGGTCGCGCGTCGATGGCGCCGGCGTGGCGCGGCAATGGCTGTGGTTCCTGTGGCCGGCGTGGCCGCTGGCGCTGTGGACGCTGTGGCGCTGGCGCCGCCAGCTGTCCTACCGCCACTTGTCGGTGCCGCTGGTGCTGGCCGGCGCGGGCGGCCTGGCCAACCTCGCCATGGGCGGCTCCGACCGTGCGCTGATGCTGGCCCTGCCCGGCTTTGCCGTGCTCGCCGCCTTTGCCCTGCCCACGCTCAAGCGCGGCACCACGGCGGCCATCGACTGGTTCTCGATGTGCTTCTTCAGCCTGTGCGCCATCACCATCTGGGTCATCTACACCTCGCTGCAGACCGGCGTGCCGGCGCAGCCGGCCATCAACGTGCTGCGCCTGGCGCCGGGCTTCGAGCAGCCCTTCTCGCTGCCCGAACTGCTGCTGGCGTTGCTGGGCACGGCGGCCTGGATCTGGCTGCTGCGCTGGCGCACCGGCCGCCACCGCGAGGCATTGTGGAAGAGCCTGGTGCTGCCCGCCGGCGGCGTGGCGCTGTGCTGGCTGCTGCTGATGACGCTGTGGCTGCCGCTGCTGGACTACTGGCGCAGCCCGCGGCCCTTCGTGCAGCGCCTGGCCGCGCAGGTACCGCCCGGTGCCTGCATCGCCGCACCCGGCCTGGCCATGTCCACCGTGGCCGCGCTCGAGCACTTCGGCCGTTGGCGCGTGGACGCCCGGCCCGACGCCGAAACCGGCCCTTGCACCGTGCTGCTGCGCGTGGCGCGCCCGCGCGCCCTGCCGGCTGATCCACCCGGCTGGCAGCGCACGGCTGAGGTCCGGAGGCCCACCGACCGCAACGAGGTCACGCTGGTCTACATGCGCCTGCCCTGAGCGGGCGCAGCGGCGCACCAGGCTTCAGCCAGCGGCCTCGACCACCATCTGGACGCGCTGACGCCCGTTCCACTCGTCCAGGCTCACGCGGAAGGCCAGGCGGGTGCTGGCGGGCAGCGGCTCGACATGGCCGAACCAGATGGCGTCGCGCTCATGCCCGGCGTGGCGCAGGCGCAGCTTGAGGTGCTTGTCGCCCACCAGGCGCTGCTGCAGCACCTGCACCTCGTCGCAGAACAACGGCGCCTCGAAGCCCTGACCCCAGACCTGCGCGTCCAGCAGCGCCACGGTCTCGGCGTTGAACCACTCCACGGCCAGCGGGCCGTCGGTGCGCAGCGTGCGCGTCAGCGTGGCCGCGTCCAGCCATTCGCTGGCCACACGGCGCAAGGCTTCGTCGAAGCATTCCAGGCCCGGCTCGCCCAGGGTGCATCCTGCCGCCATCGCATGGCCGCCAAAGCGCAGCAGCAGGCCCGGATGGCGCTTGGCCATCAGGTCCAGCGCGTCGCGCAGATGGAAGCCCGGGATGGAGCGGCCCGAACCCTTGAGCCGGCCATCGGCGCCGCGCGCGAAGACGAAGGTGGGGCGATGCAGCCGGTCCTTCACGCGCCCGGCGACGATGCCGACCACGCCCTCGTGGAAGCTTTCGTCGAAGAGCGCCACCGCTGGTGGTGCCTGCTCGCTGTCGGGCATCAGGCCTTCCAGCGCAGCTTCGGCGCGCTCGCGCATGCCGGCCTCGACTTCGCGCCGCTCGCGGTTGATGGCGTCCAGCTGCGTGGCCAGCTCAGAAGCGCGGCCGGGGTCGTCGGTGCGCAGGCATTCGATGCCCAGCGTCATGTCGGCCAGGCGGCCGGCAGCGTTGATGCGCGGGCCCAGGGCGAAGCCGAAGTCGAAGGCCGCGGCGCGGGCCGGGTCGCGCCCTGCTGCCCGGAACAGCGCTGCCAGCCCGGGCTGCATGCGCCCGCTGCGCACGCGCTTGAGGCCTTGCGCCACCAGGCGCCGGTTGTTGGCGTCGAGCTTCACCACGTCGGCCACCGTGCCCAGCGCTACCAAGTCCAGCAGGGTGTCCAGGCGGGGCTGCGCCGCCGCATCGAAGGCGCCGCGGCGGCGCAGTTCGGCGCGCGCCGCCAGCAGCACGTAGAACATCACGCCCACGCCTGCCAGCGCCTTGCTCTCGAAACCGCAGCACGGCTGGTTGGGGTTGACGATGACGTCGGCCGCGGGCAGCGACACCACGCCGTCCACCAGCGCCGGCAGGTGGTGATCGGTGATCAGCACGCGCATCCCCGCGGCGCGCGCCGCGGCCACGCCGGCGTGGCTGGCGATGCCGTTGTCCACCGTCACCAGCAAGTCGGGCCGCGTGGCCCGCGCCAGATCGACGATGGCCGGCGTCAGCCCGTAGCCGTGCACCGCGCGGTCGGGCACCACGTAGTGCAGCGTGTCGGCCGCCGCGCCCAGCAAGGCCAGGCCGCGCAAGGCCACGGCGCAGGCGGTTGCGCCGTCGCAGTCGTAGTCGGCCACCACGCAGACGCGCAGGCGTTGCTGCACGGCGTCGGCCAGCAGGGCGCCGGCCTGGGCGCTGCCGGCCAGGCTGTCGGGCGGCAGCAGGCGCGCCAGGCTGTCGTCCAGCTCGTCGGCGGCGCGCACGCCGCGCGCAGCCAGCAGACGCGCCAGCAAGGGGTGAACGCCGGCCTGCTCCAGCGCGAAGCTGATACGCGGTGGCACCGGGCGCTCATGCAGGTGGGGCTGCGAAGGATCGCGCGGCGAGTTGCTCACAGTGACTCCAGCAAGGGCCGCAGCGGCACGCGCGTGAAGGCCGCGCGCAGGCCTTGCAGCAGGCCGCGACGCGCCACGGTATAGGTGGCGGCGCTGCACTCGCCGCACAACGTCAGCGTCAGCGGCGTGCCGGCCTGCGCCGCCGTCAGGGCCTCGGCGATGGGGCCTTCGTCCAGTGTCTCCCAGGCCTTGGTCCAGGCGGCCCAGTCTTCGGCCAGGGCATGGGTGCGCAGGCGCTCGTCGACGCGCGGTACGGGCTGCGCCTCGGGCTGGGCCACACCGCAGCCGCTGAGCCAGAACGAGTTGACCGGCAGCAGCCCGCGCGCCGTGCGGCGATCGTTGGCGGCGTGCGTGTACAGCAGCATCTGCGCCTCGGCCTGCAGGCGGCGCACGCGGCGCGCCAGCGGGTCAGCGCCCAGCCAGGCGTCGACGTTGCGTCCGATCACGCGGTCGGGTGATGCGCAGGGCAGCGCCGCCAGGCTTTCGTGCGCCAGATACCAGCGCAGCGGCGCGCCGTAGTGCATGGCAAAGCCCTCGCTGGTGAAGAGTTCACGCACGGCGTCGAACAGCTCGCGCGAGCCGGCCTCGTCCAGCAGCAGCTGCGCCGGGTCGCCCAGGCTGACCTGCTCGGTGCCCAGGTGCCAGTGCGCGGGTGTGACCAGGCCCCAGGCCAAATCATCTGTGGCGATGCCATCGGCCTGCGCCAGCCGCGCCGCCCAGGGCAGGCAGCCAGCGGCCCCGCTCCAGCCCAGAGCCGCGGCCAGTGCGCGTTCGTGCGGCGGGCTCAGGCTCAGCTCATGGCCTTCGTCGCGGTGCTGCAGCGTCAGCCTTCCCAGCAGCGCCTGCAGGCGCGGCAGCACCAGCGCCGCGGCGGCGGCACGGCCGGCCTCTGACAAGGGCGCGGCAAACGGGATCAGCAGGTGCATCCGGCCATTATCCGGGCCGCCCGGGCGGGGCCATGGCGCCAGCGGCTAGCATCGGCCCCATGGACTTGCCCTACGAGTGGCACATCGGCTGGCGCTACACGCGTGCAGGCCGCGCCGGCCGGCGCAACGGCTTCATCTCTTTCATCAGCGGCGTGTCGATGCTGGGCATCGCGCTGGGCGTGGCCGCGCTCATCATCGTGCTGAGCGTGATGAACGGCTTCCAGAAGGAGGTGCGCGACCGCATGCTCAGCGTGATCGCGCACGTCGAGGTCTTCGACGTCAATGGCGCCGCCCTGCCCGACTGGCAGGCCACCGCCGCCGCCGTGCGGCGCGACCCGCGCGTGCAGGGCGTGGCGCCCTTCGTGGCGTCGCAGGCGCTGGTGGGCCGCGGCGACGAGCTGCGCGGCGCCGTGGTGCGCGGCATCAGCCCGGCCGACGAGGGCCAGGTCACCGAGCTGGCGCGCACGCAGGCGCCGCTGCTGGCGCAGTTGCGGCCGGGCGAATGGAACATCGTGCTGGGCGTGGAGCTGGCGCGGCTGCTGGGCGCACGCGTCGGCGACAAGGTGACGGTGGTTTCGCCCTCGGGCCAGGTCACGCCCGCGGGCGTGGTGCCGCGCCTGAAGCAGTTCACGCTGGCCGGGGTGTTCGAGGCTGGGCATTACGAATACGACAGCGCCCTGGCGCTGATCCACATCGAGGACGCGGCCAAGCTGTTCCGCGTGGAGGGCCCCACCGGCGTGCAACTGCGCCTGGCCGACGTACACCAGGCGCGCGCCGCCGGCCAGGACCTGCAGATGAGCCTGGGGCCCGAGGTGCGCGTGCGCGACTGGACACGCACCAACCGCAACTGGTTCGAGGCGGTGCAGGTCGAGAAGCGGCTGATGGCCATCATCCTGACGCTGATCGTCGCCGTGGCCGCCTTCAACCTGGTCAGCACGCTGGTGATGACGGTCACCGACAAGCAGGCCGACATCGCCATCCTGCGCACCCTGGGCGCCAGCCCGCGCTCGATCATGGGCATCTTCATGGTGCAGGGCTCGACCTCGGGCGTGATCGGCACGCTGGCCGGCTGCGCCCTGGGCCTGCTGGTGGCCTTCAACGTGGACGTCATCGTGCCGGCCATCGAGCGCGTGCTGGGCGTGGCCTTTCTGCCGGGCAGCATCTACGTCATCACGCGCATGCCCAGCGAGCCGATGGCCGCGGACATCGTGCCCATCGTCGTGATCTCGATGCTGCTGGCCTTCTTCGCAACCCTCTACCCCAGCTGGCGCGCCAGCCGCGTCAACCCGGCCGAGGCGCTGCGCTATGAGTGACGCCGTCCTGGCCGCGCACGACCTGCACAAGCGCTATGTCGAGGGCCGCGGCGACCAGGCGCTGGACGTGAGCGTGCTGCGCGGTGTCAACCTGGCTGTGCAGCGCGGCGACACGCTGGCCGTGGTGGGGCCTTCGGGCGCCGGCAAGAGCACGCTGCTGCACCTGCTGGGCGGGCTGGACGCGCCGACCTCGGGCCGCGTCGAGCTGATGGGCCGCGACCTGGCCACGCTGGGCGCAACCGAGCAAGGCGCCTGGCGCAACCGCCACCTGGGCTTCGTCTACCAGTTCCACCACCTGCTGCCCGAGTTCAGCGCGCTGGACAACGTGGCCATGCCGCTGCGCATCCGCCGCATGGGCACGGTGGCGGCGCGCGCGCAGGCCCAGGCCATGCTGGCGCGGGTGGGGCTGGCGGGGCGCGTTTCCCACCACCCGGCGCAGCTGTCGGGCGGCGAGCGCCAGCGCGTGGCCATCGCGCGCGCGCTGGTCAGTGAACCGGCCTGCGTGCTGGCCGACGAGCCTACCGGCAACCTCGACCGCAGCACCGCCGAGACCGTGTTCGAGCTGATGCTGGGCCTGGCGCGCGAGCGCGGCACGGCCTTCGTGGTGGTCACGCACGATCCGGCGCTGGCCGCGCGCTGTGCCCACACACTGCGCCTGGAAAGGTAGCACCGCCTAAAATGCTGCAGTGCACCTACTCAACGCCGACCTGCATTCGCATTCCAACGTCTCCGACGGCACGCTGACCCCCGAAGCCCTGGCGCAGCGCGCCTTCGACAAGGGCGTGGAACTGTGGTCGCTGACCGACCACGACGAACTCGGCGGCCAGCACCGGGCGCGCGACGCGGCCCTGGCGCTGGGCCTGCCCTACCTGGCCGGCACCGAGATCTCGGTCAGCTTTGCCGGCGAGACCGTGCACATCATCGGCCTGGGCGTGGACCCTGACGACGCCGGCCTGCAGGCCGGCCTGGCCGCCACGCGCAGCGGCCGGCGCGAACGCGCGCAGCAGATGGCCGCGGGTCTGGCCGCGGTGGGCATCGAAGGCTCCTTCGAAGGCGCCCTGCGCTACGTGGGCAACCCCGCCCTGATTTCGCGCACCCACTTTGCGCGTTACCTGGTCGAGACCGGCGTCTGCGAAGACACCTACGCGGTGTTTCGCCGGTACCTGACGCAGGGCAAGCCGGGCTACGTGGAGCACCGCTGGGCGCGCCTGGGCGACGCCGTGCGCTGGATCCGCCAGGCCGGCGGCGAGGCGGTGATCGCGCACCCGGCGCGCTACCGCTTCTCGCCCACGGCCGAGTACGCGCTCTTCACCGAGTTCACGGCCCACGGCGGCCGCGGCGTCGAGGTGATGACGGGCAGCCACAGCGCGGCCGAGCAGCAGCGCTACGCCGGCACGGCGCTCGAATTCGGCCTGCTGGCCTCGCGCGGCAGCGACTTCCATTCGCCCGAGGAAAGCCGCGTCGACCTCGGCAGCCTGCCCGACCTGCCGGGCAAATTGCAGCCCGTGTGGGGCGCGCTGCAGCACCGCGTGCAACAAAGTTCTCGTCGCAAACCCGAAGTGTCATAGAATCGAAGGCTGGCCTGCACCTTGAGGCCAATCGTTCATCCCCTTCGACCTTCGCCGCTTCGCCTCACGAAGCCGCATTTTTCGGGTCGGCGGCGATGCCGTCGCCATGATCCGACTTCCGCCCCGAGCGTTCTGCTGGTGCGGCCTGCGTATTGATGCGACTTCACCAGTCGGTGGCTGCCCAAGCAGCGCCGCCGGTGCGCCTGTGCGCGCCGTGATGCGAGAGAGAACGACGATGAGTTTCGAAGACCTGAGCCTGCACACCAACCTGACGCGTGCCGTGGCCGACGCCGGCTACACCCAAGCCACCGAGGTGCAACTGCGCGCCATCCCCGCCGCCATGGGCGGCGCCGACCTGATGGTCAGCAGCAGCACCGGCAGCGGCAAGACCGCCAGCTTCGTGCTGCCGGCGCTGATGCGCGTGCTGGCCTCACGCGAAGCGCAGCGCGCTGCCTCAGCCAAGGATCCCAAGGAACACGGCAGCAATTTCGGCCGCCAGGTGCGCCCGGCCGCCAGCGGCCCGCGCGTGCTGGTGCTCACGCCCACTCGTGAACTGGCCATGCAGGTGGCCAAGGCCACGGTGGACTACGGCCGCCACGTGCCCAACCTGCGCGTGGCCACGGTCGTGGGCGGCGTGCCCTACGGCGCCCAGCTCAAGGCGCTGCGCGGCCCGCTGGACGTGCTGATCGCCACCCCCGGCCGCCTGATCGACCACATGGAGTCGGGCAAGGCGCTGCTGGGCAACATCGAGATCCTGGTGCTGGACGAAGCCGACCGCATGCTCGACATGGGCTTCATCGAGCCCATCCAGCACATCGCCGCGGCCACGCCCGCCACGCGCCAGACGCTGATGTTCAGCGCCACCTTCGCCGGCTTCGTCGGCCGCCTGGCCGAGCAGCTGCTGCGCGACCCGCAGCGCATCGACATCTCGTCGCACACCGAAGCGCACGCCGACATCGAGCAGCGCCTGCATTGGGCCGACGACTTTGCGCACAAGAACGCGCTGCTCGACAGCATCCTGACCGAGCGCGACATGGAGCAGGCGGTGGTCTTCACCAGCACCCAGCGCGACGCCGACTGGCTGGCCGACCGCCTGGCCGACATGGGTCACCACGTGGCCAGCCTGCACGGCGGCCACCCGCAGGGCCGGCGCACGCGCGTGCTGCAAGGCCTGCGCAGCAAGCAGCTCAAGATCCTGGTGGCCACCGACGTGGCCGCGCGCGGCCTGGACGTGCCCAGCATCAGCCACGTGATCAACTTCGGCCTGCCGATGAAGGAAGAAGACTACGTCCACCGCATCGGCCGCACCGGCCGCGCCGGCCGCGCCGGCCTGGCGGTGACGCTGGCCGAACGCCGCGACACCGGCATGATCCAGCGCATCCAGCGCTACACCACGCAGCGCATCCCGGCGGCCACCATCGTCGGGCTTGAGCCCAAGCGTGTCGAACCCAAGCCGATGGCGCGCCCCGCGGCGCCGGGCGGCCGTCCGAGCAAGCCCTTCGGCCCGCGCCCCTTCGGCGCCAAGCCCTTCAAGCCTGCGGGCAAGACCTTCTCGAAGAAGACCGGCCCGCGCGTGGTCTGAACCTGTGATCGCGGCCTAGACCGCCACCAGGTCGACCTCGAACACCAGCGTGGCGTTGGGCGGGATCACCCCGCCCGCGCCGCGTGCGCCATAGCCCAGTTCGGGCGGGATGGTGAGCACGCGCGTGCCACCGACCTTCATGCCGGCCACGCCCTCGTCCCAGCCGCCGATCACTTCGCCGCCGCCCAGGCCGAAGCTGAAGGGCTGGCCGCGGTCCTTGCTGCTGTCGAACTTCTTGCCGCGCGAGTTGGCGGCCGTGGGGTCGTACAGCCATCCGGTGTAGTGCACGCGCACGCGCTGGCCGGGCTTGGCTTCGGCGCCGGTGCCGGGAACGGTGTCTTCGTACTGCAGGCCCGAGGGCGTGGTCGTCATGCGGGTTTCCTTTCGGTGGTTTCGACAAAGGCGGCAATGATGCCAGCCCAGGCGGGCAC
>JALHPY010000095.1 GCA_022842305.1 Rubrivivax sp.
CGCGGCCAGCGCGCAGGCGGCCGCGGCACAGGCGTTGAGCGCGTTGTGCCGGCCCGGCTGCGCCAACGTGGTGTCCAGGCGGCCGGCGGGGGTGTGCAGCTGCAGCGCCCAGCGCGCGGCGTCGGCCTGCCACTCGGCCTGGCCGCGAACTTCGGCGTCGGCAGCCTCGGCGGCGGCGTCACCCAGTGCAAAGCGCAGCACGCGGCGCGGGCCCGCTGCGGCCTGCCACAGCGCAGTGTGCGCATCGCCGGCCGGGAACACGGCTGTGCCGTCGGTGCCCAGGGCTTCGATCACGCTGCCGTTCTCGCGCGCCACGGCTTCCACGCTGGCCATGAACTCCTGGTGCTCGCGCTGCGCGTTGTTGACCAGCGCCACGGTGGGCGCGGCCATGGCGGCCAGCAGCGCGATCTCGCCCACGTGGTTCATGCCCAGTTCCACCACCGCGGCGCGGTGGCCTTTGTGGAGGCGCAGCAGCGTCAGCGGCACGCCGATGTGGTTGTTGAGGTTGCCGGCCGTGGCCAGCGCGGCATCGCCTTGCCAGGCGCGCAGGATGGACGCCAGCATCTGCGTCACCGTGGTCTTGCCGTTGCTGCCGGTCACGGCGATCAGCGGCAAAGTGAAGCGCGCGCGCCAGGCGCCGGCCAGTTGCTGCAGCGCCGCCAACGCGTCGGGCACTTGAAGGCCGGGCAGGGCGGGTGACAGCCCGCGCTCGGCCAGCGCGGCCACGGCGCCGGCCGCCTGGGCCTGGGCCAGGAAGTCGTTGCCGTCGAAGCGCTCGCCGCGCAGCGCCACGAACAGGTCGCCGGCGCGCAGCGTGCGCGTGTCGCTGTGCACGCGGGCTATGGCAATGGCGCCGTCGCCCACCAGCACGCTGCCGGGGATCAGTGCCTGCGCCTGGGCCAGGTTCAGCATCATGCGGCAGCCCCTTCGCGCTCGCGCAGCGCGGCCGCGGCCTCGTCGGCGTCTGAGAACGGGCGCTTGACGCCCGCGATCTCCTGATACGGCTCGTGGCCCTTGCCGGCCAGCAGCACCACGTCGCCGGGCGCGGCGCCCTGCACGGCCAGGCGGATGGCGGCGCGGCGGTCCTCGATCACGTGGACCTCGTCGTGGCCGGTCACGCCGGCCAGGATCTGCGCCAGGATGAGGCTGGGCACCTCGTCGCGCGGGTTGTCGCTGGTCAGCACCACGCGGTCGGCGTCGCGCTTGGCGATGGCGCCCATCAGCGGGCGCTTGGTGGCGTCGCGGTTGCCGCCGCAGCCGAACACGCACCACAGCCGGCCGCCGCGCGCCGCGGCCAACGGGCGCAGCGCCTGCAGCACTTTCTCCAGCGCGTCGGGGGTGTGGGCGTAGTCGACCACCACGTCGATGTCGCGCCCGGCCACGCGCTGCAGGCGGCCGGGCACCGGCGTCAGTGCAGTCAGCGCGGCGGCGGCATCGGCCAGCGGCAGGCCCAGCGCGCGCAGGGCGCCCAGCA
Source organism: Rubrivivax sp. (assembly GCA_022842305.1). Lineage (GTDB taxonomy): Bacteria > Pseudomonadota > Gammaproteobacteria > Burkholderiales > Burkholderiaceae_C > Rubrivivax. The sequence continues at coordinate 1,475 of JALHPY010000095.1, forward strand.
CGCCCAGCAGGTTGCTGGCGTTGTAGTCGCCCACCAGCGGCGTGCACACCGACACGCGCTGCGCGGCCTCCAGCACCTCGAACTGCAGGTCGCCGTCGGCATAACGCAAGGCCTGTGCGGACAGGCGCGCCGCGCCCAGGCGCGACACGGTCCACAGGTCCAGCCCGCTGCCGGCCAGTTCTTGCGCGAGCCTTGCGCCCTGGGGGTCGTCGATGTTGATCACCGCTGCGCGCAGCCCCGGCCAGCTGAACAGCGCGCGCTTGGCGGCCCAGTAGGCGTCCATGCTGCCGTGGAAGTCGAGGTGGTCGCGGGTGAAGTTGGTGAACACCGCCACCGTGATGGGGCAGGCCGCCAGGCGCTGCTCCACCAGGCCGATGGACGAGGCTTCCAGTGCGCAGGCGGCAAATCCCTGGTCGGCAAAGCCGCGCAGCGTCTCGTGCAGCGTCACCGGGTCGGGCGTGGTCAGGCCGGTGGACTGCAGGGCGCCGGGTTCTCCCACCCCCAGCGTGCCGATGACGCCGCAGCGCCGACCCAGGTGCGTGAGCGCCTGCGCCGTCCACCAGGCGCTGCTGGTCTTGCCGTTGGTGCCGGTCACGGCCACGATGTCCAGCGCTGCGCCCGGCTGGCCGAACCAGGCCGCGGCCAGCGCGCCGCTGGCGGCCTTGAGCCCTTGCACTGCAGCCACGCGTTCGTCGCCGAGCGCGAAGGCCTCGATGCCATCGGCCTCCACCAGGCAGGCCGCCGCGCCCGCTGCCAGCGCCGCCGGCACGAAGGCGCGACCGTCCTGCGCGTGGCCGGGCCAGGCGATGAAGGCGTCGCCCGGCTGCACGGCGCGGCTGTCGGTGCGCAGGCGCGCCACGCCGCGTGCGCGCAGCCATTGCACGGCATCGGTGGCGGATGACAGCAGGGTGGCCATGCGCTAGAAGCTCTCGGTTTCGGCGACCACGGGCTTGGCGCTGATCTGCGCCTTGACATCGATGTCGGGCGCCACGTTCATCATGCGCAGCGTCTGCTGCACCACCTGGCTGAACACCGGCGCGGCCACTTCGCCGCCGTAGTACACGCCCTTGCCGGGTTCGTCCACCATCACCGCCACCACGATGCGCGGGTCGCTCACCGGCGCCAGGCCCACGAACCAGGCGCGGTAGCGGTTGGTGTAGCTGCGACCTTCCTGCTTGCGCGCGGTTCCGGTCTTGCCGCCCACCGAATAGCCGATGGCCTGCGCCTTGGGCGCCGTGCCGCCGGCGCCGGCGGCCATGCGCAGCATCTCGCGCACCTGCTGCGCCGTCCTGGGCGACATCACGCGCGTGCCGGGCACGGCCTCGGCGCTGTCCTGGCGCAGCATGGTGGCCGGGATCAGTTCGCCGTCGCGCGCGAACACGGTGTAGGAGCGCGCCAGCTGGAACAGGCTCACCGACAGGCCGTAGCCGTAGCTCATGGTGGCCTGTTCGATGGGGCGCCAGGTCTTGTAGGGGCGCAGCCGGCCGGTCACGGCGCCGGGGAAGTCGATGCGCGGCTTCTGGCCCAGGCCGATGGCGGTGTACATCTCCCACATCTCGCGTGCGGGCAGCTGCATGGCCATCTTCACGGTGCCCACGTTGCTGGATTTCTGGATCACCTGGGCCACGCTCAGCACGCCGTGCGGGTGCGCATCGGTGATGGTCGAGCCGGTGATGGTGATGCGGCCGGGCGCCGTCTGGATGGAGGTCTCGGGCGTGACCATGCCCTTCTCGAGCGCCAGCGCCACGGTGAAGGGCTTCATGGTCGAGCCGGGCTCGAAGATGTCGGTGAGCGCGCGGTTGCGCAATTGGCCGCCGCTCAGGTTGCTGCGGCTGGCCGGGTCGAAGCTGGGGTAGTTGGCCAGGGCCAGCACCTCGCCCGTGCGCACGTCCAGCACGACCACGCTGCCGGCCTTGGCGCCGTGCTGCTGCACCGCGTCGCGCACGCGCTGCCAGGCGAAGAACTGCACCTTGGAATCGATGGCCAGGGTGATGTCGCTGCCGTGCACCGGGTCGGCCTGGTCGCCCACGTCCTGCACCACGCGGCCCAGGCGGTCGCGCACCACTGTGCGTTGGCCGGCCTGGCCGATCAGGCGGTTCTGGAAGCCGAGTTCTATGCCTTCCTGCCCGATGTCGTCGATGTTGGTGAAGCCCACCACGTGCGCTGCGGCCTCGCCCTCGGGGTAGCGGCGCTTGTACTCGCGCACTTCGCTCAGGCCCTTGAGGTCCAGCGCCTTGACCTGCTGCCACACCGGCTCTTCGACGTGGCGACGCAGGCGCACGTTGACGGCCGGGCCGTCCAGGCGGTCGGTCAGCTCGGCGTCCGACAGGCGCAGCAGCCGCGCCAGCTCACGCCGCTGCTGCACGTCGGCGGCAAACAGCCTGGTGTCGGCCTGCACCGTGGGCAGGGCCACGCTGGAGGCCAGCACCAGCCCGTTGCGGTCGAGGATGCGGCCGCGGCTGGCCGGCAGCGGTTCTTTATGGATGAAGCGCTTTTCGCCCTGTGCCTGGTAGAAATCCGTGGCCAGGATCTGCAGGTGCACGGCGCGGCCCAGCAGCACCAGGAAGGCAGCGCCGACCAGGAACACGACGAAGCGCGAGCGCCAGGGCGGCGTCTTGCTGGCCAGCAGCGGGCTGGTGGCGTAGTTGACGCTGCGCACGCTGGTGGGGGATGCGCGATTCATCGCGGAGCCCCCGCCGATGCCGCGGGGTCGAACACGTAGGCCGTGACGGCCGGCGTGGCGGTGCGCATCTGCAGCTTTTCGCGCGCCACCTTCTCCACGCGCAGGTGCGTGCCCTGGGCCTGGCGCTCGGCGTCCAGGCGCTTGAACTCGGCGTCAAGCCGGGCGTGCTCCTGGCGCGCGCGGTCCAGCTCCGCAAAGACCCGGCGCGACTCATAGGCCGTGCGCACCAGCACCAGCGCGCTACCCAGCAGCAGCGCCAGCAGCAGCATGTTCAGCTTGGTCAACTGAGCACCGCCGTGCGTTCGGCCACGCGCAGCACCGCCGAGCGCGCGCGCGGGTTGGCGGCCACTTCTTCGGCGCCGGGCTTGATGCGGGCGATGGCGCGCAGGCGCATGTCGCGCGGCGGCGCCATCTTGGCGCGGCGGTCCACTTCGTCGCGGCTTTCGCGCGCGATGAAGGTCTTGACGATGCGGTCTTCCAACGAATGGAAGCTGATGACCACCAGCCGCCCTTGCGGCGCCAGCAGCGCCAGCGCCGCGCTCAGGCCCTGTTGCAGCGCTTCAAGCTCGGCGTTGACGTGAATCCGAAGAGCTTGAAACGTGCGCGTTGCAGGGTCCTGGCCCGGCTCGCGGGTTTTGACGGCACGAGCCACGAGTGCGGCAAGCTCGCCGGTGCTTCGAACGGGAAGCCCGCCTTCGCGGCGAGCGACAAGCGCCTTTGCAATCTGAAAAGCAAACCGTTCTTCGCCATGTTCACGAATCACCTCCTCGATCTGGCGCTGATCGGCGCGCTGCAAGAACTCGGCCGCCGTCTCGCCGCGCGTGGTGTCCATGCGCATGTCCAGCGGTGCATCGAAACGGAAGCTGAAGCCCCGCTCGGGGTTGTCGATCTGCGGCGAGCTCACGCCCAGGTCGAGCAGCACGCCCGTCACCTGCGCGATGCCCAGAGCGGCCAGCTCGTGCGCCATGTCGCCGAAGCTGGCGTGGCAGATGGAGAAGCGCGCGTCGACGATCTGCGCCGCCGCGGCCACGGCCTCGGGGTCCTTGTCGAAGGCCACCAGGCGGCCCGCCGGGCCCAGGCGCTGCAGCAGCGCGCGTGCATGGCCGCCGCGGCCGAAGGTGCCGTCGACGTAGATGCCGTCATCCCGCGTCACCAGCGCCTGCACCGCTTCGGGCAGCAGGACGCTGCGGTGCTGCCGTTCGGCCGCCGCGCTCACCGGATCACCAGGTTGCGCAGCACCTCGGGCCGGCCGGCGGCGATGAGGGCCGCTTCGCGCGCGTCGTAGCGGGCGCTGTCCCACAATTCGAAGTTCGAGCCCACGCCCATGAACTTGACTTCGCGCTCCAGGCCGGCCCAGGCGCGCAGTTCGGGCGGCACCAGCACGCGCGAGCCGCTGTCGATCTCGACATCGGTGGCGCTGCCCACGTACAGGCGACGCCAGCCCTCGGCCTCGAGCGGCAACTCGCGCAGCGCGGCCTCGAACTGTTCCCACACCGGCAGCGGGTACAGCGACAGGCAGCCGTCGGGGTTCTTGGCAATCACCATCTGCCCGTTCACGGTGGCCATCAGCAGCTCGCGATGGCGCGCCGGGACGGTGATACGTCCCTTCGCGTCCAAAGTGAGTACGGGGCCACCCCGAAAAGCAAAAGAAGACACAAACCCCCACCAAAGTGCACTTTTCCCCACTCTACTGGAGCCGCGCCAGGGGGTCAACGCCTTCGGCCCACAAAAAATCAATCAAATCAAGCACTTACATCCGTATTTGCAAGTGTAGTTGGCAAAATATTGTTCTAAATGAAGCACTTGGGACGGGCAGTGAAAGTGCTTTCTCAGGAAGGGCTTTCGCCCTTGAATGCAGCGGCTTGGGGCTTGGGCGGACCGGCTGGCCGTCTTTCGACCTCGACCGATGGCTGGGCAGTGCGTGGGGCGACCCGCCCTTGACCTAGAGTCGCGGCCCATGACCGGCGACAACGATCCCCTGTGGAAGCTGCGCCACGCCCTGGCCGGCGTGGGCCTGGCACTGCTGCTGTCGGTGCTGGCCGCGGCGCTGGCCGGGCGCTGGGTGGGCGACGCGCTGGGCGGCGACTACGGCACCCGCGTGACCGTCTACGGCGTGCTGCTGCTGTACGTGGTGGTGGGCGCCGGCGTGCTGTTCGTCAAGCTGGCGCAGCACGAGACGCGGCCGCTGTCCGCCGGCCGCGTGCTGCGCTGGTTCGCCAGCCTGTGGCTGTGGCCGCTGCTGCTGCTGGCGTCACGCGGGCGCGGCGGTGGCAGCAACCCATAATGACCTTTCGTCGACGCACGGGGTCCGGCCGCCATGATTCTTCTTGCCCTGGGTTGCAACCTGGGCCCGCGTGAAGCCACGCTGCAGCGGGCCCGCGCCGCGCTGCAAGAGGCCGGCATCGAGGTGCTGGCCGCATCAAGCCTGCACGAGACCCCGGCGCTGATGCCCGAAGGCGCACCGGCCGACTGGGACCTGCCCTTCCTGAACCAGGTGCTGCAGGTGCGCACCGACTTGGCGCCGGGCCCGCTGCTGGCCTGCGTCAAGGCCATCGAGGCGCGGCTGGGGCGCCGCCCGGCGTCGCGCTGGGCGCCGCGCGAGATCGACATCGACATCCTGGCCCACGGCAGCGCGCCGCTGGACCAGCCCGACCTGGTGCTGCCGCACCCGCAGATGCACCTGCGCCGCTTCGTGCTGGCGCCGTTGTGCGAGATCGCGCCGCAGTGGCGCCACCCGCTGCGGGGCCGCACGGCGGCCGAACTGCTGGCACAGTTGCCGCCATGATGCAGCGCCCCGCCGTCATGGGCATCGTCAACGTCACGCCGGATTCCTTCTCCGGCGATGGCCAGCTGGGCGCTGCGGCCGTGGCCGCCGCCGAGCAACTGGTGGCCGAGGGCGTGGACATCCTGGACATCGGCGCCGAATCCACCCGCCCGCGCGCCCAGGCGCTGGACAGCCCCGCCGAATGGGCGCGCCTGCAGCCCGTGCTCACGGCACTGGCGCGCCAGCCCTGGCGCGAGCGCGTGCGCCTGAGCGTGGACACGCGCCATGCCCAGACCGCGGCGCAGGCGCTGGCGCTGGGCGTGGACATCATCAACGACGTCACCGGCCTGGGCGACCCCGGCATGCTGGCCGTGCTGCGCCAGCGCCCCTGCGCGGTGGTGGTGATGCACGCGCTCACGGTGCCGGTGGACCCGGCGGTGATGCTGCCCCCCGACTGCGACGTGCTGCAGGAGGTGCTGCGCTGGAAGGCTGTCATCACCGACAAGGCCCGCGCCGCCGGACTGGACACCGGGCGTCTGATCTACGACCCGGGCATCGGCTTCGGCAAGGCCACGCGCCACTCGATGGACCTGGTGCAGGGCGCGGCCACGCTGGTGGCCAGCGGTGGCACCTGGCTCTACGGCCATTCGCGCAAGTCCTTCATGAAGGTCTTCACCGCGGCCGATGCCCAGCAGCGCGACGACATCACGCTGGCGCTGTCGGCCCAGCTGGCCGGCGCGGGCGTGCACATGCTGCGCGTGCACGCCGTGGGCCGGCACGTGCGCATGTTCGATCAGCTTTGCGCCTGAGCCCCGGGCGCCGGTCAGCCAGGAGACCCCCATGACCCAGTGGCGCAAGACGACCCCCGACACCGTGTACGCCCCCGACGAAGTGCTGGCGCGCCTGGCCGCCGAACTGCCCAAGTGGAGCTACGAGGACGGCTGGATACGCCGCAAGTACAAGACCAGCGGCTGGAAGGCCACGCTGATGGTGGTCAACACCGTGGGTCACCTGGCAGAGGCGGCCTGGCACCACCCGGACATGACCGTCTCCTACGCTTTCGTCAACGTCAAGCTGATGAACCACGCGGCCAAGGGCATTACCGACAAGGACTTCGCGCTGGCCGCCAAGATCGAGGAAGTGCTGACCTGGCAGCCCGGCGCCGACCCGGCCAGCGCGCTGGAAGGCACGCCCGACGACCCCCGCTTCAAGTACCTCAAGTACGACTGAGGGCATGACACTGTGTCCTGAGGGCGTGACATCCCCGCCCGCGGGCCAGCGCCCGCCCCGGGCACGGGCTGCGGAACGATGCTTGCTACACCGCAGCCTTGCGGCATGTCGCCGCGGCCCGTGCCTGGCTCCATGCTGATCTGCGACACCCCCGTGCCCGACCTGCCGCTCACGCGCCCGGGCAGCCTGAGGCTGCACGCCCCGGGGCGGCTGCACCTGGGATTCCTCGATCCCTCGGGCACGCTGGGCCGGCCCTTCGGCAGCCTGGGCCTGGTCATCGAAGGCTTCGAGACCGTGGTCGAAGTGCGCGCCGCCGCGGTCGACGCGGTGCTGGGGGTCACCGCCGCGTCCCAGGCCGAGACGGGCCGCGCGCGCGCCCACCTCGAGCGCCTGCGCCAGCACACCGGCTGCCACGACGCGCTGGAGCTGCGCCTGCTGCAGGTACTGCCGGCGCATGCCGGCTTCGGCTCGGGCACGCAGCTGGCGCTGGCCGTGGGCCGCGCCTTCGCGCAGTGGCATGACCTGTCTGTAGACAACGCCACGCTGGCCGGCTGGCTGGGCCGCGGGCGGCGTTCGGGCGTGGGCATTGCGGGCTTCGACCAGGGAGGCCTGCTGCTGGACGGTGGCCCCTGCGCCGACGGCCGCCCGGCGCCGCTGCTGTCGCGCCTGCCGTTGCCCGAAGCCTGGCGTGTGCTTGTTGTGCAGGACACGCGGCAGCAAGGCCTGTCGGGCGAGCGCGAATCGCAGGCCATCGTGGCCTTGCCGCCGCTGCCGCAAAGCCTGTCTGCCGAAATTTGCCACCAGGTGCTGATGCGCGTGCTGCCGGGTGCCGCCTGCGCCGACTTTGCCGCCTTTGCCGGCGGCGTGACGCGCGTGCAGCAACTGCTGGGCGGGCATTTCGCGCCGGCCCAGGGCGGATCGGCCTACACCAGCCCGGCCGTGGGCCAGCTGGTGGAATGGATCGCCCAGGCCTGCGGCGGCCCCGAAGGCGCGGGCGTCGGCCAGAGCTCCTGGGGCCCCACGGCCTTCGTCATCCTGCCCTCGGCCGGCGCCGCCGAAGCCGCGGTGCAGGCGGCCCGCGCCGCCGGGCTGGTGCGCCCCGGCATCAGCCTGACCATCGTGCGCGCACGCAACCACGGCGCCCACATCGGCCCGCACTGAAGAGGCAGCATGGAACGCCCCTACATCCTTCACATGTTCACGCCCGGGCGCCAGATGAGCCCCTTCGACGTCAACATGGCCGCCGACGCCGGCTGGCAGATCATCGTGCCCTATGCCGAAGTCGGCCTGGATGGCGTCAGCGGCATGACGCAGGACACCATCTTCTCGCGCGGTCCCAAGGGCGTGGCGCGCACCGGCATCTTCATCGGCGGGCGCGATGCGCTGCTGGCCGCCGACATGCTGCAGCGCGCGCAGGCGGCCATGGTCAAACCCTTCGTCGTGTCACTGATGGCCGACCCCAGCGGCGCCTTCACCACCGCAGCGGCCATGGTGGCCTGCGTGGACGCTGCCCTGCGGCGCACCCAGGGTGCAGGCCTGCAGGGGCGGCGCGTGCTGGTGCTGGGCGGCACCGGGCCGGTGGGCCGCGTGGCCGGGGTGCTGGCAGCGCAGGCCGGGGCGCAGGTGCAACTGTCCAGCCGCGGCGGCCTGGCGCCGGCCGAAGAGGCCGCGCGCGCCACGGGGGCCCGGTTTGGCGTCGAACTGCACGGTGCCTCGGGGGCCGATCGGGTGGCCGTGCGCGCTTCCATCGCCGAGGCCGACGTGGTGCTGGCCTGCGCCGCGGCCGGCGTGCAGGTGCTGTCGGCCGACGACCTGGGCAGCGCCCCGCGCTTGAAGGTGGCCGCCGACATCAACGCCGTGCCACCCGAAGGCATAGCAGGCGTGGGCGTGATGGACGACGCCAAGCCGCTGGCCGGCACCGCGGCCGTGGGCATCGGCGCGCTGGCGGTGGGCAACGTCAAGTACCAGACGCAGCAACGCCTGCTGCAGCGCCTGCGCCAGTCCGACAAGGCCCAGGTGCTGAGCTTCCCCGAGGCCTTTGCGGAGGCCCAGGCCTTTATTGCAGAGAAGGCAGCCTGAGCCGGCCATGAGCCGCACCCTGGCCGTGGCCGGCCTGTCGGCGCGCCTGATGGCCGAAGCCGCCGCGGCCGACGGCTTCGAGGTGCTGGCGCTGGACCTCTTCGGCGACGTCGACACCTGCGCCGCGGCCACGCGCTGGTTCGGCATCGGTGACCCGACGCAGATGCGCATCGACGGCCCGCGTCTGCTGTCCGCGCTGGACGTGCTGGCGCGACGCGGCGATGTGCCGGGTTGGGTGGCCGGCAGCGGCTTCGAGGGCTGCCCCGAGTTGCTGGCGCAGGGTGATGCGTTGCTGCCGCTGATCGGCACCGCGCCCGCGGCCCAGGTGCGGCTGCGTGACCCGGGGCAGTTCTTCGCGGCGCTGGACGAGTTGGACGTGGATCACCCGCCGGTGCGGCTGTCGCCACCGGCCGATGACAGCGGCAACTGGTTGCTGAAAGACCTGCACGGCAGCGGTGGCGGCCACATCCGCCGTCTGGTGCCGGGCCAACCGGCCGCGCTGGCGCCGGGCCAGTACCTGCAGCGCCAGGCGCCGGGGCAATCGCTGTCGGCCACCTTCGTGGCCAGCGGACAGGGCGCAAGGCTGCTGGGCAGCAACCGCCTCATCGTGCGCGAGCGCGGCGCATCGCCCTACGTCTATTGCGGGGTCGTGGGCCCGGTGCCGGTGGCCGCGGCCATGCAGCGCCGCCTGCAGAGCCTGCTGACCGCACTGAGCGCACGTTTCGAAATGCGCGGCCTGGCCAGCCTGGACTTCCTGCTCGATGGCGAGCACCTGCAGGTGCTGGAGATCAACCCGCGGCCCTCGGCCAGCATGGCCTTGTACGCCGATCTCCAACCCATGGCCGCGCATGTGCGCGCCTGCCTGCACGATGAACTACCGGCACTGCGCACGGCCGCCGGGCCTTGCCACGGCCAGGAGATCGTGTTCGCGCACGGGCCGCTGCGCCTCGATGCGGCGCAAGTGCAGGCCCTGGCCGCGCTGCCTCATGTGCATGATCTGCCCGGCGCCGGCCAGCCCTTTGCAGCCGGCGACCCGCTGTGCAGCGTCAGCGCCAGCGGCGCCGACGCAGACCAGGTGCTGGCGCTGCTGCAGGCTCGGCGCGTGGCCTTGCTGCAATCACTGGAGAACCCTGCATGACCCTCAGCATCAACGCACTGGCGCGGCCCCTGGTCCAGCGCTTGATCGACCAGGCCGAGACCCTGTCCGTGCAGGTGCGGCAGGCGCACGGCGGCGTGTGCATCGTCGATGCCGGCCTGGCGGCGCGCGGCAGCGTGCAGGCCGGGCTGCTGATCGGCGAGATCTGCATGGGCGGCCTGGGGTCGGTCAATCTGCGCGCCGGCGCCGCCGCCAGCGGCTGGCCCACCTGGCTGGACGTGAGCAGCGCGCAGCCGGTGCTGGCCTGCCTGGGCAGCCAGTACGCCGGCTGGAGCCTGGCCGCCAGCAAGGAGGAAACGGGAGGGCGCAAGTTCTTCTCGCTGGGCTCGGGCCCGGCACGCGCGCTGGCGGCCAAGGAAAAGCTGTACGAGGAACTGGCCTACCGTGACCGCGCCGACAGCGGCGTGCTGGTGTTGGAGGTCGACCGCGACGCGCCCCAGGTCATCACGACCAAGCTGCTGCGCGACTGCGGGCTGGCGCCCGAGCAGCTGACGCTGATCATCACGCCCACCACCAGCCTGGCCGGTACCACCCAGGTGGTGGCGCGCGTGCTCGAGGTTGCTCTGCACAAGGCGCACGAACTGGGCTTTGCGCTGGAGCACATCGTCGGCGGCAGCGCCAGCGCGCCGCTGCCCGCGCCCAGCCCCGACGGTGTGCAGGCCATGGGCCGCACCAACGACGCCATCCTCTACGGCGGCCAGGTGCAGCTCAGCGTGCGCGGTGACGATGCCGCGGCGCGCGACCTGGCGCGTCGGCTGCCGTCCAGCAACGCGGCCGAATTCGGCCGATCGTTTGCCGAACTGTTCCAGGCCGCGGGCTACGACTTCTACAAGATCGACCCGGCGCTGTTCGCGCCGGCCGAGGTCTGGGTCAGCAACCTGGACAGCGGCAACACCTGGCATGCCGGTGCCACCGACATGGCCCTGCTGCGACGCCTGTGGTTGCAAGAGGCCGGCGGCCCCGCATGAAGCTGGCCATCTTTGCCGACGAGACCGGCTGGCACACGCGCCAGCTGCAGGCGGCGCTGCGCGCGCGCGGCGCCGGCGGGCGTTGTGTAGACCTGGCCGATTGCCAGGTGGACACCGGCGGCAGCTGGCACGGCCTGGCCATCCCCGGCTTCGGCCGCGAACTGCCGGCTGCGGCGCTGGTGCGCGGCATTGCCGGTGGCAGCTTCGAGCAGGTGACCAAGCGCCTGACGGTGCTGCACGCGCTGCGCGAGCGGGGCGTGCCGGTCTACAACGACGCCCGTGCCATCGAGCGCAGCGTGGACAAGGCCATGACCAGCCTGCGCCTGCGCGCCGCCGGCGTGCCCACGCCGCCCACCTGGGTGACGGAATCGGCGGCGCAGGCGCAGCGCCTGGTGATGCGCGAAAGCGCGGCCGGGCATGCGCTGGTGCTCAAGCCGCTGTTCGGGTCGCAGGGCAAGGGTCTGCAGCGCGTGGGCCTTGTCGACGGCGTGCACGTGCCGCTGCCGCCGCTGGACAAGGCCTTCGGCGGCCTGGCCTATCTGCAGCGCTACCTGCCGCCGCAGCAGCAGCCGGGCTTCGACTGGCGTGTGCTGGTCATCGCCGGCCGTGCGCGCGCGGCCATGCGCCGTGTCAGTGAACATTGGGTGCACAACCTGGCGCAGGGGGCTCATTCACAGGAGGCCGAGTTGACGCCGGCCCTGGCCAGCGTGGCCGAGGCCGCGGCGCGCGCGCTGGAGATGGACTATGCCGGCGTCGACCTGATGCCCGGCCCCGGCGGCACGGTGCAGGTGATCGAGGTCAACGGCGTCGCCGCCTGGCAGGGCCTGCAGCGCGTGACGCCCTTCAACATCGCCCGCGCCCTCGTCGACGATCTGCTGGACCGCAAGCTGGCGCAGGCGGCCGGGTCGCTGCAGGCCTGAACGTGTCCCTGAGCGCGCACGAAGCCTTCCTGCGCGCCTGCTGGCTGGACGTTGCCGTGCGCAAGCCCGGCAACGTGAGCCTGGCCTCGCCCGGCCACGGCATGCAGGCGGCGCAGTTCCTCACCAGCGCCGATGTCGCCGCCGATGCGCTGTGCTGGCCGGGCGAACGCGTGGGCCGGCGCATCGAGGCCGCGGTGACGGCCACGCGCGCCGCGGTGGGCTGCAACACCAACCTGGGCATCCTGCTGCTGTGCGCGCCCATCGCCCGCGCTGCAGAGGATGTGGCGTTGCCGCTGCGCGTTGCGCTTCAAGGCGTGCTGACCGACCTGAGCCAGGACGACGCGGCCGCCGCCTACCGCGCCATCGCCCTGGCCCAGCCCGGCGGCCTGGGCACTGCGCACCACCAGGACGTGCACGCCGCGCCCAGCGTGGACCTGCGTGCCGCCATGGCGTTGGCGGCAGGGCGCGACCGCATCGCGCGCCAGTACCGCGACGGCTTTGCCGAACTCTTCGATCAGGCGCTGCCGGTCTTGCCGCGCGGGTTTTCACTGCCCGAGTCCCGGGCCACAGGCCAGCCCGATGTCGTTACCACTGCCGCCGTGCAGGCGCTGTACCTGCACCTGCTGGCCAGCGCGCCCGATTCACACATTGTTCGAAAACACGGCGAGGCCGTGGCACAGAATGTCATGGCCGCGGCGCAGGCCTGGGCCGCACGCCCATCCGCCGCGCCGCCGCTGGACGCCGACCCGGCCTTCGCCGCCTGGGACGGGGAACTCAAGGCCAGCGGCCTGAACCCGGGCACGACGGCCGATTTGACCGTCGCCACCCTCATGCTGGCCGGCTTGGCACTGCCGCCGCCGCGGTGATGGCACGGAAAGTGATACGACCGACGAGCGCTGGCCGTTCGGCCTGTGTCGTGAACGCCCAAGAAACACCCCAAAGGAGATAAACACACCATGGCAAAGATCGATCGCATGATGGTCGGCGAGTCGCTGGTCGGCGACGGCAACGAAGTTGCCCACATCGACCTGCTCATCGGGCCGCGTGGCAGCCCGGCCGAGACCGCGTTTGCCAACGCGCTGGTCAACAACAAGGACGGCTTCACCTCGCTGCTGGCCGTGGTCGCGCCCAACCTGCTGACCAAGCCGGCCACCGTGATGTTCAACAAGGTCACGATCAAGGGCGCCAAGCAGGCGGTGCAGATGTTCGGCCCGGCGCAGCGCGCCGTGGCGATGGCCGTGGCCGACTGCGTGGAAGACGGCACCATCCCCGCCGACGAGGCCGACAACCTGTTCATCTGCGTGGGCGTGTTCATCCACTGGCTGGCCGCCGACGACAAGAAGATCCAGGACTACAACTACCAGGCCGTGAAGGAGTCGATCAAGCGCGCCGTTGCCGGCTCGCCCACAGCGGCCGAAGTGGTGGCCAAGAAGGGTTCGGCGGCGCACCCGTTCGCCGCTGCCTGATCGTCATTGGAGGCCCGGCGCTGCCGGGCCTTGCCAGCACTTGCCGCGTCGCCCCTGCGACGCGGTGTCGTTTTCAGCGGCTCTCGGGCACCATGCCGCTGGCCAGGAGTTGCAGCACTGCGGCGCTGCGGCCCGGCGCGGGCCGTGGTGCCGCGCGGCGCTCGATCTGAACGCCCACCGCCTGCACGTCGGCGAACTTGTTGGGCTTGACCACCTTCACGCGCACCCAGGCGGCGCGGAACTCGTGCAGCAGGATGTCGGCCACCGCTTCGGCAAAGGCTTCCAGCAGCGTGAGGCGGTGCTCGGCCAGCAGGCGCAGCAGGCGCAGGCGCACCACCGAGTAGTCGATGGTGTCGGCGATGTGGTCGGTGTCGCAGGCGTGCGCGCGCGCCACGCCGGCCGTCACGTCGATGACCAGCGGCTGCGGCGTGTCGAACTCGCCGGGGTGGATGCCGATGATCGTGTGGCCGCGCAGGCCCTCGATGAAGATCAGGTCCAGGGCCTGGTCATCGGGCTCGGCGCGGGCGCGGGGGTTGAGGTTCAATCCAGGCTCCAGTCCGACGGGCGGGGCGCCCGCGGTCGGCGATCAGTTGCAAATTGTGAGCCAGCAGGCCGCGGGCCCCGTGTTTAACCCGGGTGTAGGCAACGGATGCGCGGTCCAGAATGGTGCAGGCGCTGATCACAGGCGCCATCGGAGACCTGATGACATTGTTGCTGCCCGGTCGTGACCGGCATGCGGACCGCATCCTGGACGTTGTGCGCAACGGCCTGGCCGAGCAGTGCAGCGATGTCGTGGCCCGCTCCTGGAGCCGCTGCCTGGACGAGTACCGGCTGCAGCCCGACAAGCCCTGCCATCCGGCCATCCTGGACCGCCTGGCGCTGGAGGGTCGACTGGCGCACCGCGCCGACGTCATCGAGTGCGCGCGCTACGAGATGACCACGCTCTACCAGCAGCTGGCCGACAACGATTCGGCCGTGGTG
>JALHPY010000096.1 GCA_022842305.1 Rubrivivax sp.
GGGCCGTGCGCGGGGCGGCCGGCGCGGGTGCGGCCACCGGTGCGGCGGCTGCACCGCCGGCGACCAGGCCGCGGATGGCGTGCAGCAACTCGCTGGTGTCCAGCGGCTCGGCGCCGTTGCCCTGGTGGCGCGCCAGTTGCGCCTTGAGCGCGTCGCCCGAGGTCAGCAGCACGTCGACCATGGATGCGGTGGGCTGCAGCTCGTGCCGGCGCAGCTTGTCCAGCAGCGTCTCCATCTGGTGCGTCAGCTCGGCCACGTCCGAGAAGCCGAAGGTCGCGGCGCCACCCTTGACCGAGTGCGCGCAGCGGAAGATGGCGTTGAGCTGTTCCTCGTCGGCGTTGACGATGTCCAGGTTGAGCAGCATCTGCTCCATCTTCTCGAGGTTCTCGCCGGCCTCCTCGAAGAACACCTGATAGAACTGGCTGAGATCGATGCCGGCGGACAGGTGCGCGCCTTCGTGGGTGGATTCAGACATGACGGGACTCCAGTGCAGATGATTCAGCGGATGACCTTGCCGATGACCTCGACCAGCTTGGCCGGGTCGAAGGGCTTGACCAGCCAACCGGTGGCGCCGGCGGCACGGCCGGCCTGCTTCATCTGGTCGCTGCTCTCCGTGGTCAGGATCAGGATGGGCGTGCTCTTGAACTTCGGGTTCTCGCGCAGCTTCTTCACCAGGCTGATGCCGTCCATGCGCGGCATGTTCTGGTCGGTGAGCACGAGGTTGAAGTCGCGGCTGTTGGCCTTCTCGAAGGCGTCCTGCCCGTCCACGGCCTCCACCACGTTGAAGCCGGCGTTCTTGAGCGTGAAGCTGACCATCTGGCGCATCGACGCGCTGTCGTCTACGGCTAGGATCGAATGCATGAGGGGTCTCCGGGGAATCTGCGGGGTTCGTAGCTCGGGGTGGGCTGAGGGCGCGTCAGAACAGCTCGATCGAGCCGGCGTCCATCTCGTCCTGGGTCACGGGGTTGGGGCGCTGCGGGGTTTCGTCGACCACGCCCCAGCCGTCTTCGTCGTCGCCCATGGCATCGCGCGCCAGCCGGTCGGCGGCGCCGCGCAGGCGGCGCGAGGTGTGCGAGATGAGCTGAGCGGCCATGTCCTGGAACTGCAGCGCGGTGATGGCGCCGGTGATGGCGCGCCGCGCCTCGTCGGCCGCCTCGGCGCTCACGAGCCCGGCAACCACGGTGAAATGGCCCATCAGCGACTCGCTGGCGTCGTCCAGGAGTCGCTGCAGGCGCTCGAGGTCGTTGCTGGCGACCATCAGGTCGTCCTGCAGTTCGGCGGTCAGCAGCAGCGGTATGCCGCCTCCGGCATCCGGCAAAGAGGACTCTTCCTGAGCGAACATCCGGGCTCCAAGTCTGTTGCGGGCGATCGCCGGGCGGGCGGCTGCGGCCCCTGGGCCGCGCGACCGTCCACCCCGTCGGGCGTCTGTCTGGGGATTTTCGGCAGCACCTGACCAGACATTGAGCGAAAGTTGCAGGACTTAGCGCGCCATTTCGACCAGCGGCGCCGCGAGCACGGTGCTTTGCGATACTGCTGGTCATGAGCGCGCCCGCCCGCAGCTTCCGCCTGCTGCACCTCGAAGACTCGGAACCCGACCATGCGCTGGCCCTGGCCCACCTGCGCCGCGCCGGCATCCGCTTCGAGGCCCTGCGCATCGAGACGCGCAGCGAATTCGAGGCCGCGCTGGACCAGCACTGGGACGTGGTGCTGTCCGACTACAACCTGCCCGGCTTCACCGGGGTCGAGGCGCTGCAGCTGCTGCGCGCGCGCACGCCGGGCGAGGGGCCGCCCCTGCCCTTCATCCTGGTGTCGGGCCAGATCGGCGAGGACACCGCGGTCGAGGCCATGCGCAACGGCGCCAGCGACTACCTGCTCAAGAACAACCTGGCGCGGCTGGCGCCGGCGGTGGAACACGCCATCGCCGCCGGCGAAACCCATCGCGCCCGGCTGGCCGCCGACCGCGAACTGCAGGTCTCGCGCCGGCGGCTGTCGGAGCTGGCGCAGCATCTGCAGACCAGCGTCGAGGCCGAGCGCCACGCGATCGCGCGCGAGATCCACGACGACGTCGGCGGCTCGCTCACCGCGCTCAAGTTCGAACTCGACTGGATCCGCCGCCACGCCGACCAGCCCCAGGTGCAGCAGCGCGCGCTGTCGGCGCTGGAAACCGTGACCAGCGCCATCGAGGCCAGCCAGCGCATCATGCAGAACCTGCGCCCGGCCATCCTGGAGCAGGGCCTGGTGGCGGCGCTGCAATGGATGACCAGCCGTTTCGAGAAGCGCACCGCCATCGCCTGCGAATTCCGCACCAGCCACGAGCGCGCAGCGCTGCCGCCGGGCGTGCCCCTGGTGGCCTACCGCACCGCGCAGGAGGCGCTGACCAACGTGAGCAAGCACGCCCAGGCCACGCGCGTGGTGGTCGACCTGTCGATCTCGGGCGGGGTGCTGTCGCTGGAAGTCAGCGACGACGGCCGCGGCCTGGCCGCCGACGACCTGGCCAAGACGCGCAGCTTCGGCATCCGCGGCCTGCACGAGCGCGCCTCCACCGTGGGCGGCTGGGTCGACCTGAGCAGCGGCGCGGCCGGCACCTCGCTCATCCTGTCGGTGCCACTGGAAGACGCCACCACCGGCGGCGCGACCGACCACAATGGCGAGGCCGCCGCCGTGCCCGACGACCCCGAAGCCGACCACTGGTCGACCCACTGAAAGTGCCCTCCCCATGATCGACGTGATCCTGTGCGACGACCATGCGCTGATCCGGCGCGGCATCCGCGACACCTTGTCGGACGCGTCCGACATCCGCGTCGTCGGCGAGGCCGGCGACTACGGCGAGCTGCGCGCGCTGCTGCGCACCCTGGGCAGCGCCGAAGCCGGCGAGGGCGGCGCTGCGCACCAGCCCTGCGACGTGCTGGTGCTGGACATCAACCTGCCCGGACGCAGCGGCCTGGACGCGCTGCACGCGCTCAAGGACGAGGGCAGCCCCATCAAGGTGCTGGTGGTGAGCATGTACCCCGAAGACCAGTACGCCATCCGCGCGCTGCGCGCCGGCGCCTACGGCTACGTCAACAAGGGCGGCGACCCGCAACTGCTGGTGCAGGCGGTACGCACCGTGGCCCAGGGGCGCAAGTACGTCACGCCCGAGATCGCGCAGATGCTGGTCGAGAGCCTCACCGCGCCTTCCACCGAGCACCCGCACCAGAAGCTGTCCGACCGCGAACTGCAGACCCTGGTGATGATCGCCAGCGGCAAGCGCCTGGCCGACATCGCCGAAGACCTGATGCTCAGCCCCAAGACGGTGTCGGTGTACCGCTCGCGCGTGCTCGAGAAGCTGCAGCTGGCCAACAACTCCGAACTCACCGTCTACGCCATCCGCAACGGGCTGGTGGGGCAATAGGGCGCGGCCGGCGGTGCGCAGCACGGCGCTGGACGATCCGCAGGCGATACGCCACGCCGGGCGCGAGCTGCTGTCGCTGGCGCTGATCGACAGCCGCAACCGCCTGCTGCACCTGCTGGGCGAAGAAGAATCGCCGCTGGCGCTGCGCCAGTGCGCGCAGGCGGGTTGGTTTCAGGAGCACTGGATCGGCTGCCACGTGCAGCGCCAGCGCGGCGAGGCCTGCGACCCCGGCGCCCCGCGCCTGGCCGGCGTCGAGCCGTGCATCGGCCAGTGGCGCGCGCCCGTGGGCGCGCCGCCCGTTCCGGCCGAACTGCGCGCCTACCTGGGTGAGACGCTGGACATCACGCTGGACCTGCTGGCCGCCAGCGCCGAGGACGACGCCGCGCTGTACTTCTTCCGCCGTGCCCTGCAGCACGAGGACCGCCTGGCCGAGGCGCTGATGGAGGCGCGGCGCCAGGGCGCGCCGCCGCAACGCCCCGAGCGCGCGCCCATCGGGCTGCCGGCCCAGCGCTGGCAGCTGGGCTCGGCGCCGGGCGGCGGGCTGGTGCCGCAGGGCGAGCGCTGGGCGCACGAGGTGGCGCTGCCCGAGTTCGAGATCGACGCCCAGGCCGTGAACTGGGCGCGTTACGTCGAGTTTGCCGACGACGGTGGCTACGACCGCCCCGAGCTGTGGAGCGTGGCCGGCTGGTCCTGGGTCAAGGCCAGCGGCCGACGCGCGCCGCGCCATGTCGAGCAGTTGCAGCACGGCGTGCTGGCACAGCGGCGCCCCGGCGGCTTGCAGCGCGGAAGCGGCAGCGGCAACGTACAGCGCGTGCACGCGGCACAGCCGGTGATGCATGTCACGCGCCACGAGGCCGAGGCCTGGTGCCGCTGGGCCGGCCGCCGTCTGCCCACCGAGCCCGAGTGGGAGCTGGCCGCCGCGCGCGCCGCCGGCCGCGGCTTTGCCTGGGGCGACGTGCGCGAGTGGGTGGCCGGCAGCGCGCGCCCCTGGCCCGGCGCCGGGCCGATGCCGCCCGCCGAACGGGACCCCTTGCCCGCCGTGCCGGGCGTGGGTGTGCAGCGCGGCGCCAGCTTTGCCTGCAGCCCGCGCTGGCGGCATGTGAAGGCGCGGCGCTTCGCGGACCCGATGGACGACAGCGGGTTCTGCGGGTTCCGGTCCTGCGCGATCTGAGCGGGGCTGGCCGTCAGCCTCGGGTCGCGGCGCTCAACCCGGGGCGGTGTCGACGTGGCAGGTGCTGCGCCGCATGCCGCCGCGCAGCGCGTGCAGCTGCTGGATGGCGCCGCTGCGCTCGTCGAAGGCGGCCACCAGCAGGTCGAGCGCGCCGCGGTCCTGGTGCAGCTCCACCGGCAGCCAGGGTGCGCCCAGGGCGGCCCATTGATCGTCGCTGAGCGGCAGCTCGCCGGTGAGGAAGACCTGCCGGCCCTGCGCGCCCGCGGCAAAGTGGGCCGCCACCGCCTGGCCCTGGTCCTGCGGCCGGCACAGGCCGTGCGCCATGGCCGGGTCGAAGACCAGCAGGTCGCCGGGCGCCAGCGCCAGGCGCACGCCGGCGTGCGGCATCACGAATTCCACCTCGCCGGTGTGCAGCGCCAGCAGCCAGAACAGGCAGCGCGACCAGTGGCGGCCGACGTCGTTGTGGAAGCCCGCGCCGCTGCAGGCCAGAAAGTCGATGCGGGTGGCCAGGGCGTCGCGGTAGGGGCGGGGGTCGTCGCCCGGGTCGTTGCCCATCACGCCGCTCAGCTGCAACGCGCCGGCCAGCGCGCCGGCCAGGTCGGCCACGCCCGGCGCCAGCGCCGTCAGCTCGTCCAGCGTGGTGGCGGCGTGGCCGATTTCCGGGAACACGTCGACGTCCACGCGCGCGCGGCCCGTGGCGGCCAGGCGCGCCAGCGCGGCGGCGTTCCAGAACCGGGTCTGCACCAGGTGCACGCGGCCATAGGGCGCGCGGGCGACATGGGCATGGCGGGGCTCGTCGCTGCGCACCGCGAAGCTGCGGAAGGGCCTGGGCACGCAGTGCGCGTCGGCGGCGACGATGCGGTGGACGGGTGGCGCGGGCATCGCGCCATTGTCGCCACCCGCGCGGGTCAGGCCGGCGGGGCCAGCATCGCCCGCGTGACTGGCGCGAACAGCTCGTGCCAGGCCTTCTGCACCTCGGCCACCTCGTCGCGGCCATGGGCGGTGCGCGACATGAAGTGGGCCAGCGTGTCCAGGAAGCTGGCCTCGAAAGCTTCGAACTGCGGCAGCGTGAGACGGAAGCGCGCGTGTGCCGCGGTCACGCTGTCGATGGCCGTGGGTGCCGCGCCGCGGCGGAAGTTGAGCACCGACTGCAGCGACAGCAGCAGCTTGGCGTGGTGGGCATCGTCGGGCAGCACCGCCGTCTGCGCCGCGCTGGCACCCAGGCGCAGCGCCTGGGCATGCTGGAACAGCTCGCGCAGGGCGGGTGCGCGGGCAAACAGGTCGGTGTAGAAGCGGCGCGAGAACTCCATGCCGCCGGCGGCCGAGGCGATGTACTCGCGGTACGAATACTTGGCGATGGCGCGCGGGTTCTCTTCCAGCGCGCGCAGCTCGGTCACCACCGTGTTCATGTCGGGGAAGCGCTGGCCGGGCTCGGGCGCCAGCAGGCGTTCGATCAGGTCGAACCACTGCGCGTGGCGCCGGGCCCAGCGCCAGTCGGCCTTGCTGCGCAGGTAGAGCAGCGGGTCGATCGGGGCGGTGCCCGGGGGCTGACGGAACAGCTCTTTGGCTTCGAGCAACTGCAGCGCCAGCAGACCCAGGAAATACTGATCGCCGGCCAGTTGTTCGGCACGGCTCATCGGCTGCTCGGGCGCCATCGGCTGTTGCGTGCGCGCCTTCTCGGGCAGCAGGTAGGTGCCGCTGGCCGGTGCCACGATGCGCTGGAAGGTGGGCGCATCGAAGAAATGCCACAGGAAGTTGGTCACCCCCACCAATGAGATCTGCGGCCGCATCGTCACCGGGTCGTAGAAGATGTTGTGCGGCACCAGCGGGCCCATCAGGTGGGTGTAGGCCACCGCGCCGTCGTCCTGCCAGGGCACGGGCGGCAGCTGGTGCAGCAGGCACAGCGCCTCGGCGATGCGCAGCACCAGCACGCGCACGCGATCGGGGGTGAAGTGGCGTTCGTCGGGGGTGCGGTCCTGGTCCTGGCGCAGCACTTCGGCCAGCGCCTGGCCGTGCGCCTTGTCGCTGAGGATGACGATGCGCTGGTCGTAGCCGCTGCCCACGGTGAGAACTTCGCTGACGCGGATCACGGCCGGGTGGTGGATGGTGCTGCAGGCCTCGCTGACGCGCCGGAACAGGCCGCGCATGCTGTGCAGCGGCGTGTTGGTGAGCACCTTGACGTAGATGTCGTCGCCGTTCTTCAGCAGGCCGCGGCAGACGATGGAGAAGTCGCCCTTGATGGCCGCAGCCTGTGCCGGGATCTCGATCTCGCAGTTGGCGTCGCGCAGCAAGCGGCGCACCACGGCCAGCGCGGCGTCTTCGGTCTCGGCGATCTTGGCCGCGCCGCCGGCCACGCGTTCGCAGCAGGCCAGCAGCATGGCCTGGCGTTCGGGGCCTTCGGGCAGGTCGAGCAGCGCGCGCGTGGGCGGCTCCTGCACCGCCTGCAGCTGCGCCAGCTCGCTCCACTGCCAGCCGCAGGGCTGCAGCAGGATCCAGTAGACGGCGCGCACGCGGCCGCGCTGGTGGGCTTCGGCCAGCGCCTTGAGCTCGGCGCGGCACCAGGGCGACACCAGGTAGTCGGGGCTCACCAGCACCAGCGCCGCCGCGGCCTGGCCCAGGTTGCCGCGCAACACTTGTTCCCACGAGCTGCCGGGCGCGATCTCCTCGTCGGTCCAGACCTTGCAGCGGCCCAGCAGCATGCCCTCGAGGTGTTTCTTCACCGCCTGCATCCAGGGCAGGTCGAGGTGCGAATAGCTGACGAAGAGGGAGCTGTCCATGCTTGTCGGGCTCCGGTGGAAGGGGGCGATCTTCGCGCGCGCCGGCCACGCCCGCGACCCCTACCCCGGGGGGCGGCCGGCGCTTGCGTTTTCAGGAATTGGCGCGCACTTCCTCGATGCTGGTGATGCCAGCCAGCACCTTCTCGATGCCGTCCTGGCGCAGCGTGCGCATGCCCTCGCCCAGCGCGTGGCGCTGCAGGTCGTCGGCGCGGCCGCCGGTCTGCACCAGGTGGCGCAGGCCACGGGTCATGCACATCAGTTCGTGCAGCGCGGCGCGGCCGCGCAGGCCGGTGTGGCCGCAGGCGTCGCAGCCGGGGCTGTGCCAGGACTGCAGCCTGCCATTCACGCCGAAGCGGCGGCGCCAGTCGGCCAGCAGTTCGTCGGGCTGCGGTGGGAGGTCTGCGCCTTCGCAGGCATGCAGGTAATCGTGCAGCAGCTCCTGCTCTTCCTCGGGTGCCATCTCGTGCGAGGTACGGCAGCTCGGGCACAGGCGGCGCACCAGGCGCTGCGCCAGCACGCCCAGCAGCGCGTCGCCGAAGTTGAACGGGTCCATGCCCATGTCGATGAGCCGCGTCACGGTCTCGGGGGCGCTGTTGGTGTGCAGCGTGGACAGCAGCAGGTGGCCGGTGAGCGAGGCCTCGATGGCCACCTGCGCCGTTTCCTGGTCGCGGATCTCGCCGACCATGATGACGTCCGGATCGGCACGCAGAAAGGCGCGCAGCGCCTTGGCGAAGGTCCAGTCGATGCGCGGGTTGACCTGCACCTGGCGCAGCCCCGCCTGGGTGATCTCGACCGGGTCTTCGGCTGTCCAGATCTTGCGTTCGGGTGTGTTGATGGCGCCCAGCACCGAATGCAGCGTGGTCGTCTTGCCCGAGCCCGTGGGCCCCACGCACAGCAGCATGCCGTAGGGGCGCTGCGCCAGCGCGCGAAAGGCCTCGAGGTTGCTCGGGCTCAGGCCCAGCTGGTCCAGTTTCAGCGGCTTGCTCGACTGCAGCAGGCGCAGCACCGCGTCCTCGAGGTTGTTGTGCGTGGGCACGGTGGCCACGCGCAGCTCGAGCTTGACGCCGCCCACGAACTTGGAGAAGTTGATCTTGCCGTCCTGCGGCTTGCGGCGCTCGCTGATGTCGAGGTCGCACATGACCTTGATGCGGCCGAGGATGGCGCTGCGGTAGGTGTGCGGCAGCTCCAGGTAGGGCCGCAACTGGCCGTCCTTGCGGAAGCGGATGCGCACCTTCTCGCGCCCGCCCGGACATTCGACGTGGATGTCGCTCACGCCCTGGGTGTAGGCCTCGAGGATCATCGAGTTGATCAGGCGCACGAGCGAGTTGTCGCTCTGCTCGATGCCCGCGTCGTCGTCTTCCTCGATGCGCGCGTCGACCTTTTCCATCGAGGCCAGCAGCTTGCTCGCGTCGCCCGGCTCGAACTCGGCGGTGATGGTGCCGTCGGCGGCGATGCGCGGGCCGCCGCCGGCGATCATGGCGCCGATCTTCTCGTAGGCGCGGTCGAT
The DNA here is from genome assembly GCA_022842305.1 of Rubrivivax sp. GTDB lineage: Bacteria > Pseudomonadota > Gammaproteobacteria > Burkholderiales > Burkholderiaceae_C > Rubrivivax. The sequence goes on from JALHPY010000096.1 coordinate 8,847, forward strand.
GGCGCCCAGCAGGGTGCCCGAGCGCGCCAGCACCGGCACCACCTTGCACTGCGCGGCGAATTCCAGCTCGTCCATCATGCCGCGGTTGCTGGGGTCCTCGACCGCCACCACCAGGCGGTTGTTGCGCATCATCAGCGGCAGCGCAAGGGTGCGCGCGGCCACGGCGTAGGGCAGCCGCGCCACGGCCTCGCCGTCGGGCGGGTAGTTCAGCACGTCGACCAGCGGGTATCCCATCTTGCGCGCCAGCGCGGTCTGCAGGTCGGCACGCGAGACCCGGCCCTGGCGCACCAGCAGCTCGCCCAGCGGCACGCCGCGGTCGCCGCTTTGCTGGCGCAGCGCGTCATCGAGTTGGGCCGAGCTGATGAAGCCAAGCGCGATCAGCGCCTCGCCGATGCGCACCATGGGCATGCGGCTCTGCTGCTCGATGGCGGCGGCCAGTTCATCGGCGGTGATGATCTGGCGCACCACCAGCAGGTCGCCCAGCTTGCGCTCGCGCAGCGTCTGCTGCTCGGCCAGTGCCAGCTCAAGTTGGGGCTGCGTCAGCGTGGCCTCGAACAGCAGCGCCTCGCCGATGGGCATGCCGATCGTGGCCTCGGCGTAGGCGGCGCGCGGCACGAACCAGCGCATCAGCGTGCCCTCGTCGTCCACGGGTTCGTAGAGGAAAAGGCCCCAGGGTTCCTGGTGGTAGCCGACCGTCGTGGCTTCCCAGGTCTGCCCATCCTTGAACGCGATGCGGAACGGCAGCGCCGGTCGCGCTTCACCCAGTTCCATCGCGAACTGCGAGCTGTACTCGCGTTCGTCGGCCGGCGTCGGCCGCAGCGGCTGCACCGGGCGCAGGCGGCGCAGCTGCTCCAGCCCCAGCGGCAGCGGCCGGCGCTGGCGCGGCAGCAGCAGTTGCAGCAGGCCGTGCTGGGGGTCGAAGTCGACCAGGTCGCCTTCCAGGCGCTTGCCGTTGAGGCCCTCGATCTCGCACAGCAGCGGCTCGGTCGCGATCTCGCCCGTCGGGTAGCAGGCAAGCTCGGGCGTCGGCCAGGCGTAGCTGCCGAAGGCCGGCAAGGGGGGGAACGTCGACTCGGAGGGATCGGGCATCGGGCTTCCTGGAGGGGGGTCGGACGCAAGGCGGCCCGCGGGGCCGCACCCTCATGCTAGGCCATGCGCAGGCCCCGTGGGCGGCCGCATTGTCGCGGCGGCGCCGGCGGGTCGCTCAGCGGCGCATCTGCTGCGGCAGGAAGGTGACGATCTGCGGGAACCAGTAGATCAGCGCCACCGCCGCCACCATCAGCAGGAAGAAGGGCAGGGTGACGCGGGCGATCCAGCCGATCTCGCGCCGCGTCATGCCCTGCAGCACGAACAGGTTGAAGCCCACCGGCGGCGTGATCTGCGCCATCTCGACCACCAGCACCACGAAGATCCCGAACCACAGCGGGTCGATGCCGGCCTTCTGCACCGTGGGCAGCACCACGCCCATGGTCAGCACCACCATGCTGATGCCGTCGAGAAAGCAGCCCAGCACCAGGTAGAACAGCATCAGCGCCAGCAGCAGCTGCCAGGGCGACAGGCCCAGCGTGGCAATCCATTCGGCCAGGTGGCGCGGCAGGCCGATGTAGCCCATGGCCAGGGTCAGGAAGGCGGCGCCGGCCAGGATCAGCGCGATCATGCAGTACAGCCGCGTGCCACCCAGCAGGCTTTCCTTGAAGGTCTGCCAGGTCAGCGAGCCCTGAGCGAGCGAGATGAGCAGCGCGCCCAGCACGCCCAGACCGGCGGCTTCGGTGGCGGTGGCCAGGCCGCTGTAGATGCTGCCCAGCACCGCGGCGATGAGCAGCACCACCGGGATCAGGTGGCGCGATTCGCGCAGCTTGCCCGCCAGGCTGAGCGGCGCGTCGCGCGGCGGCACCTGGTCCGGGTTGAGCAAACCCCAGACCACCAGGTAGCCCGAGAACAGCAGCGCCAGCATCACCCCCGGCAGCACGCCCGCGATGAACAGCTGGGCGATGGAGACTTCGGCGCTGACGCCGTAGACGATCATGATGATGGACGGCGGGATCAGCAGCCCCAGCGTGCCCGCGCCGGCCAGGCTGCCGATGCTGATGCCGTCGGGGTAGCCGCGCTTCTTGAGCTCGGGCAGGCTCATCTTGCCGATGGTGGCGCAGGTGGCGGCGCTGCTGCCCGAGACCGCGGCGAAGATGGCGCAGCCCACCACGTTGACGTGCAGCAGCCGCCCCGGCAGCGCCTGCATCCACGGCGCCAGGCCGCGGAACATGTCCTGGCTGAGCCGGGTGCGGAACAGGATCTCGCCCATCCAGACGAACAACGGCAGCGCGGTCAGCGTCCAGCTGCTGGCGCTGCCCCAGATGGTCACGGCCATGGCGTCGCCGGCCGGACGGCTGCTGAACAGCTGCATGGCGATCCAGGCCACGCCCGACAGCGTCAGGCCTATCCACACGCCGCTGCCCAGGATGAGGAACAGCGAGACGATCAGCGCTGCGGTGATGGCCAGGTCGCTCAAGCGCGCCTCACTCGCTGCGCACGGCTTCGCCGTCGTCGGCGTGGCCGCGCCGGCCACGCATTTCGAGCACGAACTCGTCGACGAAGGCGATGGCCAGCACCGCGGTGCCCGCGGCCATGGCCAGCTGCGGCAGCCACAGCGGCGTGGCGTCGTTGCCGGTGGAGATGTCGTTGAACAGGTGCGACTGCCACACCAGGCGCGCGCTGTACCAGGCGCTCATCAGCGCCAGCGCGCTGGCCGCCGCCAGGGCCCACAGCTCCAGCGCACGCCGCGCCCGGCCCCGCAGTGCGTTGATCAGCAGCGTCACGCGGATGTGTTCGCCGCGCTTGAGCGTGTGCGCCAGCGCCAGGAAGCCGGCGCCGGCCATCAGGTAGCCGGCGTAGGCATCGGTGCCGGGGACGTGAAAGCCCAACTGCCGGCTGGCGATGGACAGCAGCACCATCACCAGCAGGCCCACCATGCACAGTGCCGCCAGCACCGCGGCGCCGTCGTACAGGGCGTCGAGCAGGCGGCGCATCGGTCAGCGGACCCGTCGGCGTAACAGGCGGGCAATCAGGCAGGCTGGCGCTGGCCTTACTTGCGGAAGCCGGCGATGACCTGCTGGCCCTCGGGCCCGGCCTTCTCGACCCATTCCTTGAGCATGGCCTCGCCCACCTTCACCAGGTCGGCCTTGAGCGCCGCGCTGGGCGGCAGCACCTGCATGCCGTTGGCGCGCAGCTTGTCCAGCGTCTCGGTGTTGACGCGGCGGCTGGCGGCCCAGCCGCGCGTCTCGGCCTCGGCCGCGGCCTTGGTCAGGGCATCCTGCGTGGGCTTGTCGAGTGCGGCGAAGGCCGCCTTGTTGACCAGGACCGCGTTCTTGGGCAGCCAGGCCTGGGTGTCGTAGTAGTACTTCAGGTGCTCGTACAGCTTGCCGTCGACGCCGGTGGCGCCGCTGGTCATGGTGCTGTCCACCACGCCGGTGGCCAGGGCCTGCGCGAGTTCGGCCGCCTGCACGGTGACCGGCTGCGCGCCTACCAGTTCGGCAATGCGGCTGGTGGCCGGGCTGTAGGCGCGCCACTTCACGCCCTTCAGGTCGGCCGCGCTGGCCAGCGGCTTCTTGGTGTAGATGCCCTGCGGCGGCCAGGGCACGGCGTACAGCACCATCATGCCCTGCTCGGCCAGCTTCTTCTCGAGCACCGGCTTCTGCGCCTTCCACAGCTTGGCCGCTTCGTCGTAGCTGTCGGCCAGGAAGGGCACGCCGTCGGCGCCGAACACCTGCCACTCGTTCTGGTAGGCCGGCAGCAGGATCTCGCCCAGCTGCGCCTGCCCGCCCTGCACCGCGCGCTTGATCTCGGGCGCCTTGAACAGCGCGGCGTTGGCGTGCACCGTGATCTTGAGCTTGCCGCCGCTGGCCTTGTCGACATCGGCGGCGAACTGGTTCAGGTTCTCGGTGTGGAAGTTGGTCACCGGATAGGCGGCGGGCAGGTCCCACTTGGTCTGGGCCTGGGCCGCGGCGGCGGCCAGCAGCGCGGCGGCGATGAGCGTGGATTGCAGCAGTCTCATGGGGGCTCCTGGGCGGTGGATGCGGTGCCGGCAAGCATGGGGCGGCGGCTTGGTGCCGGCCCTCGGTGTTTGCCTTAGGTGCGGCGAAGTCTAGAGATCGTTAAGATAAATTGTCAATAAAACTTCGACGTTCTGGTGAAAACACCGATGCCGCGCAAGCCCCCCGCCGCCAGCCGCTCGAGCGCTGCCGCCGCAGCGACCACCACTGCCGCACGCCCGCGCAGCGGCGGCATCGTCTCGTCGTCGCACCTGGTGTCGCCGCGCAGCGTGGAGTTGTCGGAGCTGGAATTCGGCCTGATCGTTGCCTGGAACGCCTTCTCGCGCTGGGCCGTGCGCTGCATGGCCGCCGCCGGCTGCCCCGACCTCACCATCACCGACGTGCTGCTGCTGCACCACGTGAGCCACCGCGCGCGCAACAAGAAGCTGGCCGACATCTGCTTCGTGCTCAACTACGAGGACACCCACGTCGTGGCCTACTCGCTCAAGAAGCTGGTGGCGGCCGGCCTGGTGCAGGCCGACAAGGCGGGCAAGGAAGTCTTCTACTGCCCCTCGCCCCAGGGCGAGGCCGCGGTGGCGCAGTACCGCGAGGTGCGCGAGCAATGCCTGGTGCAAAGCCTGGACACCGAACTCAACCCCGGCATCGGCGAGCTGGCGCGCCTGCTGCGCACCATGTCGGGCATGTACGACCAGGCGGCGCGCGCCGCTACCTCGCTGTGAACCGGGGACTGCCCATGAACACCCACCCGCGCTGGCAGTTCGCAGCTATCAATCGCAACGCGATTAGCGTTGGGCGCTTCTAACGCTACGCCTGGACGAACCCGACGCGGCCAATGGCACCATCAGGCAGGCACTCATGACGACACTTTCCCCGACCCAGCAGGCATTGGCGACAAAGCTGATGCGTGAGTACCTTGCGGCAGGCCCGGATGCCAGCACGGGGAAGTCGCCCGTAGAAGCGTCGGTGGCCATCGACAGCAGCAGGCGGCAGGTCATCAGGGAGCGGCTATTGCCTGCGCTCACTGCGTTCCTGAGCGGAACGATGTCGCTGGAGGACTTCAAGCCCGAGATCGACAGGATCAACAAGCAGAACGAGCTGTGGGGGTTCAAGGGAATCAAGGGGCAGATGTTCTTCAACCTCGTCTACAACGCCGCCGAAGACGCAGGCGAGCTGGCGGCCGAGCTCAGTGCCGCCATCGCGGCACCAGAGACAGAAGAAATTGCAAAGAGCCGCATACGCACGTTTTCGAGTTACGTCCGCAGATTGGGCGACGCGCTGGTGGACGCCGGCGGCAGCAAGCATGCGAGGCCCAAGCTCTCCAGTGTTCTGTTCTTCCTGAGCTACTTCTGGCAGTTGCAGGCGCCAGGACGATGGGCCGTGTACTACACCAACAGTGTGCAGGTGTTGACGGACCTGAGCCTGTTCGAGCCGAGCGAAGACTTTGGGGAGTCATACATCCAATACCTGGCGCTCCATCTCGAACTGCAATCGCTGTTTGCGCAGGCCAGCGGTAGGGCTTTCAGCTTGTACGACGTCGAGCACGTGTGGTGGTTCGTAGGCCAGAGGAAGCAGGAAGCCGCCGTGGTGTCGGTGCCAGCCAAGGTGCCTGGAGCTGCACTTCAAAGCTGCCGCCACCCGGAAGTTGCACCCAACGCGTTGCCGGACAGCTACGTGCCACCCATCGTTGCCTCGCTTCCACGGCTCGCGGCGAACGATCCGCAACTTGAGGATGCTGCCAGGGCATCCGGAACGAGCATTGCCCGCGCATTCGAAAAAAGCATCAACGCGGCGCTGACGATTCTCGGCTACGACACCCAGTTGCTCGGCCAGGGCGCAGGGCGAGTGCCCGATGGTCTGGCGACAGCAGCCGACGAGTCTTACGCCATCTTGTGGGACGCAAAAGCCCGGCAGGGCGAATACAGGATGGGTACCGACGACAGGGTGATTCGCGAGTACGTCATGTCCCAGAGTCGGGATCTGAAGAGAAAGCGCCACTTGCGTAATCTCTACTACATCATCGTCTCCAGCAGGTTCAAGGACGATTTTGACGATTTGATTCGAGGGTTGAAGATGGATACGGACATCAATGAGGTGTGTCTAGTCGAGGCTGATGCCCTGGTGCTCATGATCGACGCCAAGCTCCGAGATCCAAGGCAGTTCTCGCTCGGTCCTGATGGTTTGCAGCGCCTGTTCTGTCGAAGCGGGCTGTTGACGGCCGACATGGTTCGGGAAGAACTGGGCTGAGAGCGAACTGTTCGCTCTGCCTGTCAGGAATGGGCGAGCAGGCGAGTGGGCGTTCCGCCGGCGATGGCGAGGATCACGCAACACCGAGTCAACACGAAGGTTCCCATGATTCCAAGCAATAGCGGCTCAAAGTGGCAGTTCTGGATCGACCGCGGCGGCACCTTCACCGACGTGGTGGGCCGCACACCAGGCGGCGAACTGCACACGCTCAAGCTGCTGAGCGAGAACCCCGAGCAATACGCCGATGCCGCGGTCGAGGGCATCCGCCGCCTGCTCGGCCTGGGCGCCGGCCAGGCCATCACGCCGGACCTGGTGGACTGCGTGAAGATGGGCACCACCGTCGCCACCAACGCGCTGCTCGAGCGCAAGGGCGACCGCACGCTGCTGGTCACCACACGCGGCTTCCGCGACGCGCTGCGCATCGCCTACCAGGCGCGGCCGCGGCTGTTCGAGCGCCA
>JALHPY010000097.1 GCA_022842305.1 Rubrivivax sp.
CTGATGCAGACCCTGCTGGACATGAGCACCACGGCGCAGATCAAGGACAGCCTGCGCCTGGGCGCCGAGGTGCTGACGCACATGGGCGCGGTGGGCCGCCTGCACAAGCCGCGCGTCGAGCAAGCCGGCTTTGCCGTGCTCAAGGCGCCCGACATCCCCAGCATCCTGGTCGAGACCGCCTTCATCTCCAACCCCGACGAAGAGAAGCTGCTGCGCGACCCCGCCTTTCGCGAACGCCTGGTCGAGGCCCTGGCCACCGGCATCCGGCGCTACTTCGCGCGCAATCCGCCGCTGGCGCGTCAGCGGCTGTTGTGAGTCCTGGCCAGGCAGCGCCCGCTGCAGCCCCGACTCAACGCAGGTCGGACGCCAGCACCTCGGCCTGCATCGCCTGCCAGACCTGCTGCACGTGCACGCGCTCGGTGGCCTCGGCGCCGATGGACACGCGCACCATCCAGCGCCCGTCCAGCAGCGCCGGCGTCAGGTAGGTCAGGCCGCTGCGGTTCAGGCGCACGGCCCAGGCCTGGGTGTGGCGGTCCAGCGCCTCGCCCTGCAGGCCGGCAGGCTCGTGGCGCAGGCACAGGGTCTGCAGCGGCACGGGCGCCAGCACCTTCCAGCCGGGCGTGGCGCGGACCTGTTGTTCTAGCCAGCGCGCGTTTTCCAGATCGCGGCGCAGGCGCGCCTGCAGGCCTTGCACGCCCTGCTCGCGGATCAGGAACCAGAGCTTGAGCGCACGGAAGCGCCGCCCCAGCGGCAGGCCCCAGTCGCGGTAGTTCTTCACCTGGCCGTCGGCCGCCGACTGCAGGTAGCTGGGGTTGGTGGACATCACGCGCACCAGGTGCTCCACGTCGCGCACGAAGTAGACCGAGCAGTCGAAGGCCACGCCCAGCCACTTGTGGGGGTTGATCACCAGCGAATCGGCGGCCTCGATGCCCTCCCACATCCAGCGGCATTCGGGCAGGATCATGGCCGAGCCGGCCATGGCCGCGTCCACGTGCAGCCACAGGCCGTGCGCCTGCGCCACCGCGGCGATGGCGGCCACCGGATCCAGCGCAGTGGTGGTGGTGGTGCCCACCGTGGCCACCACGGCACAGGGCTGGCGGCCGGCGGCGAGGTCAGCGCGGATGGCGTGGTCCAGCGCGTCGGCGCGCAGTGCATGCTGCGCGTCGCTGGCCACCACGCGGATGTTGTCGCGGCCGAAGCCGGCCAGCAGCGCCGCCTTGTCCACCGAACTGTGGCTGTGCGCCGAGACGTACACCACCAGCGGCTGCGGCTGCGCCTGCAGGCCGCCGCGCGCCAGGCTGTAGCCGCTGCTGCGCTCACGCGCCGACAGCAAGGCCACCAGGGTGCTGGTGGACGCGGCGTCCTGGATCACGCCGTTCCAGGCCGGCGACAGCGCCACCATCTGGCGCAGCCAGTCGGTGGCCAGCTCTTCGATCTCGGTCAACGCCGGGCTGGACTGCCAGGCCAGGCCGAGCACGCCCAGGCCGGTGCTGACGTAGTCGCCCAGCACGCTGGCCAGCAGGTGGTTGGACGGAAAGTAGCCGAAGAAGCGCGGGTGCTGCCACAGCGACAGCCCGGGCAGCACCACGCGGTCCAGATCGGCCAGGATGTGCTCGAAGGGTTCGGCCGATTGCGGCGGCGCGGCCGGCAGCGCAGCGCGGATCTCGCCGGGCTGGGCGGTGGCCATGACCGGCAGGCTTTCGATGCGCGCGCGGTAGTCGGCGATCCAGTCGACCACGGCGTGGCCGTGCTGGCGGAATTCTTCTGGCGTCATGGCGGTGGTGTGGGCGGGTGACCGCCGCATTGTGGCCCGCGCCTCAGCGGCGCCACAGCACCGCAGCGATGGCCGCCACCATCAGCACCATGGCGGCGAAGTCCTGCCAGTGCAGCGCCTCGCCCAGCGCCCAGGCGCCGCTGAAGCAGCCCAGCACCGGGATCAGCATCACGCTCAGCGTCGAGGCCACCGGCGGCAGCACGCGCGCCAGGTGGAACCATGCGGCGTGGGCAAAGCCGAACACGCCCACCGCGTTGTAGACGATAGCCCAGGACACGGTCGGCGCCGGCCAGTGCGCGGCGTCGCGCTCGAAAACCCAGGCCAGCAGCGTCACCACCACGGCGGTGATGCCCGTCATCCAGAACACCAGCGTCAGCAGCGGCAGCGGCCAGCCCGAACGCCGCAGCAAATGCGTGCCCAGCGCCCAGACGCAGGCCGCCACCAGCACCGCGCCCGCGGCCAGCGGCGCACCGGCCAGGCGCGCGAACTCGTTCTGCAATAGCAGCAGCACCCCCAGCGCCGCCGCGGCCACGCCGGCCCACTGGCGCGGCGAGAGCTTGTCGCCGAACACCGCCAGCCCCCACAGCGCCGAGAACACCGGCATGGTGTAGCCCAGGATGGCCGAACGCCCCGAGCTCAGCGACTGCAGCGCCACGATGATCACCACGTGCCACAGCACCATGTTGAACAGCGCCAGCCGCAGCACCTCGGGCCACAGCGCGCGCGGCACCCGAAACGGCGCCTTCAACCACCACAGCGCCGCGCCCAGCACCGGCAGGCCCAGCCACATCGACGCGGCGCGGAAGGTCAGCGGCGGATAGGGTGCGGGCAGCGCCGGCGTGCCGCTCACGCCCAGCTTCATGATCGGCCAGTTCAGGCCCCACACCAGGGTCAGCAGGGCCAGCAGCGCCAGCTGCCTGCGGCTCAGCGACATCAGTGAGAACGGCCCAGGTAGCGCTTGCTGCGGAAGAAGGCCACCAGGCCGATGGCGACGAGCGCAATACCGCCCGTGGCGATCCAGAAGCCGTAGCGGTGGTGGATCAGCGGCAGGGTGTCGAAGTTCATGCCGAAGTAGCCCGTGATCAGGTTCAGCGGCAGGAAGATGGCGGTGAGCACGGTGAGCGTGCGCATGATGTCGTTGGTGCGGTGGCCCAGGGCGCTGAAGTGCATCTGCACCGCGGTCTCGGCGCTCTGCTCCAGCCGCCGCACGTGGCCGAGCACGCGCTCGATGTGCTCCTGCACATCGCGTGAGCGGATGCGCAGCAGTTCGCGCTCGCGCCGCGCCTGGGGCTCGGTCTCGTCGGGCCACTCATCGAGCGCGTCTATCCATTCCTGCACCGCGCTGCGCTGGTCTTCGCAGGTGTCTTCCAGCAGGTGCAGCGTGTTGCGCGATTCGAGCAGCAGCTGCCAGTCGTTGAAGCGGCTGCGCGGGTCCAGCAGCTGGGCCTGCAGGTAGCCCAGCTGGCGCGTCAGCAGTCGCCGCAGGTCGAGGTAGCTGTCGACCATGTAGTTGACCATGCGCAGCATCAGGTCGGCCGGGTTGCTGGGCAGGCGCCCGACGCTGCGCACGTCACCGTTGGCCACCATGCCCGACAGGCGCGCAATGAAGTAGTCGCGCACGGCGCAGTCGGTGGGATGCACGGTGAGCAGCACGCGGTCGAACACGGCAAAGCCCACCGGGCTGGTGTCGATGGCCGCCAGCGCGCGCCGCGCCGATGCGGGCGTGCCGCTGATGTCGTCGACGAACATCGATGCCGTGCCGGCCCCGGCGGCCAGGCGCCGAAACACCAGCAGGTCGTACCACGAGGTGTAGTCGTAGTGGCTGGGCAGCTGGTTGTTGAGCAGGTCCGAGACATGCAGGTCCACCACTTGCCCGCCGGCCAGCGCTTGCAGTGCCGCCTGCACCTCGGCCACGCTGACCTCGAACTCGCGCCGCCCGCTGCCTATCCACACGAAGCCGCCGTCGGGCAGCGTGTCCGGCAGCCCGGGCAGTTCGGTGAAGCGCTCGCCGAGGACGTGGAAGACGCGCATCAGCCGCGCTGCAGCAGGCGCGCGGCGTCCAGCGCAAAGTAGCTCAGCACGCCGTCGGCGCCGGCGCGCTTGAAGGCCAGCAGCGCTTCCATCATCACCGCGTCGTGGTCGAGCCAGCCGTTGGCCGCCGCGGCCTTGAGCATGGCGTACTCACCGCTGACCTGGTAGGCGAAGGTGGGCACGCGGAACTCTTGCTTCACGCGGCGCACGATGTCCAGGTAGGGCATGCCGGGCTTGACCATCACCATGTCGGCGCCCTCGGCGATGTCCAGCGCCACCTCGCGCAGGGCTTCGTCGCTGTTGCCCGGGTCCATCTGGTAGACCTTCTTGTCGCTCTTGCCCAGGTTGCCCTTGCTGCCCACGGCGTCGCGGAAGGGGCCGTAGAAGGCGCTGGCGTACTTGGCGCTGTAGGCCATGATGCGCGTGTGCACCAGGCCCTTGGATTCGAGCACGTCGCGGATGGCGCCGATGCGGCCGTCCATCATGTCGCTGGGCGCCACGATGTCCACGCCGGCCTGGGCCTGCACCAGCGCCTGCTGGCGCAGCACGTCCACCGTGGGGTCGTTGAGGATGTAGCCGCTGTCGTCCAGCAGGCCGTCCTGGCCGTGGCTGGTAAAGGGGTCCAGCGCCACGTCGGTGAGCAGGCCCAGTTCAGGGAAACGCGCCTTGAGTTCACGCACCGCGCGCGGCACCAGGCCTTCGGGGTTGAGCGCCTCGCGGCCGTCGGGCGTCTTCAGCGCCGGGTCTATCACCGGGAACAGCGCCATCAGCGGCACGCCCAGCGCCAGGCATTCCTCGGCCACGGCAAACAGGCCGTCGATGCTGCGCCGCTGCACACCGGGCATGCTGGCCACGTCCTGCACCTGGCGCTGGCCGTCGAGCACGAACACCGGCAGGATCAGGTCCTGCGGCGCCAGGCGGTGCTCGCGCACCAGCGCGCGGGTGAAGGCGTCGCGGCGCAAGCGGCGCGGGCGGCTGCGCGGATACGGGGGGGGCGTCTGCAAGGGGCTGTCTCCTGACGGTGGGCGCCGGGCGCCGCGCAATGCGGCTTTTCCTGCGTAGCGCGATCAAAGTCACTCTGCTAAAGTGGTCGACGGATGATAGCTGCGAGGTTGTCGTCCCCTGCTTTTCCTCCCTGAGCAGGTGCCTTAGCGTGATAGACAGCGATAAGGCTTACCCGCCCCGGCGTTTGCCGGGGCTTTTTTTTGGCTACGACATCACTTCGCTGCGCGAAATGAGTCTGCGCCGCATGGGCCTGCGGCCCTTGTGATCTCGGCCCGGCGCTGGCGCGCCTTGACTTCGCTGCGCGAAGTCAGCCTGCGACGCAACGGCCTGCGGCCGTTGTGGCCGCGCCGTTCCGGGGTGTCCACGAGTCCGCGCCGATGGCCCCACCATAATGCCCCGATGGGCAACAGCTACCTCTGGGTCAAGGCGTTTCACATCGTCTTCGTGGCGAGCTGGTTCGCGGGCCTGTTCTACCTGCCGCGGCTGTTCGTCAACCTGGCCATGGTCAGCCCCGACAGCCATGCCGAGCGTGAACGGCTGCTGCTGATGGCGCGCAAGCTCTACCGCTTCAGCGGCCTGCTGATGCTGCCGGCGCTGGCGCTGGGCCTGTGGCTGTGGCTGGGCTTCGGCGTGGGCCGCGGCGCCGGCTGGATGCACGCCAAGCTGCTGCTGGTGGTGGGCGTGCTGGGCTACCACCACATGTGCCGATCGATCCTGCGCAGCTTCGAGCAGTCGGCCAACCGGCGCAGCCACCGCTGGTTCCGCGTCTTCAACGAAGTCTCCGTGCTGCTGTTCGCCGCCACCGTGGTGCTGGTGGTCGTCAAGCCCTTCTAGCAGCGCCCGCCAGATGCCCGGCACACGCACCCGCAGCGCTTCGGTGCCGCTGGCGCTGATCTACATCGCGCTGGTGCTGTACGCCAGCCTCTACCCCTTCGAGGGCTGGCGCTGGCCGCCGGGGCAGCAGGCGCTGACGCTGGCCATGCTGCCGCGCTCGGTCTACCACATCGCCTTCGACACCTGGTCCAACCTGCTGGGCTACATGCCGCTGGGCGCCCTGCTGACCATCGCCGCGCGCCGCGCCGGCGCGGGCGCGCTCGCGTCGCTGTTCACAGCGGTGGCGGTGGCCGCCCTGCTGTCCTATGGCTGCGAACTGATGCAGCACTTCGTACCCCAGCGCGTACCTTCGCGCGAGGACCTGGGCCTCAACGCCGCGGGCGCGCTGCTGGGCGCCGCATTGGCGCTGGGCGCCCAGGCGCTGGGCTGGGTCGACCGCTGGTCGGCGCTGCGCCAGCGCTGGTTCGGGGGCGAGGCGGCGGTGGCACTCACCCTGCTGGCGCTGTGGCCGGTGGCCCTGCTGTTCCCCACGCCGGTGCCGCTGGGCCTGGGCCAGGTGGGCGAACGCCTGCGTGAGGCGCTGTCGGCACTGCTGGCCGACGTGCCCTGGGCCGCCAGCGCGCACCTGCTGCTGGCCTCGCCACCGCCCCTGGGCACGCCGCTGCGGCCGCTGACGGAAGCGTTGATCGTCGCCCTGGGCCTGCTCGCGCCCTGCCTGGTGGCCTACACGGTGGCCGCACCCGGCTGGCGCCGCCTGGCCATGGCCGCGGGCGCGCTGGGCCTGGGCGTGGGTGGCATGTCGTTCTCGGCGCTGCTCAACTTCGGCCCGGCCCATGCGCTGGCCTGGTTGTCGCCCGCGGCCGGGCCGGGCCTGCTGCTGGGCCTGGTGCTGGCGGTGCTGGCCACGCCACTGCCGCGACGGCTGGCCGCGGGCGTGGGGCTGGTGGTCTTCACCGGCCTGGTGGCCGGCGTGGCGCAGGCGCCCGACAACCCGTACTTCGCACAGACGCTGCAGGCCTGGGAGCAGGGCCGCTTCGTGCGCTTCCACGGCTTGGCGCAGTGGATAGGCTGGCTCTGGCCCTACGCGGCGATGGCCTGGCTGCTGGCGCGGCTGGCGGCCCGCCCGGGCCGGGGGTAAGAAGCGGCTGCCTACAATCCTTTGATGAGCTACTACAAGCACCACATCTTCTTCTGCCTCAACCAGCGCGCCGAGGGCGAGGCCTGCTGCGTTCAGCACGACGCGCAAGCGGGCTTCGACCACTGCAAGTCGCTGGTCAAGGCCGCCGGGCTTGCCGGGCCGGGCGGCGTGCGCGTCAACAAGGCCGGCTGCCTGGACCGCTGCGCCGGCGGCCCGGTGGCCGTGGTCTACCCCGAGGCCACCTGGTACACCTTCGTCGACAAGCAGGACATCGAGGACATCGTCGAGTCCCACCTTCAGCGCGGCCAGGTGGTCGAGCGCCTGCTGCTGGCGCCCGACGTCGGCCGATGAACGCCGGCACGCAGCGGCGCATGGTGGCCGGACCCGCCGGTGACATCGAATGCGCGATCGACCTGCCGCCGCACGGCGCGGGGCATGAGCGGCCGCGCGGCATCGCCGTGCTGTGCCACCCGCACCCGCAGTTCGGCGGCACCATGAACAACAAGGTGGTGCAGACGCTGGCGCGCGCGCTGCTGCACCTGGGCTACACCAGCGTGCGCTTCAACTTCCGCGGCATCGGCGCCTCGCAGGGCGCCTGGGACCAAGGCCGAGGCGAGGTCGACGACGCGCTCACCGTGGTGGCCGCGCTGCGCGGCGCGGGACAGCCGCTGGTGTTGGGCGGCTTCTCGTTCGGCGGCTACGTCGCCTCGCAGGCGGCCGCGCGGCTGGGCGCGGACGAGCGCGCCGAGCGCCTGGTGCTGGTGGCGCCGGCGGTCGTCAACTTCGAGGCCGCCGCGGTTCCTGCCGACACGCTGGTGGTGCACGGCGAGGTCGACGAGGTGGTGCCGCTGGCCGCGGTGCTGGACTGGGCACGCCCGCAGGCGCTGCCGGTCACCGTGGTGCCCGGCGCCGGCCACTTCTTCCACGGCCAGTTGACACTGCTGCGGCACATCGTCACGGCCGCCTGGGCCTGGCACCCCGCGGCCTGAGCGCTGCCCCTTCCCTCTCTTTCTGGCCGCGCCTGGCGTGCGCCCCTCTTCCGGACCCTATCGATGAAATCGCTGATCGCCCTGTTCCTGGCCGCCTGCTGCGCGGCCGCCTCTGCCCAGACCCCGCAGCCGCCCGAGGTGGCGGCGCGCCAGTACCTGCTGATCGACCTCAACAGCAAGCAGGTGCTGGCCGAGCGCGAGGCCGACGTGCCCGGCGAGCCGGCCTCGCTGACCAAGCTGATGACCGCTTACCTGGTGTTCAACGCCATCCGCGACAAGAAGCTCGCGCCCGAGCAGACGCTGCCGGTCTCGCGCCGTGCCTGGGACGAGCGCAGCAACGGTGGCTCGCTGATGTTCATCGACACCACCATGACGCCCAAGGTGAGTGAACTGCTGCGCGGCCTGATCGTGCAGAGCGGCAACGACGCCGCCATCGTGCTGGCCGAGGGCGTGGCCGGTTCGGTGGAGACCTTCGTCGAGATGATGAACCGCCAGGCCCAGGCCTGGGGCCTGAAGAACACGCAGTTCAAGAACGTGGCCGGCATGACCGAGCCGGGCCACCACATGAGTGCACGCGATGTGGCCACGGTGGCCGCACGCATCATCGAGGACCACCCGGCCTTCTATCCGATCTACTCGATGCGCCAGTACGCCTTCAACAACATCAAGCAGGACAACCGCAACCTGCTGCTGGGCCGTGACCCTTCGGTCGACGGCATGAAGACAGGCTTCACCGACGCCGCGGGCTACTGCCTTGTGGCCAGTTCGGTGCGCGACACGCCGGCCGGCAAGCGCCGGCTGCTGAGCGTGGTGATGGGCACGGCCAGCCGCGAGGCGCGCGCCGCCGAAAGCCTGAAGCTGCTCAACTGGGGCTGGCTGGCCTGGGACGCGGTGCGCCTGTTCGAGGCCGGTAAGCCGGTGGTCACGGTGCCGGTGTGGAAGGGCGCGCAGGCCCAGGCCAAGCTGGGTGCGCCGGGTGCGCTGTACGTCACCGTGCCCAAGGGTGAAGGCGACAAGCTCAAGACCACGGTCGAGCGCACCGACCCGCTGCTGGCCCCGCTGACCGCGGCCCAGCGCGTGGGCAGCATCAAGATCACCACGGCCGCCGGCACGCCGGTGGCCACGGTGCCGCTGGTGGTGCTGGAGCCGGTGCCGCTGGCCGGCATCCTGGGCCGCGCCTGGGACGCCATCCGCCTGTGGATCCAGTAGCGGCCGCGCGCCCGCCGCAGTGCCACAATTTGCAGACAGCTTTCGAAAGCCCCTCGATGAACGACGCCCTGTGCTTCCTGAACGGCGAATTCCTGCCTCTGTCCGAGGCGCGCATCCCGGTGCTGGACCGCGGCTTCATGTTTGGCGACGGCATCTATGACGTGGCCCCGGTCTATGGGCGGCGCATGTTCCGCTTTGACGAGCATCTGGCGCGGCTCGAGCGCAGCCTGGGCAAGCTGCGCATTCCCAATCCGGCCACGCGCGAGCAGTGGCTCGAGCGCTGCCGCACGCTCATCCACGCCAACCCGGCCGAGGACCAGGTGGTCTACATCCAGGTCACGCGCGGCGTGGCGCCGCGCGACCACGTCATGCCGCCGGGCCTGACGCCCACGGTCTTCATGATGTCCACGCCGATGAAGCCGCCCACGGCCGAGCAGCGCCACCAGGGCGTGGCCTGCGTCACCGCGCGCGATTTCCGCTGGGAGCGCGGCGACATCAAGAGCACCAGCCTGCTGGGCAACGTGCTGGCACGGCAGATCTCGGCCGACCACGGCTGCGTCGAGACCATCATGTTCCGCGACGGCTTCCTCACCGAGGCGGCCTCGTGCAACGTCTGGGTCGTGCACGAGGGCGCGCTGCTGGGCCCGCCGCGCAGCGAGCACGTGCTCGAGGGCATCCGGGTGGAACTGCTGCGCGAACTGTGCGAGGACTGCGGCATCGCCTACAACCTGCGCCCCATCGCCGAGGCCGACGTGCTGGCGGCCGACGAGGTGATCCTGAGTTCGGCCACCAAGGAGGTGCTGCCGGTGACCAAGCTCGACGGCGAACCGGTGGGCCACGGCGCGCTGCGCGGCAAGCCGGGCCCGGTGTACGCACGCCTGTACGAGGCCTACCAGCGCGCCAAGCTGACCCAGTGCATCTGATGGATCCCGCGCCCAGCCTGATCGAGTACCCCAGCGCCTTTCCCGTCAAGGTGATGGGCGTGCAGGTCGACGGCTTCGAGGGCGCCATCGTGGCCATCGCACGCCAGTTCGATCCGGACTTCGACGCCGCCACCGTCGAGCGCCGGCCCAGCAAGGGCGGCAAGTACCTGGGCCTGACCATCACCATCACCGCCACCAGCCGCGAACAGCTGGACGAGCTGTATCGCACGCTGAGCACGCACCCGCTGGTCAAGGTGGTGCTGTAGCGGCGCGCGCGTCCAGCGCCTTCAGCGCCTGCAGCTTGAAGGGCGCGGCCTCGTCGCCGTTGCGCGCTGCGATGTCGTACCAGTAGCGCGCCAGGCGCAGGTCGACCTCGGTGCCGTCACCCTGCTCGTACATCGAGGCCAGGATGTATTGCGCGCCCACCTCGCCGCCCTTGGCCGCCTCGCGGTACCAGTGCAGGGCCTGTGCCGCGTCACGCGCGCGGCCGCGGCCCAGGTAGTGGGCCGTGCCCATGGCGACTTGCGCATCCACGCTGCCGGCCTTGGCGGCACGCTCGTACCAGTCGTGCGCCAGGGCCAGATCGCGCGGGCCGAACACGCCGTTCTCCAGGCTTTGCGCCAGCATGAACTGCGCGGTGACGAAGCCGCCCTGCGCCGCGCGCTCCAGCCACTGGCGGGCGCGCTGTCGGTCGGGGCGCGGCACCTCGCCCTGCAGGTGCATCACCGCCAGGTTGTACGCGGCCGCAGCAACGCCCTGCCCGGCCAGGCGCTGGAAGGCGGCCTGGGCCGCGGCCCGCCTGCCGGCGTCGTAGTCCAGCACGGCGGCGTCCAGCTCGGCCTGCAGCCGCGGCGGCAGCGCGGACTGGGCGTGCAGGGGCTGCGCCGCGAAGAAGGCGGTCAGGGCGGCGAGCAGCAGGGGCAGGGTGTGGAGGCGCATGCCGGGTGTGTCGGCCACGATAGCGACTTCTGACAAACCGCGCGCACCGCGCCCGGCATGGTGAAATCGGCCCATGGCCGACCGCCCCAAAATCAGCATCAAGCCCCGAGCCCCGGCCCGCGACCCGTTCCGCGCGCCGGTGCGCGCGCTCACCGCACCACGCCCCGCAGCGCGGCCACCGGCGCCGGAGCGCCCGGCCCCTGCCCGGCCCGAGCGTCCGGAGCGCCCGGAGCGCCCGGAGCGCGCAGACAGGCCGCCACGGCGCGACCGGGATGCGCAGGCACCCGAGCGTCCGCAGGGCGCGCGGGCTAATCCTCGCCCGCAGGGGGCGCCACCCTCTCCACGCCCACAGGGTGCGCCACCGAATCCACGCCCGCAGGCCGTACCGTCCTACCCGCGCCCGCCCGGCCCACCGCCGCGCAAGCCCCGGCCCGCCGCCGGAGCACCCGTGCCCGTGGCGCCCCCACCGCCCGCCCCGGCGCCCGAAGGCGTGCGCGTGTCCAAGCTCATCACCGAACGTGGCCTGGCCTCGCGGCGGGAGGCGGATGACTGGATCGAGGCCGGCTGGGTGCGCGTGGACGGCCGGCCGGTGGTGCTGGGCCAGCGCGTGCCGGCCGACGCCGCCATCACCATCGACGAGCGCGCGCGCCTGGAGCAGGCACGGCGCGTCACGGTGCTGCTGCACAAGCCCATCGGCTACGTCAGCGGCCAGGCCGAGGACGGGCACGAGCCGGCCATCGTGCTGGTCACGCAGGCCAACCGCTGGGCCGAGGACAGCTCGCGCATCGAATTCCGCGGCGCCCACCTGCGCCACCTGGCACCGGCCGGGCGGCTGGACATCGATTCCACCGGGCTGCTGGTCTTCACCCAGGACGGCCGCATCGCCAAGCGCCTGATCGGCGACGAGACCCGCGTCGAGAAGGAATACCTGGTGCGCGTGGAGTACACCCAGCCCGGCCAGATGCCGGAAGAAAGCATGGAGCGCCTGCGCCACGGGCTCGAGCTGGACGGCGTGCAGCTGCGCCCGGCGCGCGTGAGCTGGCAGAACGAAGACCAGCTGCGCATCGTGCTGCGCGAGGGCCGCAAGCGCCAGATCCGCCGCATGTGCGAGCTGGTGGGCCTGCGCGTGCTGGGCTTGAAGCGCGTGCGCATCGGCAGCGTGGCGCTAGGGCCGCTGCCGCCGGGGCAGTGGCGCTACCTGCGCGACGACGAGCGCTTTTAGAACCCATGCGCCGCGGCGCGCGCCTGCCCGCCATCGACCGCCAGCGCTGCACCGGCTGCGGCCGCTGCGTGGCGGTGTGCCCGCCGCACGTGCTGAGCCTGGAAGTCGAGCGCTGGAAGAAGTTCGCGCTGCTGCACCCGGCGCATGCCTGCACCGGCTGCGGCGCCTGCAAGCCGGCCTGCCCCTTTGGCGCGATCAGCTTGCGCCAGCGCTTGGTCGAGGGCGCGCTGCCCTAGTGTCCCTAGTGTCCTGCGCTTGAAGTCAGGGCACTGCCGCGTTCAGTGCACCGTCAGGCCTTGACTTCAGAGCACCCGTTGAGGGGCCGCAATCCGGGGCGAATTCCCAGCCCGTGATCGGCGCGCGTCAACCAGATCGTCGGCGAAGTTCCAGGCTCCGTTGGCGAGCAGAGTGGCAGGTAGCGCCGGCGCCGTCGACGCTGTCGCTCGCCGCCTTGACGCTGGTCGCAATCGCCCTGACGCGCCGGCATTGAGGCGCTGGTGGCCACTCAGGGTTGCTCGGCGCCCTGTCGAGGCGGGCCGGACTTGGACGTTTCAGGGTGGGTTCCAGTTTCCGGCGCCGGTGACGCCGCTGAGCCGTGAACCTGGTGCGCGCCCAGGTCCGTTGCCCTCAGGGAACCAGGGGCCTGCGCATCCCGGCTGGCGGCCGCTTTGCTATGCTTTGGCGGCCATGAGTCAGCAAACCACTCCCCCCGACCGCACGTCGTCTCCTTGGCAACGTCGCCTGATCATCACCGGGTTCATCGTCGGAATCGGCAGTCTTGTGTGGAGCCAGTTGCCCAAAGGCAGCTATCCCACCGACTTGTCGAGCATCGGTCAGGGGCAGGCCGTGCTCGTGCTGGCCATGGACAGCAACTACTCCGGTGGTGCGTCGGTCATGGAACTGCTCAACGATGTGCGGCACGACTTTGCCGACTCGGTGCAGTTCCTGGTCGCGTCGCTGGCGTTGCCCAACGGTCAGGCCTTTGCCAATCAGCACCAGGCCGGTGACGGTACGGTGCTGCTGTTCGACGCCAAAGGCCAGCGCGTGGCGGTGCTCTATACCCCGCAGACCCAGGACGAATTGCGGCAGGCCTTGAAGCAAGCCCTCGGACTTTGATCGCGGCCCCCCGTGTCGGCTGCACGGCCGGCACAAGGGTGGGGCAGCGCTTCAGGCAGCCAACCCCTGGTACAGCGCCAGGAACTCCTGCGACAGCTTGTGGCGCGCGTCCAGGTGCACCATGGGGCGGGCGGCCTCGTGCGATTCCTTCATCTTGACGCTGGCGCTGAGGTAGGGCTGCAGCACCGGCAGGCCTTCGGCGATGAGCTCCGACACCACGCGCTGCGGCAGGCTGGCGCGCGGCTGGAACTGGTTGACGACGATGCCCTCGACCGCCAGCTTGGCGTTGTGGTCGGCCTGGATCTCCTTGACGCTTTCCATCAGGCCGTAGAGCGCGTGGCGCGAGAAGTCGTCGCAGTCGAACGGGATCAGGCAGCGCTGCGCCGCGATCAGCGCCGAGCGCGTGTAGAAGTTCAGCGCCGGGGGCGTGTCGATCCAGACCTCGTCGTAGTCGGATTCCAGCTCGACCAGCGCGTCGCGCAGCTTGTAGATCTTGTAGCGGCTTTCCAGCTTGCCGTGCAGCTCATCCAGCGCCGCGCTGGCGGGCATCAGGTGCAGGCCTTCGAAGGGGGTTTCGGTGATGTAGTCGGCAGTCTTGGGCGGGCGCATGCTGAAGCTCAGCGTGGTGCCGAAGAACTCGGCCGCGCCGGCGCCGGCATCGTCGGCCCCATCGCCCAGCAGGTAGCGCGTGGAGTTGGCCTGGGGGTCCAGATCCACCACCAGCGTGCGCTGGCCCTGGCTGGCCGCAATGGCAGCCAGGTTGCAGGTGATGGTCGACTTGCCGACGCCGCCCTTCTGGTTGAACACGACACGCCGCATGAGGGAATCCTTGACTTGAACGGGATGCGCGGATTGTGCATGGGCGCCCCGGCCGGTCTGTGCGGCGGCCGCTGGTAATCTCGCCCGCATGCCCGTCGCGCCGCCCGCTGCACCACCCGCCGCCAGCCCCCGCCCGCTCGTCGCCCATGGCCTGGCGGCGCTGGCGCTGTCGCTGCTGCTGGGGCTGCAGCCGGTGGCCACCGACGTCTACCTGCCGGCGCTGCCCATGCTCACCGCCGCGCTGGGTGCAGGCATGGGTGCGGCGCAGCTGACGATGTCGGCGCTGATCCTGGCCTTCGGCGTGGCACAGCTGGCCTGGGGCCCGGTGGCCGACCGCTACGGCCGCCGCCCGGTGCTGCTGTGGGGGCTGGCGCTGTTCACCGCGGCCAGCGTGGGCGCCACGCTGGCGGGCAGCGTGGCCACGCTCATCGTCTGGCGCGCGCTGCAGGGCGCTGCCATGGCCGCCGCGGTGGTGTGCGCACGCGCCATCGTGCGCGACCTGTACGAGCCGCAGGAAGGCGCGCAGGTGATGGCGCTGGCGCTCACCGGCCTGGGCGTGATCGCGCTGCTGGGCCCGCTGTCGGGCGGCGCCGCGGCCGCGCTGTGGGGCTGGCGCGGGGCGCTGGCGCTGGTGGCCCTGGTGGGCGCGCTGACGCTGGCCTTCGTGGCGTTGCGCCTGCCCGAAACCGCGGCGCAACTCAATCCGCAGGCCACCTCCCCCGGCCCTTTGCTGCGCAGTTGGCGCCAGATCGCCGTGCACCCCGTCTTCCTGGCCTGGGCGCTGCTGGTGGCCTGCACTTACGGCGGCCTGTTCACGGTGCTGGCGGCGTCGTCCTTCATCTACATCGACGTGCTGGGCCTGTCGCCCGCTGCCTATGGCCTGGCGATGGCCGCGGGGTCCTTCACCTACCTGTGCTCCACCGTGGTGTGCCGGCGCTGGATAGGCCGGCTGGGCATGGCTGCCACCGTTTGGCGGGGAGCCTTCTTCAGCCTGGCCGGCGGCGCGCTGGCGGCGGCGCTGGCTGCGGGCGGCGTGCAGGCGGTCTGGGCGGTGCTGCTGCCGCAATGCCTGTTCCTGTTCGGCCACGGTCTGCACCAGCCCTGTGGCCAGGCCGGCGTGGTGGCACCGTTTCCGCGCGCCGCCGGCACCGCCTCGGCGCTGGCCGGCTTCATCCTGGCGCTGGTGGCCTTCGGCGTGGGCCGCTGGCTGGGGGTGGCGCTGGACGGCAGCACGCGGCCCCTGGCCTATGGGCTGGCCTTCTGGGCCCTGGCCACCTGCAGCGTGGCCTGGACGCTGGTGCAGCGGCTGCCTCGTCTGACACATGGGCCTGCACGTTGAGCTTCGCGCTGTGCCTGGCCGGGCCCACGGCCTCGGGCAAGACCGCGGTGGCCCTGGCGCTGGCGCAACGCCTGCCGCTGGAGGTGATCAGCGTCGACTCGGCCCTGGTCTACCGCGGCATGGACATCGGCACGGCCAAGCCCAGCGCGGCCGAGCAGG
>JALHPY010000098.1 GCA_022842305.1 Rubrivivax sp.
CGCCCGGCCGAAGAGCGCACGGCGCCGGGGGCCGGCGGCCCGCTGCTGCAGGCGCAGCCGCTGGCGCTGCCGGGGCTGGACGAGGCCGGCACGCTGGACGAGCAGCTCGAACGCCTGGACCGCCACATCGCCCGCGTCTCCGACGCCGTGGCGCTGCGCCAGGCCGACTTGCTGCGCCTGCCCAGCCGCTGGCCGGTGGCCGAAGGCGACCTGGTTTCGCCCTTCGGCAATCGCCGCGACCCCTTCACCCAGGCCCACGCCTTCCACGCCGGGGTGGATTTCTCGGCGCCGGCCGGCACGCCCATCCTGGCCGCGGCCGGCGGGCGCGTGGACGTCGCCGGGCCGCGGCCGGAGTTCGGCCTGACGGTGGAAATCGATCACGGCAACGGCCTGCGCACGCGCTACGCCCACGCCTCGGCGCTGCTGGTGCGCACGGGCGAAGTGGTGGCACCGGGCGAGCTGATCGCGCGCGTGGGCTCCACCGGGCGCTCGACCGGGCCGCACCTGCACTTCGAGGTGCTCAAGGGCGGCGTGCCGGTGGACCCGCGGCGCTACCTGGGCCAGCGCGACCCGGGCCCACGCACATTTGCCCAGCGCTGAGCGCAGCCGCCCATGCTGCGCCGCCTTCTGCACCCGGCCACGCGCCGACTCACCGGCCCGGGCCTGGTGGTGGCCAGCGCGCCGCGCGGGCGCGGCCGCCTGGGGCTGGCACTGGCCCTGGCGTTGGCAGCCGGTGCGGGCGCAGCAGCCACGCTGGCGCTGGTGCTGCCCGCAGCCGACACGGCCGAGCGCGAACACTGGCAGCAGCTGAGCGATCAGCAACGCCTGGCGCTGATGCTGTCCGAAGCCCATGCGCAAGAGCTGGAACGCCAGATCGACAGCCTCAACCAACAGTTGCGGGCGAGCCAGGAGGAACTGACCTTCTTCCGGCGCGCGCGCGAAACCAAACCCTAGAAGGCGCCATGTTCGGTAGACCCAAACAGCAGAACGCGATCAAGCTCACGCAACTGTCCAGCCTGGTGGCCGAGGACGTGCAACTCGACGGCGACCTGGTCTTCAGCCGCGGCCTGCGCATCGACGGCCGCGTGCGCGGGCGCATCAACGGCCTGGGCGGCGACGGCGGCACGCCGGCACTGCTGGTGCTGTCGGCCAGCGGCGTGATCGAGGGCAGCGTGCGCTGCGGCAACGCGCTGATCAGCGGCAGCATCAAGGGCGACATCGATGTCGAGCAGTTCGTCGAGTTGCAGGCCGGCGCACGCATCACCGGCACGCTGCGCTACCGGCGCCTGCAGATGGAGCTGGGCGCGGTGGTGCAGGGCCAGCTGATCTGCATGGACGACACCACGCTGACGGCCGGCGCCCAGGTGGTGGAGCTGATCCAGCAGCCGTCCGCACCGGGGCTGGCAGGGCCACGCGATGCGGCCTCGCCAGCCCCGATCGCCCAGGCGGCCAGCCGCTGAAGGCCGCTCAGACGTAGAACAGCAGCAGGTAGCCCAGCATCAGCACCACCACCCACAGCGCCATGCTGCGCACCGCCCAGGTGTTGGCCAGGCGGCCCTCGCGCCCCACGTAGCGCTTCAAGCCGACCACGAGGCCCGCGCTGGCGCGGCCCTGCAGTTGGTCCAGCGGCGGGCCGATCACGGCACCGGCACCACGCAGGCGCCGCACGAAGCCCGGCAGCAGGCGGCGCCAGAGCCAGTCGGTGTCCAGCGTGATGGTGAGAGTGCGCTTCAGGTAAGGCAGCATCACGAAGAAGGCCAGGCCCGAGAACAGCAGCAGCTGCAGCTGGCTCAGCACGTGCGCCCAGGTGTAGGGCTCGTACTTCACCGGGTAGGGCAGCAGCGCGTACAGCGGCTCGGCCCACACGCCCAGCGCGATGCACAGGAAGGCGAAGGCCAGCATGGCCCAGCGCATGGGCGCTGGCGGCTCGGCCGGACGCAGGCCGCTGTCCTTCTGGAAGAACACGAACCACGGGAACTTGATGCCGGCGTGCAAGAACACCCCGGCCGAGGCCGCCGTGAGCAGCAGCCACACCGTGAGCAGATGCCCGTCGGCCGCGGCCTGCGAGACCATGCTCTTGGAGACGAAGCCCGACGTGAGCGGGAACGACGAGATCGCCAGCGCCCCGATCGTGCCGCACACGGTGGTCAGCGGCATGGTGTGGAACAGCCCGCCCAGCTCGGAGCACTTGCGCCGCCCCGTCATCAGCAGCACCGAGCCGGCCGACATCAGCAGCAGCGCCTTGTAGATGATGTGCGTGAAGGCGTGGGCCGCGGCGCCGTTGAGCGCCATCTCGGTGCCGATGCCGATGCCGGCGATCATGAAGCCGACCTGGTTGACGATGGAGTAGGCCAGGATGCGCCGCATGTCGTTTTCGAGCAGCGCGTAGACGATGCCGTAGAACACCATGAACAGCCCCACCCAGATCAGCACCTCGGTGCCCGGGAAGCCGCGGATGAGCACGTAGACCGCCGTCTTGGTGGTGAAGGCCGAGAGGAAGACCGTGCCGCTGTAAGAGGCCTCGGGGTAGGCGTCTGGCAGCCAGGCCGACAGCGGCGGCGCGCCCGCGTTGACCAGAAAGCCGATGAGGATGAGAACCTGCGCGATGCTGTCGGGCGCCATGCGCGTGAAGGCCACGCTGCCGGTCTGGGCGATGTGGCCGGTGACGCCGGCAAACAGGATCACGCCGCCGGCCAGGTGGATCATCAGGTAGCGGCGCGCGGCGCGGTAGGCCGGCTGCTCGCCCTGGCTCCACAGCACCAGGGTCGAGCCCACGGCCATCAGCTCCCAGAACACGAACACCGTGACCAGATCACCGGCCAGGGCCACGCCAATGGCCGAGCCGGCGTAGACAAAGGCCGCGGGCACCTCGACCCGGCTCTTCTGCCCCAGCGCAAACAGCCCGCCGCCCGCAGCCATGAGCGCAAAGATGGTGGCGAACAGGCGCGACAGCTTGTCGCCCTGCAGCGGCGTGAGCGTGTGCTCGAGAAACTGCACCTGCCACAGCGGCCCGTCGCCCAGTTTCCACACCAGCGCCAGCGCCAGCAGCGGCAGCGCCACGATGGCAGCCGAGCGCAGCGCGCCGCGCAGCAGCGGCAGCAGCAGCGCACCGCCTATCAGCACCAGGCCGGGGTGCAGGTGCAGATCAGTCATCGCGGCGCTCGTAGTAGCTGTCGGGCCGCTTGAGCAGCAGCGCCAGGCCCTTGGCCACGACGATCATGGCCGCGCAGGCCAGGAAACCGAACCAGGCGCTGAAGCCGAACAGCGCCTCGATCGCAAAGTGTGGGTGCATCGGCACCACCAGCCCGGCCAGCACCGTGAGCGCCAGCACCACCAGAAAGCCGCGCCACAGTCGCTTGACGTTGCGCGGGTCGTCCAGCCAATGCGTTGCTGCGGGTCGGGTGTCCATGCGGCGGCCTCCGGTTTCAGGGTGCCAGCGTCTGCCGCGCCAGCGCCAGCGGCACATCGGGCAGGAAGAACAGTGCCAGCGTGGCCGCGGCGGTGACGCTCAGCGCCAGCACCATGGGCCACGGCGCTTCGCCGTGCGGGTGATCGTCAGCCGGCGGCGCCACGAAGAAGGCGCGGTAGACGATGGGCAGGAAGTACCCGGCGTTGAGCAGCGTGCTGGCGACGATGACCGCCACCGCCGGCCAGTGCTGCGCCGTCATCGCGCCCGACAGCATGTACCACTTGGAGACGAAGCCCACCGCCGGCGGCAGACCGATCATCGACAGCGCGGCGATGGTGAAGGCGCCCATGGTCCAGGGCATGCGCCGGCCGATGCCGTCGAGCTGGCTGACCTCGGTCTTGTGTGCCGCGGTGTAGATGGCCCCGGCGGCGAAGAACAGCGTGATCTTGCCCACCGCGTGCGCGGCGATGTGCAGCACCGCGCCCACCAGCGACAACGGCGCCAGCAGCGCCGCCGCCATGATCACGTAGGACAGCTGGCTGACCGTGGAATAGGCCAGGCGGCGCTTCAGGTTGTCGGCCCCCAGTGCCACCACCGAGGCGCTGACGATGGTGAAACCGGCCACCACCACCAGCCAGTCGGCCGCCCCGCTGATGCCCGCGCCGGCCAGGTTGTCCACGCCGAAGATGTAGACGATCACCTTCACCACGGTGAAGACACCGGCCTTGACCACCGCCACCGCGTGCAACAGCGCCGACACCGGCGTGGGTGCCACCATGGCTGCGGGCAACCACCGGTGCACCGGCATCAGCGCCGCCTTGCCGATGCCGAACATGCAAAGCGCCAGCAACCCGGCCAGCTCGGCGTGGCCCAGCTTGCCGGCCAGGATGCCGCCGGGGGTGAAGTCGGTGGTGCCGGCCAGGTACCAGATGAACACCAGTGCCGGCAGCAGGAAGACGATGGAGGTGCCCATCAGCAGGCCCAGGTAGGTGCGGCCGCCCTGGCGCGCCTTGTCGGTGCCGTGGTGCGTGACCAGCGGGTAGGTGACCAGCGTCAGCACTTCATAGAAGATGAACAGCGTGAACAGGTTGCCTGCGAAGGCGATGCCCATGGTCGCGGCCAGCGACAGCGCGAAGCACACGTAGAAGCGCGTCTGGTGGGCCTCGGCGTTGCCGCGCATGTAGCCCACCGAGTACAGCGAGTTGACGATCCACAGCCCCGAGGCGATGAGCGCGAACAGCATGCCCAGGGGCTCGACCTTGAAAGCAATCTGGAGCCCGGGCAACACCGCCCACAGCGCCAGCGCCGGCCGCGCGCCGCCCAGCACCGGGCCCAGCAGGCTGAGCACGCAGCCCAGCAGCGCCAGCGCGGTCACGCCGGTGACGGCTTCGCGCAAATTGGGGCTGCGCCCGGCGGCGGCGATGAGCAGCGCGCCGGCCGTGGGCACCAGCAGCGCCGCGGCGATGGCGTGTTCAGGCGCCAGCATCAGCGCGCGCCCCCCAGCAGATCGGCCGCCGCCTGGCTGGCCGATGCCACGGTGAACGAGGTGTCCAGACCGAAGTACAACGTGGCCGCCACCATCAGCGCCGCCGGCAGCGCCATGCCCAGCGGCAGGCGCGTGTCAGGGTCGATGTCCTGACGCGGCGCGCGGAAGTAGGCGGCTTCGACGAAGCGCCAGACATAGGCCACGGCCAGCAGCGACGAGCCGACGATCAGGAACACCAGCGCCCAGCGGCCTTCCTGCAGCGCGGCCAGCAGCAGGTACCACTTGCTGATGAAGCCGGCCGTGCCCGGCACGCCGATCAGCGACAACCCGGCCAGCACGATGCCGGCGCTGGTCCAGGGCATGCGCCGACCCAGGCCCTGCACGCGCGCCAGGCTGGTGCCACCCATGACCAGGGCCACGCCGCCCAGCAGCAGGAAGATCGCGCCCTTGGTCACGCCGTGGTTGAACAGGTGCAGCACGCTGGCCGTGAGGCCGGCCTGCGAGTGCAGCGAGACGCCGAGCACGATGTAGCCGATCTGGCCCACGCTGGAGTAGGCGAACAGGCGCTTCAGGTCGGACTGGAAGATGGCCACGGCCGACGCCAGGAACATGGCCGCCAGCGCCATCACCAGCAGCATCTGCTGCAGCGCCGATGCGTCGAACACCGCGGCCTGGCCGAACACCGTGAAGTAGAAGCGCAGCAGCACGTACACGGCCACCTTGGTGGCCGTGGCCGCCAGAAGCGCCGTGACCGCCGAGGGCGCGTAGCTGTAGGCGTTGGGCAGCCACTGGTGCAGCGGGAACAGCGCCGCCTTGAGCGAGATGCCCACCGTCAGGAAGGCCAGACCCGCCAGCACCGGCCGCGAGCCCTCCACCGCGGCCAGGCGCTGGCCCATGTCGGCCATGTTGAGCGTGCCCGTCATCAGGTACAGCAGGCCGACGCCGATGACGAAGAAGGTGGCACCGATGGTGCCCATGATCAGGTACTGGTAGGAAGCCACCAGCGCGCGCCGGTCACGCCCCAGCGCGATGAGCACGTAGGTCGACAGTGAAGAGACCTCGAGGAAGACGAAGACGTTGAAGGCGTCGCCGGTGATGGTGATGCCCAGCAGCCCCGCCAGGCACAGCAGGAACATGGTGTGGAACAGGTAGTGCTGCTGCGCCGGCACCTCGTCCACGATGCTGGCGCGGCTGTAGGGCAGCACCACGGCGGCCACGCCCGTGACCAGCACCAGCACGAAGGCGCTGAGGCTGTCGACGCGGTACTCGATGCCCCAGGGCGGTGGCCAGTTGCCGATGGCGTACGAAATGGTGCCTGCATCGGCCACGCGCAACCACAGTGCGATGGCGATGGCCAGCGACGCCCAGCTGGCCGCCAGCGCCACGCCGAAGGCCAGGTGGCGCTGGCGCAGCAGCACCGCCAGCGGCGCGGCGAGCAGGGGCACGACGACCTGCAGCGCAGGCAGATGGGCCGCGAGGCTCATTCTTCGCGCTCGGCGCGCGTGCGGCCGGCGTCCAGGCTGAGGATGTCGTCTTCCTCGATGCTGCCGTAGGCCTCACGGATGCGCACCACCAGCGCCAGGCCCAGCGCCAGCGTGGCCACGCCCACCACGATGGCGGTCAGGATCAGCACGTGCGGCAGCGGGTTGGAGTAGACCGTGAACGCGTCGCTGAGGATGGGCGCCGTGCCGCCCACCAGCTTGCCCGGTGCGATGTACAGCAGGTAGACCGAGGTCTGGAAGATGCCCAGCCCCACCAGCTTCTTGATGAGGTTGCCGCGGGCGATGACGATGAACAGCCCGGCCATCATCAGGAACACCGTGATGAAGAAGCTGAAGTGGCTGGTGAACAGCTGCTTCATGCGGGCGCCCTGGTGCCGCGCGCTGCCGGGGGCGTGCTCACTCGTCGTCCGCCTTGCCGCGGTCGGCGAACATGTAGAAGATCTTGAGCATCACGCCCGACACGGTGACGGCCACGCCCACCTCGACCCAGAAGATGCCGCGGTGCTGGCCCATCACAGAGTTGCGGTCGAGCACGAAGTAGTCGAGGAAGTTGCCGCCCAGCAGCAGCCCGGCCACGCCCACGCCGCCGTAGATGAGCACGCCGATGGCCATCATCGATTCGACCAGCGGCTCGGGCACCAGACGGCGGGCGTCGGCCAGGCCGTAGATCAGGCTGTAGAAGATCACCGCCGCGGCCAGGATCACGCCGGCCTGGAAACCGCCGCCCGGGCCCAGTTCGCCGTGGAACTGCACGTACAGCGCAAACAGCAGGATGAAGGGCAGCAGCAGCTTGGCGATGACGCGCAGGATCAGGTCGCTCCTCACAGCGTGCCCCCCTGCGTGGTGTTGGCGTCACTGCTCTTGCGGCGGCGTCGCAGCAGCGCCACCACGCCGGCCCCGGCGGTGAAAACCACCGTGGTCTCGCCCAGCGTGTCGTAGCCGCGGTAGCTGGCCAGCACGACGGTGACGACGTTGGGCAGGTCGACCTCCTGCTTCATCTCGTTCAGGTAGCGCGGCACCACGTGGGTGTGGATGGGCGCGGCGGGGTCCGAGAACCCCGGCAGGCCGAGCATGCCGTAGACCAGCAGGCCGCCGGTGGCCAGCGACATCAGCAGCGGCACCCAGGGCCGGTGCAGCGGGCGCGCTTCCTCGCTCTTGCACAGGAACAGCGCGGTCAGGAAGAGCACGGTGGAGATGCCGGCGCCGACCGAGGCCTCGGTCATGGCCACGTCCACCGCGTCCATGGCCACCAGCACCGTGGCCATCAGAAAGCTGTACAGCCCGCCCAGCACGATCACGCCGAAGAGGTTGCGGCTGCGCGCGATCACCCACACCGTGACCGCCATCATGACCAGCAGCGAGTTGATGATCAGGGCTTCGATGGCGGGCTCCCCGGTTCGTGCAGCAGCGGCTTGAGGCCACGAACCATGGCCGCGCGCGCCAGCGCATGCGTGGCCGTGGGGCTGACGAAGAAGATCAGCAGGGCCACGAAGAACAGCTTGACCGTCACCAGCGTGGGGCCGGCCTGCAGTGCCAGGCCCAGCAGGATGAGACCGGCGCCCAGCGTTTCGATCACGCTGGAGGCGTGCATGCGCGTGTAGAAGTCCGGCATGCGCAGCATGCCCACGGCGCCCAGCACGCAAAAGCCGCCGCCCAGCACCAGGCAGGCCCAGCTCACCAGGTCCAGCGCCAGCTTCATCGGGCCGCGTCCTCGTCCAGACCGGGGTCGCCCAGGTCGCCCTTGCGGAAGTACTTGAGCACGGCGATGGTGCCCACCACGTTGAGCAGGCCGTAGACGATGGCCAGGTCCAGGAACTCGGGCCGGCCGCCCAGGAAGCCCATCACCGCCAGCAGCAGCATGGCCACGGTGCCCACCGAATTGGCCGCCAGCGCGCGGTCGAACAGCGTCGGGCCCAGCGTGGCGCGCACCAGCACCAGGGCCAGCGTGGCCAGCAGCGCCAGGGCGGCCACGGCAAACATCAGCGGCGGCCCTCGCAGTCCGTGACGCGGCGGTCCATCTCGCTGTCGATCACGCCTTCGGCGCCCTCGCGCGTGAGGCCGTGCACCAGAAACTCATGCGGCCAGCCTTCGACCGTGATGGTGCCCGGCGTGAGGGTGATGGACTGGGCGTGCAGCACCAGGCCGACATTGGTCTTTTGCGTCGGCTTGAAGCGCACCAGCGTCGGGCTGATGGGCAGGCGCGGGTCGAGGATGATGCGCGCCACGGTCCAGCCCGATTTGGCGATTTCCTTTACCAGCCAGGGCCAGTACAGAACGATGGCCCGCAGCATGTGCACCGGGTGGCCCTCCTGGTCGACCACGGCCATGCGCCGCGCGAACAGCACCACCGCCAGCGCGCAGCCCGCACCCGCCGACATCAGGAAAGGCGTGAAGAAGCCCGACAGCAGCAGCCAGAAGAGGTAGAGCGAGACGAACAGGCTGACGGAATGGAGCACGTCGCGGGGCCTTGGTCAGGTGGCGCGGCGATTCTATGCAGAAGCCGCAGCGCCAAAGCGCCGCGCCACAGGGGGGTTTCCCTGCGGTCGCTGGTCGCGGCGGGCCGCGGGCCGGGTCTTCAGCGGCGGCGCACGGGCCGGCGCGACACCGGCGCCGGTGTCGGTGTCGGCGCCAGCGGCGGGGCGGGGGCGGGGGCGACGAAGGCGGCGTGTTCCTGCGCCGTGCGCTCGAACTGGCGCGCGATGCTGCCGCAGACCAGGTCGCACAAGGCGTACACCGAGGGGTCGGCAATGCGGTAGTAGGCGCTGTTGCCGCGCGCCTCACGCGTGACCAGGCCGTGCTGGGTGAGCAGGGCCAGGTGGCGCGAGATGTTGGCCGAGCTGTAGCCGCACAGCTGGGCCAGGTCACCCACGCTGTGCTCCTGGCGGCGCAACAGGTTCAGCACCTGCAGGCGCGTCGGCTCGGACAGCGCCTGGAAGTAGGCCGCCACCTGCACCAAGGCCTCGTTGGGAAGACTTTCCATGCTCTGGCACGCTGTGTTGGGGTCTGGATCGATCATGCCTCAGCCCGCCTTTCAATGCTGGTCGGTGCGCAAGATTCTACTTGACTATTTGCGCATGTGCGCAAACAATATCTCTCATTCCAGCCCGCAGGCCGTTTCCTGCGGGGCCCCCACCCACCCAGAGGGATCGCATGTTCAAGCTTCACCCATGGCCGCTGGCCTATGCCCTGACCATGGCGCTGGCGCCGGGGCTGTCGATGTCGGCAGCCCCAGCAGCCCCTTCGGCCGAACTGGCCAGCGTGCAGGCCACGTCGGCCGCGGCCAGCGCCTCGTCCAGCTTCGACGGCGTGGTCGAGGCGCTGCGCCAGACCGTCGTCGCGGCCCAGGTGCCGGGCGCGGTGGTCGAGCTGCCGGTGAAGGTGGGCGACCGCGTCAAGGCCGGCCAGCTGCTGATGCGCCTGGACGCGCGCGGCGCCGAGCAGGCCGCCGCCGCCAGCGACGCGCAGACGCGCGCCGTGCGCGCCGGGCTGGAAGTGGCCACCAAGGACTTCGAGCGTCAGCAACAACTGCACGCCAGGAACTACATCAGCCAGGCCGCGCTGGAGCGCGCCGAGTCCGCCTACAAGGCCAACCGCGCGCAGTTGGAGGCCCAGCTGGCGCAGGCCGGCGCGGCACGCACCCAGACCGGGCTGCACGTGGTGCGCGCGCCCTATGCCGGCGTCATTGCCGAGCTGCCGGTGACGCTGGGCGACATGGCCATGCCCGGGCGGCCGCTGGTCACGCTGTACGACCCCGCGGCGCTGCGCATCACCGCCTCTGTGCCGCAATCGGTGGCCGCACGCCTGGTGGCCGGCCAGCTGCCGCGCGTCGAGCTGCCCGGCCTGCCGCCCGCCGCGCAATGGGTCACGCCCACGCGCGTGCAGCTGCTGCCCACGCTGGACGCCGCCACCCACACCGTGCCGCTGCGCGCCGAACTGCCCGCCGGCCTGGCCGGCGTGGCGCCGGGCATGTTTGCGCGCCTGTGGCTGCCGCTGGCGGCCGGCCGCACTGAAGGGGGTGGCGGCGCCGACGCGGTGTCGGTGCCGCTGACCGCCGTGATGCGCCGTACCGAGATGACCGGCCTGTACGTGCTCGACGCCGCCGGCCGCCCGCTGCTGCGCCAGGTGCGCCTGGGCCGCAGCGATGGCACCCGGGTCGAGGTGCTGTCGGGTCTGTCCGTCGGTGAGCGCGTGGCCACCGACCCGCAGGCCGCGGCCCGCGTGCGCTGAACCGGCCGCCCCACGCCATGAACAGCCCCACGACCACCCCCGCCATGGGCGTCTCCGGACGCATCGCGGCCTTCTTCCAGGCGGCCCACATCACGCCGCTGCTGGCGCTGATGGCGCTGCTGCTGGGCGTCTTTGCCGTGGCCGTCACGCCGCGCGAGGAAGAGCCGCAGATCAACGTGACCATGGCCAACGTGCTGATCCCCTTCCCCGGCGCCGGCGTGCGCGACGTGGAGCAGATGGTGGCCGGGCCGGCCGAGCAGGTGCTGGCGCAGATCACCGGCGTCGAGCACGTGATGTCGGTGTCGCGCCCGGGGCTGGCCATCCTGACCGTGCAGTTCAAGGTGGGCGTGCCGCGCACCGAGGCGCTGGTGCGGCTGTACGACACCGTCAACTCCAACGCCGACTGGCTGCCCCAGGGTTTGGGCGTGCTGCCGCCGCTGATCAAGCCCAAGGGCATCGACGACGTGCCCATCGTCACGCTCACGCTGCACCGCGGGCAGGCCGACGCCAGCGCGTATGAGCTGGAGCGCGTGGCGCACAGCCTGGAGCTGGAACTCAAGCGCGTGCCCGGCACGCGAGAGGTCGCCACCGTGGGCGGCCCCGGCCGCGCGCTGATGGTCGAGATCGACCCCACGCGCATGGCCAGTGCCGGCGTCACGCTGTCGGACATGCGGCGCGCGCTGCAGACGGCCAACCTGGGCTTGCCGGTGGGTGATCTGCTTGCCGGCAACCGCGCCGTGGCCATCGAGTCCGGGCCCTTTCTGCGCCAGGCCAGCGACGTGGCCGATCTGGTGGTGGGCGCGCGCGCCGGCAAGCCGGTGTTCATGCGCGACGTGGCCAACGTGCGCGATGGTCCCCTGCCCGCCAGCCGCTATGTCTGGCACGGCGCCAAGGCCGCCTCGGGCGTGGCCGCCGCCGAGTACCCGGCCGTCACCCTGTCCATCACCAAGAAGCCGGGCGAGAACGCCATCGCCGTGGCCAACGCGGTGATGCAGCGCGTGGACGTGCTGCGCAACACCCTGATCCCGGCCGACGTGCAGGTGGTGGAGACGCGCAACTACGGCGCCACCGCCGACGACAAGGCCAAGAAGCTGATCACCAAACTGCTGTTCGCCACGGCCTCGGTGGTGGCGCTGGTGTTCATCGCGCTGGGCCGGCGCGAGGCCGCCATCGTCGGCAGTGCGGTGATCCTGACGCTGACGGTCACGCTGTTCGCGTCCTGGGCCTGGGGCTTCACGCTCAACCGGGTGTCGCTGTTCGCGCTGATCTTCTCCATCGGCATCCTGGTCGACGACGCCATCGTCGTGGTCGAGAACATCCACCGCCACCAGATGCTCTACCCCGGCCGCTCGCTGGCGCAGATCATCCCCGGCGCGGTAGATGAAGTGGGCGGCCCCACCATCCTGGCCACGCTGACGGTGATCGCCGCGCTGCTGCCCATGGCCTTCGTCTCGGGGCTGATGGGCCCGTACATGAGCCCCATCCCCATCAACGCCAGCATGGGCATGCTGCTGTCGCTGGCCATCGCCTTCGTCGTGACGCCCTGGCTGGCGCGCATCTGGATGAAGGCCGTGCCGGCACCGGCAGAGGGTGAAGCCGCCGGGGCCGCGGCCCATGGCGGCAGCCACGGCCTGGCGGGGAAGCTGGCACCGCTGTTCGAGCGCGTGTTCCGCCCGCTGCTGGACCGCACCCACGGCGGCCGCAACCGCGGGCTGCTGGGGCTGGGGATTGCCGCGCTGATCGCCGTGTCGCTGGCACTGCCGGCCACCGGCCTGGTGCTGCTGAAGATGCTGCCCTTCGACAACAAGTCGGAGTTCCAGGTGGTGGTGGACATGCCCGCCGGCACGCCGGTGGAGCAGACCGCGGCGGTTCTGCACGAGCTGGGCGCCTACCTGGCCACCGTGCCCGAGGTCACCCATTACCAGGCCTATGCCGGCACGGCCGCGCCCATCAACTTCAACGGCCTGGTGCGCCAGTACTACCTGCGCACCGGCGGCGAGGTGGGCGACCTGCAGGTCAACCTGGTGGACAAGAGCCACCGCGATGA
The DNA here is from genome assembly GCA_022842305.1 of Rubrivivax sp. Lineage (GTDB taxonomy): Bacteria > Pseudomonadota > Gammaproteobacteria > Burkholderiales > Burkholderiaceae_C > Rubrivivax. The sequence goes on from JALHPY010000098.1 coordinate 12,672, forward strand.
CCAGAGCCACGCCATCGCCACGCGCGTGCGCCCGGCGCTGCAGGAGATCGGCCGCCGCCACGGCGCCAACGTCAAGGTGGTGGAAGTGCCGCCCGGGCCGCCGGTGCTGTCGCCCATCGTGGCCGAGATCTACGGCCCCGAGGCCGAAGGCCGGCTGCAGGTGGCCAAGGCCGTGCGCGCGGTGTTCGAGCGCGCCGAGGGTGTGGTCGACGTCGACGACAGCAGCATTGCCGCGGCGCCGCGCACGCTGCTGCTGGTGGACCGGCGCAAGGCCGCGATGCTGGGCGTGCCGCAGCAGGAGATCGTGAGCACGCTGCGCGCCGGCCTGGCCGGCGAGGCCACCACCTACCTGCACGACGCCAGCAAGTACCCGGCGGCCGCCACGCTGCAGCTGCCGCCCGAGCGCCACGGCGACCTGGACGCGCTGCTGCAGCTGACGGTGCGCAACGCCGCCGGCCGGCTGGTGCCCATCCGCGAGCTGGTGACCATCAGCGACACGCAACGCGAGCAGCCCATCTATCACAAGGACCTGCTGCCCATGAACTTTGTCGTGGCCGACATGGCCGGCAAGCTGGACAGCCCGCTGTACGGCATGTTCGCCATGCGCGACGAGATCGCCAGGATCGCCACGCCCGGCGGCGGCACGCTGCAGGAATACTTCATCAACCAGCCCGCCGATGTCTGGCGCGACTACGCCATCAAGTGGGACGGCGAATCGCAGATCACCTACGAGACCTTCCGCGACATGGGTGCGGCCTACGCCGTGGGCCTGGTGCTGATCTACCTGCTGGTGGTGGCGCAGTTCGGCAGCTACCTCACGCCGCTGATCATCATGGCGCCGATCCCGCTGACCATCATCGGCGTGATGCCCGGCCATGCGCTGCTGGGCGCGCAGTACACCGCCACCAGCATGATCGGCATGATCGCGCTGGCCGGGATCATCGTGCGCAACTCCATCCTGCTGGTGGACTTCATCAACCTGCAGGTGCGCGAAGGTGTCGAATTCGACAAGGCCATCGTGCACTCGGCGGTGACGCGCGCGCAGCCCATCGTGCTGACCGGCCTGGCGGCCATGCTGGGCGCCTTCTTCATCCTCGACGACCCCATCTTCAACGGGCTGGCGATCTCGCTGATCTTCGGCATCTCGGTGTCCACCGTGCTCACGCTGGTGGTCATCCCCATCCTCTACTACGTGGCCTACCGCAACCGGCTGCACGCCCTCACGGGCGAACCCGTTTCCCCCAACCCCAACCTCCAAGGAGCCTGAACATGACCACCTGGCAAACCGTGCGCGTCGTCGCTGGCGCTTTCATCCTGCTCTCGCTGGCCCTGGGCACGCCCGGCAGCCCGATCTTCGTCAACCAGTGGTGGCTGGCCTTCACCGCCTTCGTGGGCGTGAACCTGCTGCAGAGCGGCCTGACCAAGTGGTGCCTGATGGAAAGCATCCTGCGCAAGCTGGGCGTGCGCCCGGGCGCCTGATCCACCAGCAGGAGCGAACACCATGAACCTCGTCTGCCCCGCCTGCGGCACCACCAACCGCGTGCCCGATGAACGCCTGGGCGACCAGCCGGTGTGCGGGCGCTGCGCCACCGAACTGGCCCCCGCCGCGCCCGTGGCGCTGAGCGACGCCACGCTGCCGGCCTACCTTGCCGCCAGCGGACAACCGGTGCTGGTGGACTACTGGGCCGAGTGGTGCGGCCCCTGCAAGATGATGGCGCCGCACTTCGCCCAGGCCGCGGCGCAGCTGCCGGGCGTGCGCTTCGCCAAGCTCGACACGGACGAGAACCCGCGCGCTTCCGGCGCGGCCATGATCCGCAGCATCCCCACGCTGGTGCTGTACCAGGGCGGCCGCGAAGTGGCGCGCCAGTCGGGCGCCATGAGCAGCGGCGACCTGCTGCGCTGGGTGCAGGCCGGCCTGGCGGCGGCGCATTGAACGCCATGCGCCAACACCTTGTTCGCACGGCGCTGGCCAGTGCCCTGGCCCTGGCCGCGCTGCAGGGCGCGGCCGCGGCCGACCTGATGGACGTCTGGCGCGCCGCACTGGCCAACGACCGTGACCTGGCCGTGGCACAGGCGGCGCAGGCCGCGGCCCAGCCCAAGCGCGACCAGGCTGCGGCGCTGTGGCGGCCGCAGGTGGGCTTGAGCGCCTCGGTGGGCCTGGGCAGCAACCGCACGGACAGCCGCGGCGCGCAGTTCTCGGCGCCCGGCCTGGGCACGGCCAGCGGCGCCGACTTCAGCACCTCGGTCAACAACGGCACGGCGGCGCGCTGGTCGGTGTCGGCCGTGCAGCCGCTGTACAACCCGCAGCGCCGCGTGCAGCAGGAACAGCTGGCGCTGTCGGCCGACCTGGCCGACCTGGAAGCCGGCGGCGCGCGCCAGCAGCTGATGCTGCAGACCAGCCAGCGCTACCTGGAACTGGCCCTGGCCGACGAAGGCGTGCGCCTGCTCGAGGCCCAGCTGGCCAGCGCGCAGCGCAGCAGCACCGAGGCCGAAGACCGCTTCCGCCTGGGCGACGTGCCCGCCACTGACGTGCAGGAAGCCCGCGCCCGCCTGGCCGGCCTGCGTGCGCAGCTGGTGGCCACGCGCAGCGAGCGCGACCTGGAACGCGGCCGCCTGGCCGACAGCACCGGCCTGGCCGCGACGGCGCTGTCCACCCGCCTGCCCGCCGC
>JALHPY010000099.1 GCA_022842305.1 Rubrivivax sp.
CAGCAGGTGCTGCGCGGGCCGGGGGGGGGCTGATGCAGCCACGGCTGCTGCGGCCGCCGCTGCGCTGGCCGCTGAAGGTCTTGCGGGCGGTGCCGGCACCGGGGGCGCGGGCATCGTCGCCGGCGGCCCCGGCGCGCCGCGCATGGCCACCGAACACGACCCGCTGGTGCCGCATCCGCGCAACCCGCTGGCGCTGCCGCAGCGCTTCGAATCCGCGGGTGAGCTCACGCGCACGGCGGTCTGCGTCGAGGTGCGCGACCCGCAGCGCGGCAACGGCCCCAAGGCCGAGGCCGCGGCCGAGAAGAAGTACGGCGGCAAGCGCGGCGTGCTCTACGTCTTCATGCCGCCGCTCAAGTACCTCGAGGACTACCTGGAACTGGTGGCCGCGGTCGAGGCCACCACGGCCGAGCTGGGCCTGAAGATCGTCATCGAAGGCTACCCGCCGCCGCGCGACCCGCGCCTCAAGACCCTGGCCGTGACGCCCGACCCGGGCGTGATCGAGGTCAACATCCACCCCGCCAGCAGCTGGGAACAGCTGGTCGACCACACCGAATTCCTCTACGACGCGGCGCACTACACGCGCCTGACCAGCGAGAAGTTCATGGTCGACGGCCGCCACACCGGCACCGGCGGTGGCAACCACTTCGTGCTGGGCGGCGCCACACCGGCCGACAGCCCCTTCCTGCGCCGGCCCGACGTGCTGGCCAGCCTGATCACCTACTGGCACAACCACCCCAGCCTGAGCTATCTGTTCAGCGGCCTGTTCATCGGCCCCACCAGCCAGGCGCCGCGCTTCGACGAGGCCCGCGGCGACCAGGTCTACGAGGTCGAACTGGGCCTGGACGAGCTCGAGCGGCAGTTGGGCATCCATGGCCAGGTGCCACCCTGGATCGTCGACCGCACGCTGCGCAACCTGCTGGTCGACGTCACCGGCAACACCCACCGCAGCGAGTTCTGCATCGACAAGCTGTACTCGCCCGACGGCCCCACCGGCCGCCTGGGCCTGCTGGAGCTGCGCGCCTTCGAGATGCCGCCGCATGCGCGCATGAGCCTGTCGCAGCAGCTGCTGCTGCGCGCGCTGCTGGCCTGGTTCTGGCGCGAGCCCTACCGCGGCCGCGGCGCCACGCGCCTGACGCGCTGGGGCACGGGCCTGCACGACCGCTTCATGCTGCCCACCTTCTGCCAGCTCGACTTCGACGACGTCATGGCTGAGCTGCGCGGGGCCGGTTTTGCCTTCGATTCGGCCTGGTTCGCGCCGCACTTCGCCTTCCGCTTCCCGCTCATCGGCGAGCTGGCCACGCAGGGCCTGCAGCTGACGCTGCGCAACGCGCTCGAGCCCTGGCACGTGATGGGCGAGGAAGGCGCGCCCGGCGGCACCGTGCGCTATGTCGATTCGTCGCTGGAACGGCTGGAGGTCAAGGTGACCGGCCTGAACGGCAACCGCCACGTCGTCACCGTCAACGGCAACGCACTGCCGCTGCAGCCCACCGGGCGCGTGGGCGAATTCGTCTGCGGCGTGCGCTACCGCGCCTGGCAGCCGCCCTCGGCGCTGCACCCCACCATCCCGGTGGACGCGCCGCTGACCTTCGACGTGGTCGACAGCTGGCATAAGCGCTCCATCGGCGGCTGCCGCTACCACGTGGCGCACCCGGGCGGGCGCAGCTACGACACCTTCCCGGTCAACGCCTATGAAGCCGAGAGCCGGCGCCTGGCGCGCTTCTTCCGCTTCGGCCACACGCCGGGCGAGATGAACGTGCAGCCGGCCGCGCCCAGCCTGGAGCTGCCTTTCACCATAGACCTGCGCCAGCGCTGAAGCGCCGCTCCGTGCAGCAACAGTCCCAAGGTTCGCTTCCGTTCGACCGCGTGCCGGGCCCTGGCGGCCCGGCGGTGCACGCGCTGGCCAGCCGCGTGCTGCCGGCCGAGGCCGGGGTGTGGGACGAGCTGCGCGACGGCCACGGCGCGCTGCGCCCGGCCTGGCAACGCTTTGCCCAGACCGTGCCCCCGCCGGCCGGCGGCACCGAGATGGCCGAGGACCTGGACCGCCGCGTCACCCAGGTGGCGCAGCGCATCGCGCAGGACGGCGTCACGCACAACGTGTTCAGCGGCGAGGCCGGCGGTGGCGTGGCCAGCCGGCCCTGGTCGCTGGAGCTGCTGCCGCTGCTGATCGAGCCCGACGACTGGGCCCAGATCGAGGCCGGCGCGGTGCAGCGCGCCGAGCTGCTGGAGCGCATGGTGGCCGACCTGTACGGCCCGCAGCGCCTGCTGCACGAGGGCCTGCTGCCGCCGTCGCTGCTGCTGCGCCACCCGGGCTGGCTGCGGCCCATGCGCGGCGTGCAGCCCCCCGGCGGCCTGCGCCTGCTGATCGTGGCCTTCGACATCGCGCGCGGCCCCGACGGCCGCTGGTGGCTGGTGTCGCAGCGCACCCAGGGCCCCTCGGGCCTGGGCTACGTGCTGCACAACCGGCTGGTGATCTCGCGCCAGTTTCCCGACGCCTTCCGCGACCTGCGCGTGCAGCACATCGCCAGCAGCTACCGGCGCCTGCTGGACACGCTGGAGCACGCGGCGCGGCAGGTGTCGCGCCAGTCGCGCGACGGCGAGACGCCGCGCGTGGTGCTGCTCACCCCCGGCCCCTACGCCGAGACCTATTTCGAGCACGCCTACCTGGCGCGCTACCTGGGCCTGCCGCTGGTAGAGGGCGGCGATCTCACGGTGCGCGGCGAGCGCCTGTTCCTGCGCACCGTCGAGGGCCTGGAGCCGGTGCACGGCGTGATGCGCCGCATCGACGACGACTGGTGCGACCCGCTCGAGCTGCGCCCCGATTCCGCGCTGGGCGTCCCCGGCCTGCTGCAGGCGGCGCGCGCCGGCAGCGTGGTCATGGCCAACGCGCTGGGCAGCGCCTTCCTCGAATCGCCCGCCATCCAGGGCTTCATGCCCGGGATCGCCCAGCGCCTGATCGGCCAGCCGCTGTTGCTGCCTTCGCTGCCTACCTGGTGGTGCGGCGAGCCGGCGGCCTGGGCCGACGTGCGCGGCACGCTGCAGGACAAGCTCGTGCGCAACACCTTCCCGATGGGTGCGCGGACCTCGCAGGTGCGCGACCCGCAGGCCGGGGCCATCGCCGCCGACCCCGACGCCTGGACCGTGCAGGGCCGCCTGCGCTTCAGTCGCGCACCCATCTGGGGCGATGGAGCGGTCACGCCGCGCCCTGCCATGGTGCGCGTGTACGCCATCGCCGACGGTGGCGGGCGCTGGCACGTGCTGCCTGGTGGCATGACGCGGGTGGCCCCGCGTGAGGACGGCAGCGTTTCGATGCAGCGCGGCGGCACCAGCCTGGACACCTGGGTGCTGACCGACGGCCCGGTGGACAACTTCTCTATGCTGCCCAAGCGGCTGCAGGTGGACGACATCGTGCAGCGCCGCCGCCCGGTGAGCAGCCGCACCGGCGAGAACCTGTTCTGGCTGGGCCGCTACACCGAGCGCACCGAGCAGCTGGTGCGCCTGGCGCGCGCCACGCTGGCGCTGCTGGACGCCGACACCGACGCGCCGCCGGCCGTGCTGCAGGCCTTGTCCACCCTGGCCGTGGGCGCCGGCCTGGCGCCCACGGGCGTGCCCACGCTGGTGCAGTCGGCCCACCACTTCGAGCGCGCGGTGCTCGCCGGCCTGGCCGACGAGACCGGCGCGCACAGCGTCGCCTACAACCTGGCCGCATTGGAGCGCGCCGGCATGGCGCTGCGCGAGCGCCTGTCGTCCGAGCACTGGGGCGTGCTGCGTTCGATGCGCGAGGGCTTCCTGCAGGCCTTGGCCACGACCGACGACGAACTGCCCACGCTGGCCCAGGTGATGCCGGCGCTGGACCGGCTGGCGCTGCAGCTGGCGGCGGTGACCGGCGCGCAGAGCGACCGCATGACGCGCGACCACGGCTGGCGGCTGCTCACGGTGGGCCGGCTGCTCGAGCGCCTGACCGGCGTGAGCAAGCGGCTGGAGGTCTTCGTGGCCAGCGGCGCACTGGCCAGCGCGGCCGGCATCGACCTGCTGCTGGAGCTGTTCGACAGCGTCATCACCTTCCGCGCGCGCTACCAGCGCCACGAAGACCTGCTGGCACTGGCCGACATGCTGGTCTTCGACAGCGCCAACCCGCGCGCCTTTGCCGGCGTGCTGCGCCGCCTGCGCACCGAGCTGGGCAAGCTGCCCGAGCTGCCCGGCGCCGCCGACGGCCTGCAGTCGCTGCGCGCCATGCTGCCGGCCGACGGCGCCGGCCTGACGCTGGAAGAGCTGCGCGACGCCGACGATGCCGCCATCGCCAGCGCGCTGCAGGCGCTGGCGCTGAACCTGCGCGGCACCGCCGGGGCCCTGGCCGACCGCATCGGTGAGCGCTACTTCACCCTGGCCCAGGGCTTCGATCAGCGGGTGTAGCGAGGGTTACAGCGATGGAACTGGCCGTACAGCACGAGACCCGCTACGACTACACCGCGCCGGTGTCGCTGGCGCACCACCTGGCACACCTGCAGCCGCTGCACGACGAGCACCAGCAGCTGCTGGACTTTGCGCTGGACATCGATCCGCCGCCCGGCCAGCAGCGCGACAGCGTCGACGACCAGGGCAACGTGCAGCGCCACTTCAGCCTGGCGCAGCCGCACACCCGGCTGTGCGTGCGTGCCACCAGCCGGGTGCGCGTGCAGCCCCGCTTTGGCGCGCTGCAGCCGCGCGCCGCGCCGGCCTGGGACGCGGTGGCGGCGCAGCTGCGCTACGTGGCGCTGGCGCCCTTCGTGCCGCAGGTCGAATTTGCGCTGCCTTCGCCCTACGTGCCGCGCCTGCGCGAGCTGCGCGACTTTGCCGCGCCCAGTTTCCGCCCCGGCCGCCCGGTGGCCGAGGCGGCGATCGAGCTGATGCAGCGCATCCACGCCGGCTTTCGCTACGAAAGCCGCAGCACCGACATCGACACGCCCCTCTTGCGCGTGATGGAGCAGCGGCGCGGCGTGTGCCAGGACTTTGCCCACCTGATGGCCGGCATGCTGCGCATGTACGGGCTGCCGGCGCGCTATGTCAGCGGCTACCTGCTGACGCAGGCGCCCGAGGGCGGTGCGACCATGCTGGGCGCCGACGCCTCGCACGCCTGGGTGCAGGTGTGGTGCCCCGGCACCCCGGGCCTGCCGGCCGACGGCTGGCTGGACCTGGACCCCACCAACGACCTGGTGCCCGGCAGCGGCCACGTGCGCGTGGCCGTGGGCCGCGACTACGGCGACGTGACGCCGCTGCGTGGCGTGATCCGCGGCGGGGGCCGCCACACATTGACGGTAGGGGTCGGCTTGCGGCCCCTGGATGCGGCGCCCGATGCCGGGCCCGCGGCTTGCTAGTGTCAGGGTCAAGGAAACCGGGACGATGAAGACGCCATTCGACGAAATGCTCACCGCCAACGCTGCGGTACGCGACCATTACCGCGTCTACGACGAGTGGCTCAAGCGCCAGCCGCCGGAAATGATGCGCTCGCGTCGCGCCGAGGCCGAGATGATCTTCCGCCGCGTCGGCATCACCTTCGCGGTGTACGGCGCCAAGGACGAGGACGGCGCGGGCACCGAGCGCCTGATCCCCTTCGACCTGATCCCGCGCGTCATCCCCAAGCAGGAATGGACGGCCATGGAAGCCGGCCTGCGCCAGCGCGTGACCGCGCTCAACCGCTTCATCCACGACGTCTACCACGGGCAGGAGATCCTCAAGGCCGGCATCGTGCCCACCGAGCAGGTGCTGAAGAACGCCCAGTTCAGGCCCGAGATGATGGGCGTGGCCGTGCCGGGCAACGTGTACTCGCACATCTCGGGCATCGACATCGTGCGCGCCGGCCACACCGACGGCAGCGGCGACTACTACGTGCTGGAAGACAACCTGCGCGTGCCCAGCGGCGTGAGCTACATGCTCGAGAACCGCAAGATGATGATGCGCTTGTTTCCGGACCTGTTTGCCATCAACCGCGTGGCGCCCGTGGCGCGTTACCCCGACCTGCTGCTGGAAACGCTGCGTGCCGTGGCCCCGGCCGGGGTGAGCGAGCCCACCGTGGTGGTGCTGACCCCCGGCATGTACAACAGTGCCTACTTCGAGCACGCCTTCCTGGCGCAGCAGATGGGGGTCGAGCTGGTCGAGGGCCAGGACCTGGTGGTGCGCGACGGCTTCGTCTACATGCGCACCACGCAAGGCCCCAAGCGCGTGGACGTGATCTACCGCCGCGTCGACGACGACTTCCTCGACCCCCAGGTCTTCCGCCCCGACAGCACGCTGGGCTGCGCCGGGCTGCTGGACGTCTACCGCGCCGGCAACATCACGCTGAGCAACGCCGTGGGCACCGGCATCGCCGACGACAAGAGCATCTATCCCTACGTGCCCAAGATGATCGAGTTCTACCTGGGCGAGAAGCCCATCCTGAACAACGTGCCCACCTACCTGTGCCGCGACCCCGAGGACCTGAAGTACGTGCTGGCGCACATGGCTGAGCTGGTGGTCAAGGAAGTGCACGGTGCCGGCGGCTACGGCATGTTGGTAGGCCCGGCGGCGACCAAGGCCGAGATCAAGGAGTTCTCGGCCGTGGTCAAGGCCAACCCGACCAACTACATCGCGCAGCCGACGCTGTCGCTGTCGACCTGCCCCACCTTCGTGGAAAGCGGCATCGCGCCGCGCCACATCGACCTGCGCCCCTACGTGCTGAGTTCCGGCCACGGCGTGCAGACCGTGCCCGGCGGCCTGACGCGGGTGGCGCTGAAGGAGGGCTCGCTGGTGGTCAACAGCAGCCAGGGCGGTGGCACCAAGGACACCTGGGTACTCGAAGACTGAGTGGAGACTAGAAAGATGCTTTCGCGAACCGCCGACCACCTGTTCTGGATGGCGCGCTACATGGAGCGCGCCGGTCAAGCGCGCAGCGCTTGCGACGCAGTCACAACACTGCAGCGCGCGCCAGCGCGTGGCCGTGTTTTCGGCCAGCAGGAGATCGAACATGCTGTCTAGAACCGCCGACCACCTGTTCTGGATGGCGCGCTACATGGAACGGGCCGAAAACACGGCCCGCATGCTGGACGTCAACTACCAGACCTCGCTGCTGCCGCAGAGCACCGACATGGCCGAGCAGGGCTGGCGCGGGCTGCTGTCGATCAGCGAACTGACCTGGAACTTCTCGCAGAAGTACCAGGACGTGGGCGCGCGCAACGTCATGGAATTCATGGTGCGCGACGAGTCCAATTCCTCGTCCATCGTGGCCTGCCTGCGTGCCGCGCGCGAGAACGCCCGCGCCGTGCGCGGCGCGCTCACCACCGAGGTGTGGGAGACGCAGAACCAGACCTGGCTCGAATACAACCGCATGCTCAAGGACGGCGCCTTCGAGCGCGACCCGGGCAGCTTCTTCGAGTGGGTCAAGTTCCGCAGCCACCTCAGCCGCGGCGTCACCGTGGGCACCATGCTGCAGGACGAGGCGCTGCACTTCCTGCGCATCGGCACCTTCCTGGAACGCGCCGACAACACGGCGCGGCTGCTGGACGTCAAGTTCCAGGCCCTGGCCGGCGGTGACTACTTCGGCCCCGGCGCCAGCAAAGAGGGCATGGAGGTCGACTTCTACCACTGGAGCGCGATCCTGCGTTCGGTCTCGGGCTTCGAGATCTACCGCAAGGTCTACCGCAACGTCATCCACCCCGAGAAGGTGGCCGAGCTGCTGATCCTGCGCCCGGACATGCCGCGTTCACTGGCGGCCTGCATGAACGAGACCATGGCCAACCTGGTGCTGGTGGCCAACGAGCAGAGCAGCGAGACCCTGCGCCGCGCCGGCCGCCTGAAGGCCGACCTGCGCTACGGCCGCATCGACGAGATCCTGGCCACCGGCCTGCACGCCTACCTGACGCAGTTCCTGGATCGCGTCGGCGACCTGGGCGTGGGCATCAGCCGCGACTTCCTGGTGCCCATGGCCGCCTGATCCCGGCCCGATGGCCAGGCCCGTGCAGCGCGGGCCGGACCGGTCAGCGCCATTGCCAGCGCCTGACGATGGATCTACATTCGCAGCCCGCCCTGCAAGGGTGCTGCCCATCGGCTGCCATGCCTGAAGATCCGAGCCCGGGGCACGTCCCGGGTGGTGGCCCCTTCGATGCGGCCCATGTCCGGCCCTTCGTGCACGAGAGCCTGCGCTCGCGCAGCCTGTACTTCAGCATCGATGAGGTGCAGAGCCGCATGCAGCTGCGCGATCCCATCGCGCTGGACCTGGCCTACACGCGCACGATGATGGGCTTTGTGCTGTTCCAGCCGCGCCCGCGCAGCATCGCCATGATCGGCCTGGGCGGCGGCTCGCTGGCCAAGTTCTGCTACCGCCACCTGCCGCGCTCACGCATCCAGGTGGCCGAGATCAACCCGCACGTGCTGGCGTTGCGCAGCACCTTCCACGTGCCGCCCGACGACGCGCGTTTCAGCGTGCTGCAGGTCGACGGCGCCTGCTTCGTGCGCGACTGCAACACGCGGCCCGAGGTGCTGCTGGTGGACGGCTTCGGCGCGCAGGGCCAGCCGCGCCAGCTGGCCTCGCAGCGCTTCTACGACGATTGCGCCGACACGCTGGCGCCCGGCGGCCTGCTGGTCGTCAACCTGCATTACGGCCATGTGCAGCACGACCAGTGCCTGCAGCGCATGGGCCGCAGCTTCGGCGGCGCGCTGCTGGTCGTGGACGACGGCGAACTGAGCAACAGCATCGTCTTCGCACGCAAGGGGCCGGTCTTCGAGCCGCTGCCCCCGGGCGCGGCGCAGCGCGGCGGCGCGCTGTGCGCAGCGGCCGCGCGCCCGTTGCAGGCCGCCTTTGCCCGCATCGAGCGCACCCTGGCCGACAGCCATGCCTGCGACTCGCTGCCGCCCCTCGATGCCTGAAAGTGGTCTGCCCCGGCATGCCGCCCAGCCCCAGGCCCAGGACGCCCAGGGCCATGTCCGGCCCTTCGTCCAGGCCGGGAGCCGCTGCAAGGCGCTGCACTTCTCGATCCGCGAGGTGCAGAGCCGCATGCGGCTGGACGACCCGTATGCGCTGGACCTGGACTACTCGCGCACGATGATGGGTTTTCTGCTGTTCAAGCCCGCGCCGCAGCGCATCGCCATGATCGGGCTGGGCGGCGGTTCGCTGGCCAAGTTCTGCCACCGCCATCTGCCGCAGGCGCGCATCCAGGTGGTTGAGATCAACCCCCACGTCATTGCCCTGCGCGACGAGTTCCTGGTGCCGCCCGACGACGCGCGCCTGCAGGTGCTGCAGGGCGACGGCGCCGACTTCGTGCGCGACCCGGCGCAACGCAGCGACGTGCTGCTGGTCGACGGTTTCGACTACGACGGCCAGCCGTCCAGCCTGTCATCGCAGGCCTTCTACGACGACTGCCACGCACACCTGCTGCCCGGCGGGCTGCTGGTGGTCAACCTGCACAGCGGCGACGCGCACTGCGGCATCTTCATCGAGCGCATGCGCCGCAGCTTCGGCGATGCGCTGCTGCTGGTGGAGTGTGCCGACCTGGGCAACACCGTCGTCTTCGCCGGCAAGGGCGCGGCCTTCGCCGCGCGCAGCCGGGGCGCACCGCGCGCGCCCGGCACGCTGGACGCGGTGGCCGCCGGGCAATTGCAGGTCAGCTTCGCGCACATCCGCAAGGTCTTGGGCCGGGTCTTGCGCCAGTCGCGGCGCTGAAACTCCGGCCTGTGCATCGCATCGGCGTACGATGTGCATGGCATGTGACTGACACAAACATCCGGACGCGCCCCATGGAGACCAAGACCGCCAGGCTCACGCTGCTCATAGACCCCCACAAGAAGGCGGCCTTCGAGGGCTTGTGCGCGCGCCAGGACCGCACCGCCTCGCAGGTGGTGCGGCAACTCATCCGCGAGTACCTGGCGCAGCATGGCGTGGACTACACGCCATCAGGCGAGGACGAGGCCCCGGCCGAAGCGGCGGCACCCCCGCGCCGCAGCGCACCGCGCAAGGCCGCTGCGCCTGCGCCCGCCCGGCGCGCGCCGCGCCGCTAGGCCGAAGGCCACGATGCCATGCTGCCCATGACATCGTGGTTGCTCATCGACGGCATGCTCCTGGTCATGGCGGCCTGGCTGGCGCTGGGTGCGGTGGGCGTGTTGATGCTGCGGCGGCTGGCGCTGGTGGCGCACGTGCTGTTCCCGCTGGGCGGGCTGGTCGGGCTGGCACTGTTCGCCTTGTCGGCGGCCGCACTGCACGCCGGCCCGCAGACGGCGGTGCTGCCCATAGGCCTGCCTTCGCTGCCCTTCCACCTGCGGCTGGACAGCCTGTCCGCGTACTTTCTGATGGTCATCGGCGCCGCATCGGCCGGCATCTCGGCCTTTGCCGCCGGCTATTTCCGCAAGGGCGAGGGCACGCCGCCCGGGCTGCTGTGCCTGGAGTACCACGTGTTCCTGGCCAGCATGGCGGGCGTGGTGCTGGCCGACGACGCCTACGCCTTCATGGTGCTGTGGGAGACCATGGCGCTGTCCTCGTTCTTCCTGGTCACCGCCAACCACCGCATTCCCGAGGTGCGCAGCGCCGGCTACCTGTACATCACGATGGCGCGCATCGGCGCCATCGCCATCCTGCTGTGCTTCGGCGTGCTGCAGGCCAACACCGGCGACTACACCTTCGCCAACATGCGCGCACAGTCGCTCACGCCCTTCTGGGCCTCGGTGGGATTTCTGCTGGCGGTGTTCGGCTTCGGCGCCAAGGCCGGCGTGCTGCCGCTGCACGTGTGGCTGCCCGAGGCGCACCCGGCCGCGCCCTCGCCGGTGTCGGCGCTGATGAGCGGCGTGATGCTCAATACCGCCATCTACGGCATGCTGCGTGTCTCGCTGGACCTGCTGCACCTGCGCCTGTGGTGGTGGGGCGGCCTGCTGTTGGCCATAGGCCTGGCCACGGCGCTGTTCGGCGTGGTGTTCGCGTCGGTGCAGAGCGACATGAAGCGGCTGCTGGCCTATTCGTCGATCGAGAACATGGGCCTGCTGTTCGTGGGCATGGGCCTGACGCTGATCTTTACCGGCTACGACATGCTGCCCATGGCCGCACTGGCGCTCACCGCCACGCTGTACCACGTGGCCAGCCACGCCTGCTTCAAGAGCCTGCTGTTCCTGGGCACGGGCAGCGTGCTGCACGCCACGTCCGAGCGCAACCTGGGCAAGCTGGGCGGGCTGATCCGCACCATGCCCTGGGTGGGCTGGCTCACGTTGCTGGGCGTGCTGGCCAGCGCCGGTCTGCCGCCGCTGGGCGGCTTTGTCTCCGAATGGCTGCTGCTGCAGAGCTTTCTGTTCGCGCCCAGCCTGCCGGTGCCGCTGCTGACCATGCTGATCCCGGTGGTGGCCGCACTGATCGCGCTGGTGGCGGCGCTGGCCGGCTACACCATGGTCAAGTTCTTCGGCGTCATCTTCCTGGGCCAGCCGCGTGAGGACAAGCTGGCCCGCGCCCACGACGCCGGCTGGTGGGAACGCGCCGGCATGCTGTGGCTGGCCGCGGGCTGCGTGGCGCTGGGTCTGCTGCCCACCCACTTCATACGGCTCATGGACCCGGTGACGCAGCAACTGGTGCAGGCCGGCCTGGGCGCGCGCGTCGCGGGCCACGGCTGGCTGCTGGCGCCCACCAGCCTGGAGCAGGCCAGCTACGGCCCGGTGATCTTCCTGCTGGGCATCCTGGGCAGCTTTGCGCTGGCCTACCTGCTGGTGCGCGGGCTGTACCACGGGCGCTCGCGCCGTGTGCCGCCCTGGGCCTGCGGCTTTCCGTGGGGCACGGCGCGCATGCAGGACACGGCCGAGGGCTTCGGCCAGCCCATACGCCAGATCTTCGAACCGCTGTTCGTGATCCGGCGCGAGCTGCCCACGCCCTTTGACGAGCACCCGCGCTACCGCGTCAAGCTCGAGGATCACTTCTGGGGCTGGGTCTACGTGCCCGTCACCGACCTGGCCAACACCCTGGCGCGGCTGATGAGCCGGCTGCAGCAGGGCCGCATCTCGGTCTACCTGATGTACAGCTTCCTCACGCTGGTGGCCACCTTGCTGGCGGTGATGTGATGAGCTTCACCGGGGTGCTGTCGCAACTGCTGGAGATCGCGATCGCCATCGCGCTGGCGCCACTGCTCAGCGGCTGGGTCAACCAGTGCCGCGCCTGGCTGCAGAACAAGTCGGCGCCCGGCCTGCTGCAGCCCTACCGCATGCTGCACAAGCTGTTCAACAAGGAATCGATGGTGGCCGAGCACGCGTCGCGGCTGTTCCGCAGCGCGCCCTACCTCAAGTTCGGCTGCATGGTGCTGGCCTGCGCCATCATCCCCACGCTGTCGACCGACCTGCCGCTGGCACCGGCGGCCGACGCCATCGCGCTGGTGGGCCTGTTTGCCCTGGCGCGGGTGTTCATTTCGCTGGCGGCCATGGACGTGGGCACGGCCTTTGGCAGCATGGGCGCGCGGCGCGAGATGCTGGTGGGCTTTCTGGCCGAGCCGGCGCTGCTGATGGTGCTGTTCTCGGCCTCGCTGATCTCGCAGTCGACCTCGCTCACCACCATCGTCGAGACCCTGGCGCACCGCGATCTGGCCATCTACCCGGGCCTGGCGCTGGCCGGCGTGGCCTTCGTGATGGTCTCGCTGGCCGAGAACGCGCGCGTGCCGGTGGACAACCCGGCCACGCACCTGGAACTGACCATGCTGCACGAGGCGCTGATCCTCGAATACTCCGGCCGCCACCTGGCGCTGCTGGAATGGGCCGCCAGCCTCAAGCTCTTTGCCTACGCCTGCATCGGCCTGGCGCTGTTCTTCCCCTGGGGCGTGGCCGAGGCGCACGCGCCGCAGGCCATGCTGCTGGCGCTGCCGGTGCTGCTGCTCAAGCTGGCCATCGGCGGCTTTGCGCTGGCGCTGCTGGAAACGCTGAGCGCCAAGATGCGGATCTTCCGTGTGCCCGAGTTCCTGGCCACGGCCTTCCTGCTGGCAGTCATTGGCCTGCTGGTGCACATGCTGCTGGCGAGATGATGCGATGAGCCTGCTGCTGACCCAGTTCGTCAACCTGCTCGGTGCGCTGCTGCTGATGCTGGCCTTCGCCATGATCTCGCAGCGCCGCGTGCTGTCGCTGGTCTACCTGTTCACGCTGCAGGGCGCCACGCTGGCGCTGGCCACCGCGGTGGTGGGCTACGTCACCGGGCAGCACCACCTTTACCTGTCGGCCGGGCTGACCGTTTTGCTGAAGGTGCTGCTGATTCCCTGGCTGCTGCACCGGGTGATCGACCGCCTGGGCATACGCTGGGACGTCGAAACCCTGATCAACATCCCCACCACCATGCTCATCGGCATCGGCGTGGTGATCTTCTCGTTCAACCTGGCGCTGCCGATCTCGCAGCTGTCGTCGGCGCTGGCCAGCGGCACGCTGGGCATCGCGCTGGCCTGCGTGCTGCTGTCGTTCCTGATGATGATCACGCGCGCCAAGGCCGTGCCCCAGGTCATCGGCTTCCTGGCGATGGAGAACGGCCTGTTCTTCGCCGCCACCTCGGCCACCTACGGCATGCCCATGGTGGTGGAACTGGGCATCGCGCTGGACGTGATCGTGGGCGTGCTGATCCTGGGCGTGTTCATGTTCCAGATCCGCGAGCAGTTCGACAGCCTGGACATCCGCCACTTAGAGCAGCTGAAGGAAGACTGAGCGTGGAGATCAACGCGCTGGCCTTCCTGCTTGCCTGCCCGTTGGTCGGCGGCGCGGTGCTGGCGCTGGTGGGCCACCGCGACGCGGCGCGCGACATCAACGTCGGCTTCAGTCTGGGCACCTTTGTCGCGGCCTGCGCGCTGACGGTGCAGATCATCGAGAGCGGGCCGATGCTGGTCTGGCAGCGCGAGTTCTACATCGATGCGCTCAACGTCTTTCTGGTCACGCTCACCGCCTTCGTCGGCCTGACCACGGCCATCTTCTCGCGCCCCTACATGCGCGTGGAGCGCGACCACGGCAAGATGACGCCGCCGCGGCTGCGCCTGTACCACAGCATGTACCAGCTGTTCAGCTTCACCATGCTGCTGGCGCTGACCACCAACAACATGGGCATCGTGTGGGTGGCGATGGAGGCGGCCACGCTCACCACCGTGCTGCTGGTCAGCGTCTACCGCACGGCAGCCAGCCTGGAGGCCGCCTGGAAGTACTTCATCCTGTGCGGCGTGGGCATCGCGCAGGCGCTGTTCGGCACGGTGCTGCTGTACATGGCGGCGGCCAAGGTCATCGGCCCCGAGGGGGGCGCGCTGCTGTGGACCAACCTGGACGCTGTCAAGGCGCAGCTTGACCCCAGCATCATCACGCTGGCCTTCGCATTCCTGTTCATCGGCTACGGCACCAAGGTCGGCCTGGTGCCGGTGCACAACTGGCTGCCCGACGCCCACGCCGAAGGCCCGACGCCGGTGTCGGCGGTGCTCTCGGGTCTGCTGCTCAACGTGGCGCTGTACGCGGTGCTGCGCAGCAAGGTGCTGACCGACGGCGCCTTGGGCAGCAGTGCGCTGTCGGGCCGGCTGATGATGGGCTTCGGCCTGCTGTCGGTGGTGGCCGCGGTGTTCTTCCTGATCCGGCAGAAGGACGTGAAGCGCATGTTCGCCTACTCGTCCATCGAGCACATGGGCCTGATGACCTTCGCCTTCGGCATGGGCGGGCCCATCGCCACCTACGCCGGGCTGCTGCACATGACGGTGCACTCGCTGGTCAAGTCGGCGATCTTCTTCGCCGTGGGCCATGCCACGCAGAAGGCGGGCACGCAGATCATGGAAGACATCCGCGGGCTGATCAAGGTCAGCCCCACCGTGGCCTGGGGCCTGATGCTGGGCTCGCTGGCCATCCTGGGCATGCCGCCCTTCGGCGTGTTTGCCAGTGAATTTCTCATCGTCACCACTGCCATGCGCGATCAGCCCTGGGCCACGCCCTTCCTGCTGATCGCGCTGGGGCTGGCCTTTGCCAGCGTCTTTGCGCGCGTGCAGCCCATGGTCTTCGGTGACACCAACGTCAAGCCGCTGGCGCACCCGCCGGCGCTGGTGCCGGTGTTCGTGCACCTGGCGCTGGGGCTGATGCTGGGCCTGTACATCCCGCCCTACCTCGACGCCTGGTACCGCCAGGCCGCGGCCATGCTGGTGGGGCCCTGAACATGGCACTCGCAGATTGGGCCCTCGCGCTGCAACGCCTGCCCGCGCCGTTGCCCATCTGGCACGCCCGCGTCGGGCCCGAGGCGTGGCTCACCAGCGCCCAGGCCGTGGCCGCGCAGGGCGGGCGTCTGGTCGCGGTATGGGGCGTGGAGCGCGCCGCGGGCACGGAGCGGCTGGCCATCTGCGCTGCGCTAGCACTCTCCGAAGGATTGCTCTGGCTGGAG
>JALHPY010000100.1 GCA_022842305.1 Rubrivivax sp.
GCCACGGCGGGCGCGGCCGGCGGCGGGGGTGCGGCGCAGGCCACCAGCAAGGCGGCGGCGGCCAGCAGCAGGCTGCGGGTCAGGGATGGGATGGAGCGGATGCAGCGCATGAGGGGCCCTCGGTTTGGCCCCAGGCTACGCAGCGTCACCTGCCGCGGCAATATGTTCGGGCTTGCATAGTGGGACAAGGACCGGCGGGCGCCGTCACTTGCGATGCAGAAGCTAGCGTTCAGCCGCCAAGGCGCGTCAACGCTGGGCTACGCTTGGCCTCCGTGCATACATGGACACAAACTTGGACTCACCAATCGGCTATGCCTATCCGCTCGCCGAAGAATCCTAGCCTCCCCACCCACAGCCCATTCGGGTGCCTAGAAGATGAGGGCGTGGTGAATTGGATGCCCCGATCCGTACACCACATGTAACAGCCGGTCCAACTCCCAGGAAAAGTACTGCCCCAGATTCTTGAGGTCTCTAAACTCGAGTGGCTGCTGTTTCCGATCGGGCGTCGCTGTATCGGCAAGCTGGCGGAAGTGTTCGTCGGAGAGCTTGCTCAGGAACTGCTCGTACATTCGCAACGCCTTGGCTCCCTCGTCGCCGCACACTTTTTCGACTCTGGCAATCGCGTCTATGGCACTGAGTTCAAGAAGGACTCTTGCCTTTTCCGTTGGCGTCCTCTGGGCAGTCTCGGCAACCATTAGGACACCGCTGAAATACAAGAGCTTCCGAGAGAACGCCAACTTCAGGTTTCGCGTACCCCAGGGCTTGTGGGCCTCGCTGGTCTTGAACTCGAAGTCGACTCCTATCGTCCGCCAGTACCGAATGAGGTCATTCAAGAAGAAGCGTGTAATCTGGTGGTCTGCTAGGTCAGACTTCGCGTATACATCCGCCACCAGCCGCTTACGCACCTCGTCGAACTTGTCCTGGCCCATAAGGGGCAGTCCCTCAAGCATGAACAGCATCCGCCGAGTCAGCTTTTGATTAGGGTCCTCGCCTCCGCCAACGTTCTTGAGAAAGACCGTGACAGACTCCTTTTCTGCGAAAGCACCGCCGGCGGCTGGTGGGCGTAGCTTTGCGCTCTCGATCGCTGTGTTAACTTGCCGCCGCAGGGTCTCCAGTTGAGCATCGGATACGGTGCCCTCATCGTGAAGGATGAAGTAGTCAACATCACTATGCTCGGACGCCTCGCGCCGAGCAAAAGACCCGCTAATGACAACCGTGCAGCCTGGGAATTGCGGTTCGCTGCCGGACAACTCTCTCCGGAACGAAGCTATGACGTCATCGCTGTACTTGCGCCGACTATCGATCTCCGGTTTCTCCAAAGCTCGCCCCCTTCGTTGAAGTTTGCATAGGCCGGCAACACTGTACAGGTAAGGCTTGCATCGGCCTTAGTCTGCTGATATCGGGCCCTGAGGAACGCCTTGGCCGTGCTTCGCTGGACGCCGTCGCAAACTATGAATGTCCGGCGAACGTATGCGACTGTAGATCGGTCACCCAACGCCCCACCGATACAACCATCATCAAGGCCGAGCCAGACAAAAAGGTCCGGAAAAGCGCTTCTGAGTTCCTTGTCGGACCAATAGAAGTGTTCGGGCGTCAACTTGCGTGCCGAATCCTGAAAAAACCGCACGCACTTGAAGTCACTGAGGACGCCCACCGGCCCACGAATGAACTGGCTGTACATCAGTCCCTTGAACTGCCAGAACGCATCGAGTTGGGAAACTGATGTAGGTCCTGAATCGCCAGAGATGACGTCAACGGCGGCCTCGACAACTCTTGCCGGCTCAGGAACGCACTTGATTCCTCGGCGATAGTTTGCCGATCTGAGGATGCCTTCGATAGTATCCAGATTAATTGGACCAGAGAATAACTCTGCCATTGGATGCTCAATGTCCTCGCCAGACATTAGGTCGATCACCCTTTGCGCATCTACACCGCTCTTAGCCAGGGCTGCGCGAAGCTCGATCGACTTGGCTCCTGGTCCAAGGATGAGACGCGCCGCTGTCGTGTGATGGTCAAGACCGAAGCGGTCCTTGAAGACTGCTTCCAGAGAATGCGACAGTGGGCCGTGACCGAGGTCATGTAACAGAGCGGCCGCCAATGCTTCGTTCCGATGATGGGAACTGACGTGCATCGCATCTGCTGCAAGCCCCGCCAGCCACGCGACCCGAAGAGAGTGATCGAGGCGGCTACTCAGATAAGCCCCCACCGGGCGAGCCCAGGGCGTGAAGTCGATCGCGCCGAGGAACGACACCCCACCCAACCTAGAGACAAGCCCTGTTCGGGCGAGCTCCGACACGAGCGGCGATCGAAGTCGTTGTGCGACGTACTTCCCCTCGAACACGTCGCGCCGATTCGTGTCCTTCGCACCCCTCACGCGATCGCCTGTCTCCGGCCGCTCAAGGTCAAGCAGCACATCTGATGTGGTTCGCAGAATCGACCTCTTCCGAAAATCTGTAGAGACTCGTCGCGAACGGCTTACCAACGCGGCCATCATTCCGACACACTGCCGTCAGCTTGCGACGGTGGATCTTAGCGGCGCCAGTTGAGGAGAACTGCGCCGCGAACCCTAGAACGAGTCTAAGGGTAAACACTAAACCCTCTTGTGGGCCGAGGAACCCGTCCCGTGGCTCGTTGCAACCGAAGTGGTCGTGACTTGTCACCTTTCTGGAACCAGCGAAGCCGCATGCCTCAGGCAACCCCGGGGAAGTGGTCGTAGACATAGGCATAAGTACGCGCCACTTTCTCCCGTCTCAGGTCTACGCCATAGGCACGCGGGAGCTGCGTGAGGTGACGCTTTGCTGCCTGCATCACCCCCGCCTTCGCCTGCTGCTTCTCCCGCCAATCCAGCACCAGCCTCTCCCGCTTCAGCGTTGCCAGTAGCTCCCGGCAGACCTTCTTGACCTCGGCCTCCTCGGCCTTGGTCAGCACCGGCTCGGGCTTGGTCAGGATGTCGAACAGCGCCAGCTCTTCCTCGGTCAGGCCCTCGGCGATGCCGCGCTGCTCCTCGGTGGTCAGCGCCTGGGCGAACTTCTTCAGCTCCTCGAAGAACGCCTCGATGTTCTGGCTGCCCGCGTTGTACTCGTCGATCAGCGCCTGGAACTTCTCGGCCAGGTCCATGCGCGAAGCGTTGGCCGCCACCATCGCAGCCAGCTTGCCGGCGATCAACCGCTTCAGCTTCTCGGCCTCGGTGCGCTTATGGCCCTGGGCGAACTTGGCCTGCAGCGCGGTGAAATCGATTTCAGACAGGTTCACCAGCGCCTCGGGGTTGCTGGCCGGCCCGATGCGGTAGCCCTCGGTGGCGATGGAGTCGTTCAGCAGCGCTTCCACGTCGCTCATCACCGCGCCGATATCGGGCGGGTCGGTTTCGGCGTGGATCTTGGCGGCCAGGTACGACACCAGCACCGACAGCGGCGCCAGCTCGTTGGCCGCCGCGTCGGGCAGGATGGCCTTGAACAGCCGCGACACCCGGCTGGCGAGCTGCAGGAAGTGCTTCTTGTCAGCCTCACCGCCTAGGAACGCCTCGACGGCGTCGTCGATCAGCCCGATGCGCACGAAGCCCTGAGCCCGCGCGATGGCCTCCAGAGTGACGCCGCGCTCCTGCGCGAAGCCCGCCACCTCGTTCAGCGCCGCGTTCAGCGCCGCCACCAGCTCGGCCTTGTCCAGGATCGGCCCGCCGCCCTCGCCACCGGCTCCGCCCGGGCCGCAAGCCGCAGGCCGCGCATACGTGGCCAGCGCGCTCTGCAGCGCGCGGAAGATGCCCACGTAGTCCACGATCAGGCCGCTTTCCTTGCCCGGCGCCACCCGGTTGGCGCGCGCGATGGTCTGCATCAGCGTGTGCGCCCGCATGGGCTTGTCCAGGTAGATCGTCGAGCAGGTCGGCACGTCGAAGCCGGTGATCCACATCGCGCAAACGAACACCAGTCGCAGCTCACCGGTCGGGTCCTTGAACTTCTCGTCCAGGCTCTCCTTCA
The DNA here is from genome assembly GCA_022842305.1 of Rubrivivax sp. GTDB lineage: Bacteria > Pseudomonadota > Gammaproteobacteria > Burkholderiales > Burkholderiaceae_C > Rubrivivax. The sequence goes on from JALHPY010000100.1 coordinate 3,972, forward strand.
GCATGCGCTGCCGGTGCGGCACGATGTCCAGGCCCTTGGCCTTCAGGTCCTCGATCTCGTTCTGGCCCTGGCTCACCACGACGGCCATGTCGGTGGTCTGCATCAAGTGGATGCGGGCGATCAGCGCCTCGCGCGCGTCGCCCTGGGCCGGCTCCAGTGCCGCCTGCAGCCGCGCGATCTCGGCCTTCCAGTGCGCCTGCACCTTGTCGTACATGCGCACCGCGGTGGCCTTGTCGATGCACACCATCATCGCCTTGCCGCGGTAGCCGCGACCGGTGAAGTGCGCCACCAAGTCCTTGGCGATGGCCTCAAGCCGGTCTTCGCGGGTGATGATGTGGTACTCGCGGCCGAACTCGCGCTCCAGCTTCTTCTCCTGCGCCTCGTCCAGCTCGGCCGCTTCCAGCAGCGCCTCCAGGTCGCGGTTCAGCTCCTGATTCGTGAGCTGCACCTCGGGGATGCGGTTCTCGTAGTACAGCGGCACCGTGGCGCCGTCCTCGATCGAGCGGGCGAAGTCGTACACGCTCACGTAGTCGCCGAACACCTCGCGCGTGCGCTCTTCCTCGCCCTTGATCAGCGGCGTGCCGGTGAAGCCGATGAAGCCGGCGTTGGGCAACGCGTTGCGCATGTTCAGCGCGAAGATGTCGTACTGGCTGCGGTGCGCCTCGTCGGTGATGACAATCACGTCCGAGCGGTCTGACAGCATCGCGTAGGGCTGCCCCGGCTCGTTCCTGAACTTCTGGATCAGCGTGAAGATGTAGCGCTCGTTGCCGCGCAGCAGTTCCTTCAGGTGCTCGCCGCTGGTGGCGCGCACGTCCTCGCGCGCGGTGGCGCCGGTGGCCTTGAAGGTCTTGCTGATCTGGTCGTCCAGCTCCTCGCGGTCGGTCACGATCACGAAGGTGCAACTGCCCAGCACCCGGCGCAGCACCTTCTGCGTGAAGAACACCATCGACAGGCTCTTGCCCGAGCCCTGCGTGTGCCAGAACACGCCCAGGCGCTTGCGTTCCAGCTTCTCCGTCTCGCGCAACTCCACCAGCCGTGCAATGGACTTGTTGACGCCCAGGAGCTGGTGGTTCTTGGCCGTCTTCTTGATCAGGCCACCCTTGCCCTCCTCGAAGACGGTGAAGTTCTCGATGTAGTCCAGCAGCCGCGCCGGCTCCAGCAGGCCGCGCAGCGCGCGCTCCAGGCTCACCTGGCCGGCTTCGTCCTCGTCGGCCACGCGCTTCCAGTCGAAGAAGTGCTCCCAGCCGCTGGTTAGCGTGCCCACCTTGGTGTCCGACCCGTTGCTCAGCAGGATGAAGGCGTTGGGGTGGAAGAGCTGCGGCACGCTCTGGCCGCGGTAGTCGCGCAGGTTGTCGTCGAAGGCGCTCTTCAGCGGCACGGCCGGCTTCTTCAACTCGATGAACACCAGCGGCAGGCCGTTGACGAAGCCCAGCAGGTCGCAGCGGCGGCGGTACATGTCGCCGGCCACCCACATCTGCGAGGCCAGGAAGAACCTGTTGTTGGCCGGCGTGGCCCAGTCGATCACGCGCAGCGTCTCGGTGCTGTGCCCGCCGTGCTCGTCGGGAACTTTCACCTTCACGCCGTCCTTCAGCAGCCGGTAGAAGTCGCGGTTGGCGTTGACGGCGATCTGCTTGGAGCGGTCCTGCGCGAGCTGCTCGACGGCCTGCGCGTAGGCGTCGGCCGGCCGGCCGGGGTTCAGCGCCACCAGCGCCGCGCGCAGGCGGCGGGTCAGGATGACCTGGGACTCGCTCTCACGCCCCTCGCTGCCCAGCTCACCGAAGGTCTCGGCGTACAGGTTCTTGAAGCTCCAGCCCAGCGATGTCAGAAGGTCAATCGCCGGCATCTCGACGAGCGCCAGCTCGCCGTAGCCGGCGGAGACCTCCTTGACGCCGGGCGGTGGGGTCATGCGGCGAGGGCCTCCGGCTCCGGCATCGCCGACACGTCCAGTTCGCCGGAGATCAGCTTCGGCAGCAGCAGGTCGCGGGTCGTCCTCAGGTTCTCGTTCTTGCGCACGAGATTCCGGCACAGGCGCAACATTGGATCGCAGTGCGTTGCCCATGCGCGCTGCACGTCCGCAGGCGGCAACAACAGGAGGAACTGCCGGAAGTCACGCAACACGATTCGAGGGATGGCCACACCTGAGACGTAGCCCTTCATTCGGCTCGCGACGTCGGGTAGACGCAGGTACATCGCAAGCTGGTTGGGCAACATCCGCCCATTGGGTCGGAGGATCGCGATTGAAGACAGGATCACGAGGTCGATCTCCTGGTCGACGACAAACGTGTGCTTCAGATAGCTGCCGTCCTTGGCGATCAGGACATCATTCAGTCTGGGCTTGCAGTCGTTCCGCACGAGCTTCTCGTACTCGTCCTCCGCGATCTGCCGACAGGTCCCGACATTGATCCCCCAGTCGTGCATGTCCTTGACCGAGGCCATTGGCTTGCCGGCATCTATCGACTTCGGGCTGTAGTGCGAGCCATCGGTGATGCGGGCGCAAACGTCCTCCATGCGAACCGTCTCCCACCTCTCCGGCACCAACCCCAACTCGGACTCGACCATCCGCAAGCCCTCGTGGCCGGGGAAGCGGAACCGGACGAACCACTCCTCGTAGATGCGCCGGGCCATCTCCTCCAGGATCGCAATGCGCCGCGTGTTGTTCTCAATCATGTCGTCGTAAGCCGACAGGATCGAGGCAATGCGGTCCTGCACCCGTGGCGGGGGCAGGGCAACTTGCATTGCCTTTGCTGCGCCCACATTGAAGTGCTGTTGTGCAACACCGACTAGATTGCCGGCGACGGAGCCTCGTCCCCACGCCGAGTTCAACAACGCGGCAAGGAACCAAGGATTGAGCTTCTCGCTCGGGCGCGCGATCACAAGGTCCGCACAGTTCGCGATCGTCATTGATCGAGGTATGACGCAGGCGGTCCCAGGGTATCCAGTCCTGACGATCGCAACGTCGCCAGGGGCGAGAGACGACTTCTTCAGCTTCGCGTGGAACTCAGCAGAGATGAACTTCACGTCGTCGAGCGCGAGCCGGAAGGGCTGGATGTTCTGCGACCTGAGAAACGGAACTCCCTCTGGCAGGTACTGGTCTGCCATCGGCCCGACATGCCCGACAGTTATGTGTCGGCAGACCTCTTGCAGCTTGAAGACTGCCCAACCCTTCGGCAGCGCCCGTCCGAAGATCACGCCTGCGCTCCAAGAATCGACGCAACGTTCTCGCTGATGGTGCCCTGAAGCGCTAGCGCCTCAATATTCAGCGCCTCTAGTTCTTCGTTCAGCTCCTCAAACTTCTCAGCGAACACGAATTCGTCGGCTGCCTGCTCACCGACGCCGACATAGCGCCCGGGATTCAAGCTCCAGCTTTGGGCCTCAATTTCATGCCGCGTCGCGGCTTTGCATAGGCCAGCCACGTCGGAGTAGGTCTTGCCCGCAAAGTGCTTCGCAAGTATGGCCTTGCTGCCGTCGTCGAACTCCGGCACCTCTCCGCGGTACAGCCGCACGACGTTGGCTAGGAACTCCAGTTGCTCCGGAGCGAACTCCCGGATCGACCGACTCACCTGCATAAAGAGTGGTCGCGCGTCCAGAAACAGCACTTTGTCTTTGCGCGGCCCACGCGCCTTGGCCCGGTCGAAGAACCAAAGCGTGCAGGGCAGCGTGACGGTGTAGAAGAAGTTGGAGCCGATGCTGACGATCACGTCCACCGCGCCGCTCTGGATCAGCCTCTTGCGGATCTCCAGCTCGCTGCCGCGCGCGTCGCCGGCCGAGTTGGCCATCACGAAGCCGGCGCGGCCGTTCTCGTTCAGGCTGGCCGCGAAGAGCTGGATCCACAGGTAGTTGGCGTTGTCGGTGGTCGGCAGGCCCAGCGCGAAGCGGGAGTCGTCCTTCAGCCGGTCCTTGTCCACGCCGGAGACGTTGAACGGAGGATTGGCCATCACGAAGTCGAACCGGCCGGGGGCTTTGTGCGGGTCTTCGTAATAGGTGTTGGCCTCGCGCACGTCGCCCGACAGGCCGTGCACCGCGAGGTTCATCTTGGCCAGCTTGACGGTGTCGCTGGCCTTTTCGGTGCCGAACACGGTGAGCTCGCGGGTGGCGTTCTTCTGGTGGCGCTGCACGAAGGCGGCGCTCTGCACGAACATGCCGCCCGAGCCGCAGGCGGGGTCAAAGATGCGGCCGTGGAAGGGCTGCAGGATCTCGACGATCAGCCGCACGATGCTGGTGGGCGTGTAGAACACGCCGCCCTTCTGGCCCTCCTTCAGCGCGAAGTTGCCCAGGAAGTACTCGTACACCTTGCCGAAGGCGTCGCCCTCCAGGTCCAGCGGCGCCAGCAGGCGCAGCAGCTCCACCAGCGTGGCGTTGGGCAGCAGGTTGTAGCCACGCGGCAGCACGCCCTTCAGCTCAGGGTTGTGCTCTTCCACCAGCAGCATCGCGGTGGCGATGGCCTTGCCCAGGTTGGCGCCCTCAGTCAGCGTCAGCAAGTGCGAGAAGCGGGCCTGCTCGGGCAGGTAGAGCACGCCCTCGGCCTGGTAGTCCACCGCGTCGATCTCGTCGGCAGGGGTGCCCTGGTCATGCAGGGCCTGGGTCAGCTCGGTGAAGCGCTTGTCGGCGTAGCGCAGGAAGATCAGGCCAAGGACGGGGGTGGAAAACTCGGCCGGCTTCAGGCCGGTGTTGGCCCAGAGCTGGTCGGCGGCGGCCCAGAGGCGGTTTTCGGTGGCGACGAGGTCAGATGACATGGGTGGTCGGTCAGGGCAACCCGCGAATCATGGCAGGCGCGGCTGATCTGTCCAACTGCGGCGCACCCGCACGCCCTCGCCGCGTCACTTGCCTATGCAGAACCCCGCAAAGATCTCCCCCAGCAAGTCTTCACTGCTGAAGTGGCCGGTGATTTCGCCCAGCGTCTGGTGCGCCAGGCGCAGCTCTTCGGCCAGCAGGTCCAGCGCCTGGTCGCGCGCCGCGGCGTGCGCTTGCGCGCGCTGCAGGTGTTGCTGCGTGCGCTGCAGCGCCTGCACGTGGCGCGTGCGGGCGATCAGCAGGCCTTCGGGCTGGGCCTGCCAACCGGCCTGCTGCAACAAGGCCTGGCGCAGCGCGTCCAGGCCCTGGCCGGTGCGCGCCGACAGCGCCAGGCCGCCAGCGGACGGCGCCGCCGCGCCGGCCAGGTCGGCCTTGTTGTAGACCTGCAGCTGCGGCACGCCGGGCGGCAGGCGCGCGGCGATGGCGGCGTCGGCGGCCTGGTAGTCGGCGTCGCCCAGGCGCGCCAGGTCGTGCAGGAAGAGCACGGCATCGGCGTCGGCGATGGCCTGCCAGCTGCGCGCCATGCCGATGCGCTCGACCTCGTCGGCGGCCTGCTCGTCGTGGCGCAGGCCGGCGGTGTCCACCACGTGCAGCGGCACGCCCTCGATCTGGATGGTCTGGCTGATGCGGTCGCGCGTGGTGCCGGCGATGGGCGTCACGATGGCCAGCTCGGCCCCGGCCAGCGCATTGAGCAGCGAGCTCTTGCCCACGTTGGGCTGGCCGGCGATGACCACGCGCAGGCCCTCGCGCAGCAGTGCGCCCTGGCGTGCGCGCGCCAGTGCCGTGGCCACGGTGTCGGCCAGTTCGTCGAGCTGGGCGCGCGCGCCGGCTTTCTCGAGGAAGTCGATCTCTTCTTCGGGGAAGTCCAGCGTGGCCTCGACCAGCATGCGCAGGCGCACGGTACGTTCGGCCAGCTGGGCCACCTGCAGCGAGAACGCGCCGCTCAGCGAACGCGCGGCCGAACGCGCGGCGGCCTCGGTGCTGGCGTCTATCAGGTCGGCCACGGCCTCGGCCTGGGCCAGGTCCATCTTGTCGTTGAGGAAGGCGCGCTCGGTAAATTCTCCCGGCCGCGCCAGGCGCAGGCCGATGCCGGCGCCGGCCTGCAGGCAGCGCGCCAGCAGCAGTTGCAGCAGCACCGGGCCGCCGTGCGCCTGCAGCTCGAGCACGTCTTCGCCGGTGTAGGAATGCGGCGCCGGGAAGTGGATGGCCAGGCCGCGGTCCAGCGGCTGGCCGTCACTGCCCGCGTCTGATCCCAAGAAAGGCAGCAGCGTGGCCTGGCGCGGCACCAGCGCGCGGCCGCAGACGGCGGCGATCAGCGGCGCCAGGTCGCGCCCGGAGGCGCGCACGATGCCCACCGCGCCGCGGCCGGGGGCCGTGGCAATGGCGACGATGGGTTCGGGGGCCGCGCGCATGGTTCTGAGGATTCTGCGCGCGCAGCGCTGGGGGTATGGCGCGGGTTGGAGAAGGCAGAGGGCCGCTAGGAACTCAAACCCGATCTCCTGAGCCGGCCCTTTGAAAGGCCGGGTCGCCCGCATGAGCGGATGGTCGGCACGGCGGGCCCGCTTCTCAACCCCTTGCCAGGGTATCGAAGCCGCGCCGGCGTGATGTCTTCACGCTACTTGCCCAGTACGCCCAGCTGCTTGTTGATGAACCACTGCTGCGCGATCGACAGGATGTTGTTCGTCAACCAGTACAGCACCAGGCCGGCCGGGAAGAAGAAGAACATGATGCCGAAGGCCAGCGGCATGATCCACATCATCTTGGCCTGGATGGGATCGGGCGGGATCGGGTTGAGCCACACCTGGAACAGCGACGACAGCGTCATCAGCGTGGGCAGGATGAACCAGGGGTCCTTGGCCGACAGGTCGGTGATCCACAGGATCCAGGGCGCGTTGCGCATCTCCACGCTGGACAGCAGCACCCAGTACAGCGCGATGAAGAAAGGCATCTGCACGAAGATGGGCAGGCAGCCGCCGATGGGGTTGACCTTCTCTTCGCGGTAGATGCGCATCATCTCCTGCTGCATCTGCTGCGGCTTGTCCTTGTAGCGCTCGCGCAGCTCGGTCACGCGCGGCGCCACGGCCTTCATCTTGCCCATGCTGCGGTAGGCGCTGGCGTTGAGCCAGTAGAAGGCGATCTTCAGCAGCACCACCAGCGCCACGATGGCCCAGCCCCAGTTGGCCAGCATGCCGTGCAGCTGCGTCAGCAGCCAGAACAGCGGCTTGGACAGCACGGTGAGCCAGCCGTAGTCCTTGACCAGGTCCAGCCCCGGCGCCAGCGCGGCCAGCTTGTGCTCTTCCTGCGGGCCGGCAAACAGCGTGGACTCATGCGTCCTGGTGGCGCCGGGCGCCACTTCGCCCAGCGGCAGCACCATGGCCACGGTGTAGTGGTTGTCGGCCACCTTGGCCGTGCGGAACTCGCGCAGCCCGGCGGTGGGCACCAGCCAGGCCGAGGCAAAGTAGTGCTGCACCATGGCCACCCAGCCGTTGTCGGCGCTCTTCTCGTGGCCGGCGTTGCCCTTGGCGATGTCCGAGAAGTCGACCTTGGCGAACTTGCTCAGGTCGGTGTAGATGGCCGGGCCGGTGAAGGTGAAGTAGAAGCTGGACTCACCCTCGGGCGGGTTGCCGTCGCGCGCCAGCTGCAGGTAGACCTGCGGCGACACCGGCGTGCTGCCACCGTTGATGAATTCGTGCTTCACCGCCACGGTGTATTCGCCGCGCTTGAAGGTGAAGGTCTTGGCCAGCTTGTGGCCGCCGGCGCCCACGGCCTCGAAGCGGATGCTCAGCTCGTTGGCACTGGCCGCCAGCGTGCGTTCACCAGGGGCCACCGTCATCGGGCTCAGGTGGTTGGGCAGCGCCAGCCCGGCCTGGGCCGAGATCAGCCCGGTCTGGGCCACGTACAGGCGCTTGGCGCTCTGCTCCAGCAGCACCACGTTGCGCTGCGGGTCCACGCCGTCGCGGTGGGCCAGCAGTTCCAGGCGCACCAGCGAGCCACCCACGCTGTCGAAGGTGGCCTTGACCAGGTCGGTGGTGATGATCACCTGCTCGCCAGCGGCGGCTTGCGCGGCCACGGCCGGCACCGACGACGGGGCGGTGGTGGCGGCAGCGCCGGGCACTGCCGCGGGTGTGGGCACGCCGGCCGATGCCGCGGCAGCCGTGGTTCCGGGGGCGCCAGCAGGCGGCGCGTCGGCGCTGGCCGCCGGGCGCGTGCTCGGCCCGAAGATCGAAGGCGACCCGGTGTGCTTTTGCCAGGCGTCCCAGATCAGGACCAGCGACATCGAGAAGACCACCCACAGCAGGGTGCGGCGAATATCGTTCATGGCAGGTTCCGGGTCGGCGGATCGGCGTCGGGCGCCGGGGCACGCAATCGCGTGAAGAGCCCCGCGGCAGGGTTGGGAAAGCGCTCGGGCACCGGGTCGCAGCCGCCGTCGCACCAGGGCTGGCAGCGCAACAGCCGCCAGCCGGTGAGCGCGCTGCCACGCAGCGCACCGTGGCGTTGCAGCGCCTGCAGCGAATAGGCCGAGCAGGTGGGTTCGAAGCGGCAGGCATTGCCCAGCCAGGGCTTCAGGAAGAAACGGTAAGCGCGCACCAGGCCCATCAGCGCCTGGCGTGGCAGCAGCAGCAGCCGGGCCAGCATCTAGCGCCCGCCGCGGCCGAGCAGGCCGTCGAGTTCGGCCGCCGCCGCCGCCGCCAGGGCGTCCGAGCGCGCCGAAGCGAATTCGGCCACGGCAAAGCCGGCGCGCAGCCGCACCAGCCACAGGCCGGCCGGCAGCGTGCCCGCGTGCCGATGCAGCGCGCCGCGGATCTGGCGCTTGAGCAGGCTGCGCGTCACCGCCCGGCGCGCGTGCCGCTTGGGCACGACGCAACCAAACCAGTGCCCGTCGGGTGAACTATCCACAAGTTGGTGACCAATCGGTGCAGCGTCTGTGGATAACTCTGGGCTCGCGGCCTTGTTGGCTGGCTTGGGCGGGGCCGCAGGGGCTTGCGCCACGTGGTGCACGGCGAAGTGAGCACTCCGCATCCGCGAACGCTGAGCCAAGAGCCGTTCGAAGTCGGCCTTGTGCACAAGCCGGCCGGGCCGGCCGCGGACGGGCAGCGTCAAGTCAGGCCCTGGGGGGCTCAGACGCCCAGTCGCTTGCGGCCCTTGGCGCGGCGGGCGTTGAGCACGGCGCGGCCGCCGCGCGACTTCATGCGCACGAGGAAACCGTGGGTGCGGGCGCGGCGGATCTTGGAGGGCTGATAGGTGCGCTTCATGGCGGGCTCTGGCTTCTAGGGGGATGTCAGGCCCGGGCGGCGATGAGCGGCCTGTGACCTGTCGGGCCCGGCAGAGCCACCCCGGCCGACGCTGTGGCAGCGTCGCCTTCATCCAGACCTGGACTGAACGCTTGAAGCGTTCAGACGCGTATCTTTGGCGGCCCCAGGAATCCGGGGAACCCGCGATTACAGCAAAAAACGCGTTTCCGGTCAAACACTTGCACCACAAGCCGGTGCATCTGGCAGGGGTTGACGCCGGGTCCGAAGTTGTGGATAACTACGGTCCGCCGGGAGCGAGGGAAGCTGATTTCGGCGGCTCCCAAAAGAAGATGTCCACAATGAGCCTCAACTTGTGGCAAAGCGTCTGCGAGCGTCTCGCGGCCGAGTTGCCTGAACAGCAGTTCAACACCTGGATCCGCCCCTTGCAGGCCGACGCCATGCCCACGTCGGCCGAGGGCGGCATGCCGGTGGTGAGCGTGCGCGTGCCCAACCGTTTCAAGCTCGACTGGATCCGCACCCAGCACGCCGGCCGCATCGAGGCCGTGCTGGCCGAACTGGCAGGCGAGCCGGTGCGCCTGGATCTGTCGGTGGCGCCGCGCCCCGAGTCCAGCCCGGCCATGGCGCTGCGCCGCACCACGCCTTCGAGCACGGCCACCCTGGCCGTGGACGCGCTGGACATGCCCCAGCGCACGGCCGGCGAGGCCACGCGCGCAGAGTCGTCGAACCCATCGGCTCGCCCGCCGGCGCGTGCCTCGGCCCCGGTGGTCAGCGTGCACCGGCTCAACCCAGCGCTGACCTTCGACACCCTGGTGGCCGGCCGCGCCAACCAGATGGCCCGCACGGCCGCGCTGCACGTGGCCGGCGCGCCGGGCGTCATGTACAACCCGCTGTTCATCTACGGCGGCGTGGGCCTGGGCAAGACGCACCTGGTGCACGCCGTGGGCAACGCGCTGCTCAAGGACCGCCCCGACGCGCGCGTGCTGTACCTGCACGCCGAGCAGTTCATCAGCGACGTCGTCAAGAACTACCAGCGCAAGACCTTCGACGAGCTCAAGGCCAAGTACCACAGCCTGGACCTGCTGCTGATCGACGACGTGCAGTTCTTCGCCGGCAAGGACCGCACGCAGGAAGAATTCTTCAACGCCTTCGAGGCGCTGCTGACCAAGCGCGCGCACATCATCATGACCAGCGACACCTACCCCAAGGGGCTGGTGGACATCGACGAGCGCCTGACCAGCCGCTTCGACGCCGGTCTGACCGTGGCCATCGAGCCGCCCGAGCTGGAAATGCGCGTCGCCATCCTGATGCGCAAGGCCGCGGCCGAAAGCACCGAGATGCCCGAGGACGTGGCCTTCTTCATCGCCAAGAACGTGCGCGCCAACGTGCGCGAGCTCGAAGGCGCGCTGCGCAAGGTGCTGGCCTACAGCCGCTTCAGCCACAAGGACATCAACATCGCGCTGGCGCGCGAGGCGCTGAAAGACCTGCTGAGCATCCAGAACCGCCAGGTCGGGGTCGAGAACATCCAGAAGACCGTGGCCGACTTCTACAAGATCAAGGTCGCCGACATGTACAGCAAGAAGCGCCCGGCCAGCATCGCCCGGCCGCGCCAGATCGCCATGTACCTGGCCAAGGAAATGACCAAGAAGAGCCTGCCCGAGATCGGCGAGCTCTTCGGCGGCCGCGACCACACCACCGTGCTGCACGCCGTGCGCAAGATCGGCGCCGAGCGCACCACCAACCCCGAGCTCAACCAGCAGCTGCACGTGCTCGAGCAAACCCTCAAAGGCTGAGCAGGCAGCGTGGCAAACCCTGTGGACAGCACTGGCACAAGCTGCGGCTTGTCCACAGATGCCGGCCGCGACGCCGCACCGTCCCCAAACCGGGTGCAGCGGCAAGTGCCCGCGGCCCACAGGGATGGCGGCCACATAAGCCCTTGATGGAAAAGGCGAAAATAGCCTTGTCCCCAGATTCGACCGGCCTCTACTGCTATCACTACATCTAAACAAGAGGAAGACATGATCGTTCTCAAAGCCGCACAGGCGCAGTTGCTCGACGCCTTGCAATCGGTGGCCGGCATCGTCGAGCGGCGGCACACGCTGCCCATCCTGGCCAACGTGCTGCTGCGCAAGAACGGCCCGACGATCGAGCTGACCACCAGCGACCTCGAGATCCAGGTGCGCACCAGCGCCGATCTGGGCGGCGACGCCGGGCAGCTGAGCACCACCGTGGGCGCGCGCAAGCTCATCGACATCCTGCGCAGCCTGCCGGCCGACCAG
>JALHPY010000101.1 GCA_022842305.1 Rubrivivax sp.
GTCCAGTAGCGCTCGATGCCCTGCTGGAAGTCGTTGTAGGCGCCGTAGGCGGCGTCGAAGGCCGAGATCACCGAGAACAGCGCCGCGTCCTTGGGCTTGAAGGGTGCCACCAGCGCCGCGGTGCGGCCGTGGCGCGCACAGGCGATGATCTGCCACTGGTTGGCCAGGTCGACGTAGCGGCGCAGCGGGCTGGTGGACCAGGCGTACTGCGCCACGCCCATGCCGGCGTGCGGCTGCGGCTTGGTGCCCATGCGCACCTTGATGCCCGGCAGCAGGCTGGCCTGGCTGCGGTAGATGGCCGGCACGCCGTGCTCGGCCAGCCAGCCGCCCCAGTGGCTGTTGGCCAGGATCATGGCCTCGGCCACGATCAGGTCCAGCGGCGCGCCGCGCTGGCGCGTGCTGATCTGCACCGTCTCGTCGCCCTGGGGCTCGTCGTCGTTGCCGACCAGGCGGAAGTTGTAGTCGGGCCGGTTGAAGATTTCGGGCTTGCCGCGCACCACCTCGCGCCGCGCCTTGAGCGCGCGCGCCAGGCGGAAGGCAAAGCCCAGCTCGGCGGCAAAGGGGTAGTCGGTCGGGGCTTCGCCGGTGAGCGCGGCCTCGGTGACGACGCCGTCGAGCTGGTCGTGGCGCAGGTTGGCGGCGATGGGCACGCGCTCCAGCCTTGTTTCGGTGGCGCGGATCTCGAGCGTGGCCTCGTCGAAGCTCACGTACAGGCTCACCGCCGGGCAGTCGCGGCCTTCGCTCAGGGTGTAGGTCTGCACCACGTCGTCGGGCAGCATGGTGATCTTCCAGCCCGGCATGTACACGGTGGACAGGCGCTCGCGCGCTATTCTGTCCAGCGCCGAATCGGGCGTGATGGCCAGGCCCGGCGCGGCGATGTGCACGCCGAAGATCACCGTGCCGCTGCCCAGGCCCTGCACCGAGAGCGCATCGTCGATCTCGGTGGTGGCCGAATCGTCGATCGAGAAGGCCTGCACCGCGGCCGTGGGCAGCTCGTCCTTGATGGGCGGCGCCGGCAGGGCCGGCAGACTGGCGCTGCCGAAGCGCCAGCCCTTGGGGAACTGGTCGAACAGGAAACGCCGCCAGTGGAACTGGTAGGGGCTGGCGATGGCGCCTGCCGCCACCAGCAGGTCCAGCGGCGCGCGCTGGGCGTGGCGCGAGGCCTCGACCACGGCCTTGTACTCGGGGCCGTTCTTGTCGGGCTTGAAGAGGATGCGGAACAGCTGCTCGCGCACCGGCTCGGGGCAGCGGCCGGCCTGCAGCTCGGCGGCCCAGGCCTCGATCTGCGCGGCCACCAGCTTCTTGCGCTCTATCCCCAGCAGCGCGGCCTTGACGGTTTCTTCGGGCGCCTTCTTGAACTGGCCACGGCCCAGGCGGCGGAAGTAGTGCGGCGCCTCGAACAGGCACAGCAGCGCCGCGGCCTGCTGCTCGGCGCCGGCCTTGGCATCGAAGTAGTCACGCGCCAGGTCGGCAAAGCCGAATTCGGCCTCGGGGGCGAATTCCCAGGCCAGGTCGAGGTCGATCTCGGCGGCCAGTGCGTGGGCCCGGGCCATCAGCTCGGCCGGCGCCGGCTTCTCGAAGCGCAGCATCACGTTGGCCGACTTGACCTTGACGCGCTTGCCCGATTCGAGCTCCACCTGCACCGAGGCCTCGGCCTCGGACATCAATCGGCCGGCGTGGAATTTGCCGGCGTCGTCGAACAGTGCATACATCGGCGGCATTGTCGCCGCTGGCGCAGGCGGCGCCGGGCCGCCCCAGGCCGGGCACTGGTTACAGGGTCATGCCGCCCGAAACCTCGATCACCGTGCCGTTGATGTAGCTGGCTTCGTCGCTGGCCAGGAAGGCGTAGACGTTGGCGAGTTCCTCGGGTCGCGCCAGGCGGCCCAGCGGCACCTGCTCGCGCATCTGCTGCAGCACCTTCTCGGGCACGGTGGACAGGATGGGCGTGTCGACGAAGCCCGGGGCCACGGCGTTGACGCGAATGCCCTTGGGGCCCAGCTCGCGGCTCCAGGTCTTGGTGAAGCCGATGACGCCGAACTTGGTGGCGGCGTAGTTGGTCTGGCCGAAATTGCCGTACAGGCCGACCACGCTGCTGGCGTTGAGGATCACGCCCTTGCCCTGGGTGATCATGGCGCCGGCCACGGCCTGCGAGCAGTGGAACACGCCGCGCAGGTTGACGTCGATCACGGCGTCGAACTGCTCCAGCGTCATCTTCACCAGGCGCGCGTCCTTGGTGATGCCGGCGTTGTTGACGAGCACGTCGATGCGACCGTAGCGCGCCAGCACCGCGGCCACCATCGCGTCGATGCCGGCGCGGTCGGTCACGTCGACCTCGAACACCTGGGCGGCGCCGGGGATTTCGTTGGCGCGGCGATCACAGGCGATGACCTTGGCGCCTTCGGCGGCAAACTTGGCCACGGTGGCCGCGCCGATGCCCTGGGCGGCACCGGTGACGATGCAGATTTTGTCTTTCAGTCGCATAGCTTGAGGAACCCGAGGATGGTGGATAGGTGGTCCTCGAAGTCCGACAACGCGTGGTCGCCGCCTTCGAGCAGGCGCACGTCCGCGTCCTGGTAGCGAGAATGCATCTCGCGCCAGTCCAGCAATTCGTCACCTTTGGCGATTATCGCGAGGCAAGCTTGCTGTCCACTGATTTCACGCAAAGTCAATTGGGATAGTTCCGTAAGGTATTTCTCCAGGAACGTAAATCGCCGCGTCGGGTCGTGGAAGGCGCTGAGCTCGCCCACGTAGGGCGCCAGGTCGCGCGCCGGGTTCACCGCCGGGTTGATCACCACCGAAGGCCAGCCGCGCGTCTGCGCCACCTCGCTGGCGTAGAAGCCGCCCAGCGAACTGCCCATCACTGCCGAGCCGGCCGCCGGCCAGTCGGCCGTGCCCGCCAGCACCAGATCGATGGCGGCGCGCGGCGACGGCGGCAGCTGCGGGCACCACCAGTGCACTGCAGGCCGGTGCTGGGCCAGCCACTCGGCCAGGCGGCGCGCCTTGAAGGACTGCGGCGACGAGCGAAAGCCGTGCAGGTAGAGCAGGTGGGTGGTGGCGTGCTGGACCTGCTGCTGCCCGGCGGCCGTCATGCGACGCGCGCCGCCAGCGCCGCCAGCAGCTTGTCGTGCAGGCCGCCGAAGCCGCCGTTGCTCATGCACAGCACGTGGTCGCCGGGGCGTGCGGCGCGCGCGATCTCGGCCACCAGCGCGTCCACCGAATCGGCCACGACGGCGGCCTTGCCAAGAGGCGCCAGCGCCTCGCGCGCGCTCCAGCCGTAGTCGCCCTGCAGGCAGAAGGCCAGGTCGGCCTCTTCCACCGACCATGGCAGCTGCGCCTTCATCGTGCCCAGCTTCATGGTGTTGGAGCGCGGCTCGAACACCGCCAGGATGCGCGCGTTCAGCCCCAGCTTGCGGCGCAGGCCGCCGACGGTGGTGCGCATGGCCGTGGGGTGGTGGGCGAAGTCGTCGTAGACGCTCACGCCGCCGGCCTGGCCGCGCAGCTCGAGCCGGCGGCGCACGTTCTTGAAGTGGCCCAGGGCAGCGCAGGCGGCTTCGGGCGCCACGCCCACGTGCTCGGCCGCGCCGATGGCGGCCAGCGCGTTCATCTGGTTGTGCTCGCCCAGCAGGTCCCATTCGACGCGGCCCAGGCGCAGGCTGCCGCGCAGCACGTCAAAGGCCTGCGGGTCACCGCGTGCGCACAGGCCGCCGGGCTCCTCGCGCTTGGTGCCGAAGCGTTGCACCTCGCTCCAGCAGCCGCGCGCCAGCACCCGCGCCAGCGCGGCATCGCGCGCATTCACCAGCAGCCGACCCTGGCGCGGCACGGTGCGCACCAGGTGGTGGAACTGCGTCTCGATCGCCGCCAGGTCGGGGAAGATGTCGGCGTGGTCGAGTTCGAGGTTGTTCAGGATGGCGGTGCGCGGCCGGTAGTGCACGAACTTGCTGCGCTTGTCGAACAGCGCGGTGTCGTACTCGTCGGCCTCGATCACAAAGGGCCGGCCCGTGCCGGCCCTGGGGCCGGCATCGACACGGCCCAGCCGCGCCGACACGCCAAAGTCCAGCGGCACGCCGCCCACCAGAAAGCCCGGCTGCAGCCCGGCCTGGTCCAGTATCCAGGCCAGCATGGCGGTGGTCGTGGTCTTGCCGTGCGTGCCGGCCACGGCCAGCACGTGGCGACCCTGCAGCACATGGTCGGCCAGCCACTGCGGGCCGCTGGTGTAGGCCGCGCCGGCGTCGAGGATGGCCTCCATCAGCGGGTTGCCGCGCGTCACCACGTTGCCGATGACGTAGGCGTCGGGCGCCAAGGCCAGCTGATCGGCGCCAAAGCCTTCGATGAGTTCGATGCCCAGCGTGCGCAGCTGGTCGCTCATGGGCGGGTAGACACCGGCGTCGCAGCCGGTGACGCGGTGCCCGGCCTCGCGCGCCAGCGCCGCCAGGCCGCCCATGAAGGTGCCGCAGATGCCCAGTATGTGGATGTGCATGTCGCGGATTCTGCCCCCAGCGCTGCAGGCCTGCCGGGGCTGCGGACAAGCGCCGCAGGGCTGCGGCGGACCGGTCGATCAGGCGCGCAGCGCGTCGCCGGCGGCGCGGCTGGTGGCCGCGATGTCGTCGGCGCTGTGCGCCGCGCTCACGAAGCCGGCCTCGTACAGCGCCGGGGCCAGGTAAACGCCGCGATCCAGCATGCCATGGAAGAAGCGGTTGAAGCGCGCCTGGTCGGTGGCCATCACGCTGGGGTAGTTCTGCGGCAGGCCGTCGCCCGGCTGGGCCACGAAGAAGAAGCCGAACATGCCGCCTTCGCTGTCACCGACCAACGGCACGCCGGCATCGCGCGCCGCGCCTTCAAGGCCCTTGACCAGCGAGCGCGTCTTGGCCGCCAGCGCCTCGTAGAAACCGGGGCGCGAGATTTCTTTCAGCGTGGCCAGGCCGCAGGCCGTGGCCACCGGGTTGCCGCTCAGCGTGCCGGCCTGGTACACCGGGCCCAGCGGCGCGAGCCGGCTCATCACCTCGCGGCTGGCGCCGAAAGCCGCCAGCGGCATGCCGCCGCCGATGACCTTGCCGAACACGCTCATGTCGGGCTTGAAGCCGGGGATCAGCTTGGCGTAGACGCTCTGCGCCCCGCCCAAGGCGACGCGAAAACCCGTCATCACCTCGTCGAAGATCAGCAGCGCGCCGTGCTGCGTGCACAGCTCGCGCAGCCGCTTCACGAAGGGCACGCTGGCGCGCACGAAGTTCATGTTGCCGGCGATGGGCTCGATCATCACGCAGGCGATCTCGCTGCCTTGTGCTGCGAAGGCCTCATCCAGCTGGGCCAGATTGTTGTACTCGAGCACCAGCGTGTGCTTGACCACGTCGGCCGGCACGCCGGCACTGGTGGGGTGGCCGAAGGTGGCCAGGCCCGAGCCGGCCTTGACCAGCAGCGCGTCGGCGTGGCCGTGGTAGCAGCCCTCGAACTTGATGATCTTGTTGCGGCCGGTGTAGCCGCGCGCCAGGCGCAGCGCGCTCATGCCGGCTTCGGTGCCGCTGCTCACCAGCCGCACCTGCTCGACGCTGGGCACCAGGGCGATGATGGCCTCGGCCAGTTCGATCTCGCGCTCGGTGGGGGCGCCGAAGCTGAAGCCGTCGGCCGCCGCCTTGTGCACGGCATCCAGCACCGCCGGGTGGCCGTGGCCCAGGATCATGGGGCCCCAGGAGCCGATGTAATCGATGTACTTCTTGCCTTCGGCGTCCCACATGTAGGCGCCGTCGGCGCGCGCGATGAAGCGCGGCGTGCCGCCCACCGCGCGGAAGGCGCGCACCGGCGAGTTGACGCCGCCGGGGATGACGCGCTGGGCGCGGGCGAAGAGGGCTTCGTTGGTGGCCGGGGTGCTGCTGGGGGTGGTGCTGGGCATCTTGGTTCGGGGCCTGGCTGTCAGTGGACGCGGCGTGGCGCGGGCTTGTTCTTGGGATCCTGCGGCTCGGGCTCAGTACCGACGCCGACCTCGGGTTCGCCCTCGCCCTCTTCAGGCGGGGGCAGGGCCCAGAAGAAGCGGTCGGGCACGATGTGGCCCATGCCGGGGCGGAAGCCCGCGTCCAGGCTCTGGTCGAGGAAGCTCAGCGCCTCGCCCACGGCCGGCTGCAGCTCGCCACCGGCGGCCAGCAGCGCGGCCAGGGCCGCGGCCAGGGTGTCGCCGGCGCCGACGAAGCTGGTGTCGAAGCGTTCGAACTTCTCGCCGGTGATGGCGCCTTGCGGCGATGCCAGGATGTTGTCGATGAACTGCTCGGGCGCGCCGCTGGGGCCCAGCTTGGCCCCGGGCTTGGCGGCCAGCATCACGCCGGTGACCAGCACGTAGCGCGTGCCGTGCTCGCCCGCGGCCACGGCCAGCTCGCGCGCCGACGGCGGGCGCTCGCTGTCCCATTCGGGCAGAAGAAAGTCCTGCAAGGTCTTGTGACTGCCCACCAGCACTTCGGTGGCCGGCAGGATGAGCTCGCGGAAGGCGTCGAGGTAAGGCTGCAGCTGGTCCTCGTCCATCCAGCTCAGGTTGGGCAGGTAGGACACCAGCGGGATCTCGGTGTAGTCGGACAGGATCTCGGCCACCGCGCTGACGTTGTCGGCCGTGCCCAGGAAGCCGACCTTCCAGCCCGAGAGGGTGACGTCCTCCAAGATGGTGCGCGCCTGCTCGGCCACGGCGTCGGGGTCGATGTCGTGCTGGTCGAAGATGTCGGCGGTGTCGCGCATGACCACCGAGGTGACGATGGGCAGCGCGTGCGCGCCCATCGCGGCCACCGTGGCGATGTCGCCCGACAGGCCGCCCGCGCCGCTGGGGTCGCTGGCGTTGAAGCACATCACGCAGGCCGGCGGTGGCGGCTCGGCCACCAGGCCTTCGTTGTCCGGGGCCGGTGTGGGTTCGGGGTTCATGGGGGATGCCTTGGCGGGAAGTCGGTGCCGGTTCGGCGCAGGTAGCATGCCGGGGCTGGTGCCTCGGCCCGGCACGCGCCGAACCTCTAGCGGAATCTGAGGAACGATCTGTAGGTGCTGACAATTCCTGGGGAATCAGCAGAACTGCGTGGCTACAATCGTCTTCCATTGTAGTGACGTGACAGTCTGACCGTGAGCGAACCGCGAACCTGGATGTGCCTGATCTGTGGCTGGATCTTCGACGAAGCCGCAGGCGATCCCGAGCACGGCATTCCACCGGGCACGGCCTGGGCCGATGTCTCGATGAACTGGACATGCCCCGAGTGCGGCGCGCGCAAGGAAGACTTCGAGATGGTGCGTATCTGATACACAAGCTGCCGCAGCCCAGCGGGCGCGGCGGGCATTCGAGGGGGAATGGCGCTTGGAGACTTCGGGGTCTGACGCGGGCGCGGCAAGCGGCGCCAAGGTGCTCGTCATTGACGACAGCAACACCATTCGCCGCAGCGCCGAGATCTTTCTGCGCCAGGGCGGGCACGAGGTCGTGCTGGCCGAAGACGGCTTCGACGCGCTGGCCAAGGTGAATGACCACGACCCCGAGCTCATCTTCTGCGACATCCTCATGCCGCGGCTCGATGGCTACCAGACCTGCGCCATCATCAAGCGCAACCCGCGCTTCGCGCACGTGCCGGTGATCATGCTGTCGTCCAAGGACGGCCTGTTCGACAAGGCGCGGGGCCGCATGGTGGGCTCCGAGGACTACCTGACCAAGCCCTTCACAAAAGAACAGCTCCTGCGCGCGGTCGAGTCCTACCGCCGCAGCGCCAGCTGACAACAAGGACCGAACGATGCCGATCCAGAAGATCCTCGTCGTCGACGACTCGAAGACCGAGTTGCACCACCTCTCCGAGATCCTCGGCAAGCGCGGCTACACCGTGCGCACCGCCGAGAACGGCGAGGAAGCCCTGCGCCGCCTGGCCGAAGACAAGCCCGACCTGATCCTGATGGACGTGGTCATGCCCGGGCAGAACGGCTTCCAGCTGACGCGCAGCATCACCCGCGACCCGCGCTTCGCCGACGTGCCGGTGATCATGTGCACCAGCAAGAACCAGGAAACCGACAAGGTCTGGGGCATGCGGCAGGGCGCGCGCGACTACATCGTGAAGCCCGTGAATGCCGAAGAGCTGGTCACCAAGATCAAAGCCTTCGACTGAATGGCGACGCCCACGTCCGCGGCGCAGCCGCTTCGCCACCGCCGGCCGGCCGCCGCGCTGATGCAGCGAGGGGGCATCTGACATGGCCAACCGCGAAGCGCTGCGCGAACTGCAGGGCCGGCTGGCCCAGCGCCTGCAGCTGGCGCGCACCGAGGCGCGCGTCAAGTCCTGGCTGGCGATCGAATGCGCCGGCCTGGGCCTGCTGGTGCCGCTGCCCACGGCCGGCGAGATCTTCCCGGTGGGCACGCTGGTGGCGGTGCCGCACACCCAGCCCTGGTTCCTGGGCGTGGCCAACCTGCGCGGCGGCCTGCACGGCGTGGTCGATCTGGCGGCCTTCCTGGGCCTGCGCGTGCCCATGCTGCGCGATGCGGTGCGCGACCAGCATCGGCTGCTGGCCTTCAACGCCCAGCTGGGGGCGCATTGCGCGGTGGTGGTCGACCGCCTGGCCGGCCTGCGCAACGCCGACCAGCTGCAGCCCGTTCCCGATGATGGCCAGCCGCGGCCGGCGTTTGCCGGCGCGGTGTTCAGCGACGCCGAGGGCCGGCGCTGGCAGGAGATCGATCTCGTGGCGCTGGCCCGCAACGACCAGTTTCTCGCCATTGCCGCATGAGCACGCCGGGCCGCCCCAAGGCGAATACCGGCGTGCGCAGCACGAAGGTACCCCAGTGACGCGGGCCCACTCTTCCCCTCCGGCCGCGGCGTGCCCTGCGCCGGAACACCAGCTTAGAAGAGGATGACATGAGCTTCCTGGACAGGATCACAGGCTCCGGCCGCGCCAAACCCGACCTCGGGAACTCCAGGCCGCCGGCCTTCGACGAGATGACGCAGTCGCCCAACCCCATGGAAGCCACGGTGCGCCTGGGCCAGAGTACCTTGTCGCCCGACATCGGTCGCGGCGACCACGGCGAACGCGGCGATTCGTCCATCATCTCCGAGGCCGCGCCCTCCGAGCTGGCGGCCGAGTACAGCGAGGCCCACGGCAGCACCCAGCAGCAACCGGCCGACCAGGGCAGCGGCTTCCCCCTCATCGGCCACCTGCCCCTGCCGCGGCAGCAGCGCGTGCTGGTGATCGTGTTCGCCGTGGGTCTGGCACTGCTGCTGCTGGTGACGGTGCTGACCCTCACCGGCGTCAGCCGCAGCGGTATCCAGGTTGCCGCCGTCGGTCAGGCCACGACGCAGTCGCAACGTCTGGCCAAATCGGTGTCGCAGGCGCTGGTCGGCAATGCCGCGGCCTTCCCCGAAGTCAGCGAGAGCATCGAGATCCTCACCCGCAACCTGCGCAGCCTGGCCACCGGCGACGGCGATGTGCCCGCCGCGCCGGGTGCGCTGATGGAAGACGTGAACGCCCTGCTGCCCCTGGTGGCCCGCGCCGAGAAGAATGCCGCCATCGTGCTCGGCCAGCAGAAGACCCTCACCCAGGTGGGCGTGGCGCTGCGCGCCATCAACCGCCAGAGCGCCGACCTGCTGGAGACCGCCGAAACCGTGTCCTCGCTCAAGCTGCAGGGCGGCGCCTCGGCGGCCGAGCTGTCGGCGGTGGGCCAGCTGGTGATGCTCACCCAGCGCATCGGCAAGAGCGCCAACGAATTCCTCACCAGCGACGGTGTCAGCGCCGAGGCCGTGTTCCTGCTCGGCAAGGACCTGAACTCCTTCAAGGAGATCGCGCAGGGCGTGATCGACGGCAATCCCGAACTCCGCCTGCCCGGCACGCGCGAGCCGCAGTTGCGCGAAAAGCTGCAGCTGCTGCTCAAGCAGTACGAGCAGACGCGCACCGAGGCCGCCGCGATCCTGGGCAACCTGCAGGGCCTGGTGGCGGTGCGCAATGCGCAGGCCGAGGTCGTCAAGGACAGCGAACCGCTGCGCCTGGGTCTGGACAAGCTGCAGCAGAGCCTGACCGGCATCAGCGGCTTCGGCGGCTTGAACCTGCTGTTCGGCCTGGTCGCGTTGGTGATGCTGGTGATCAGCGCCCTGGGTTCGCTGCGCCTGTTCGTGCTCGACCAGGGCAGCCGCACGCGCATGGCCGACGCCCAGCGCCACGACGCCGAGCGCCAGGAGCAGGAAGCCAAGCGCGTGAACGATGCCAACCAGGCGGCCATTCTGCGGCTCATGAATGAGCTGCAGACGGTGGCCGAGGGCGACCTGACGCAGCAGGCCACGGTGACCGAAGACATCACCGGCGCCATCGCCGACTCGGTCAACTACACGGTGGAAGAGCTGCGCACGCTGGTCGAGCAGGTGCAGACCACGGTGGGCCGCGTGACCGAGACCACGCAGCAGGTCGAGCAGACCTCCACCGAGCTGCTGGCGGCATCCACCGAGCAGCTGCGCGAGATCCGCGACACCGGCGAATCGGTGCTGCAGATGGCCGAGCGCATCAAGGACGTGTCGGCTCAGGCGCAAGAGACGGCCAGCGTGGCGCGCCAGTCGCTGCGCGCGTCCGAGACCGGCCTGCAGGCGGTGCAGAACGCCATCGGCGGCATGAACGCCATCCGCGACCAGATCCAGGACACCTCCAAGCGCATCAAGCGCCTGGGTGAATCGTCACAGGAGATCGGCGAAATCACCGAACTGATCTCGGACATCACCGAGCAGACCAACGTGCTGGCGCTGAACGCCGCCATCCAGGCGGCCAGCGCCGGTGAAGCCGGCCGCGGCTTCAGCGTGGTGGCCGAGGAAGTGCAGCGCCTGGCCGAGCGTTCCGGCGACGCCACGCGCCAGATCGCCGCCATCGTGCGCACCATCCAGACCGACACCCAGGACGCCGTGGGCGCCATGGAGCGCAGCACGCAGGGCGTGGTCGAGGGGGCGCGCCTGTCGGATGCCGCCGGCGCCGCGCTGGGCGACATCGATCGCGTCACGCGCGAACTGGCCGACCTGATCGCGCGCATCTCGCAAGAGGCGGCGCGCGAGGCACAGTCGGCCAACGTCGTGGCCGAGAACATCCAGCACATCTTTGCGGTGACCGAGCAGACCTCCGAGGGCACGCGCTCGACCAGCCACATGGTGCGCGAACTGTCGCGCAGCGCCGAGGAGCTGAAGGCGTCGGTGGCGCGGTTCAAGATCGCCTGACGGGGCCGCCGGCACACCCACGATGCAAGACACCATGGACAAAGCCAGCGACCACAGCGGCCTTGCCCGCGACGACCTGAGCGCCCTGGCCTGGGTCCACGGCGAATTGCGTCGATCGCTGGACACCGCGCACAAGGCGCTGCGCCGCTACCTGAAAGAAGCCGAGACCATCGGCGGCAGCGAGATCGACGCCGTCGATCCCGCCATCCTGCGCAGCGCGCGCACCCAGCTGCACCAGGGCGTGGGCGCGCTCGAACTGGTGGGCCTGCCGGCGGTGGCCGACGTGCTGCGTTCCAGCGAACTGGCGGTGCAGCGCATGATCGCCAAGCCGGCCATCATCGACGCCGCGGCGATCGAGACGGTCGAGCACGTGTCCTTCGCGCTGCTGGATTTCCTGGCGCGCCAGCTCGCGGGCAAGCCGGTGTCGCCGGTGGCGCTGTTCCCGCAGTACCGCGCCGCGCTGCAACTGGCCGGCGCCGACCGCGTGCACCCGGCCGACCTGTGGAAGATCGACTGGCAGTGGCTCGAGCTGCCGCCCGACCCGGCGGCCACGCCACGCGCCGCCGACGACGACGCGCGCGGCGAGCTCGAGACCCTGGTGCTGGCGCTGATGCGCGACAGCGGGCGCGACCCGGCGGGCGGCCCCTTGACGCGCATGAGCAACCTGTGCGCCGACCTGGGCGCCGACGCGCGGCTGCGCAAAGGCAGCCGCAAGCTGGCCACCTTCTGGCAGCTGGCGGCGGCGGTGTTCGAGGCCCAGGCCGCCGGCCTGATCGCCAGCGACAACTTCACCAAGCGCTTCGCATCGCGCCTGCTGGCGCAGCTGCGCCTGAGCGTGCACGGCCAGCCCGAGACCTCGGACCGCCTGGCCCAGGACCTGCTGTTCTTCTGCAGCCATGCGCGCCCGCCCGCGCCCGGCCAGCACGTGCCGCGGCTGGCCGCGGTGCGCCAGGGCTGGCACCTGCAGGAGCACCCCACTTCCGACTACGACACGCCGCGCCTGGGACGTTTCGACCCGGCGCTGCTGGCCCTGGCGCGCAAGCGCGTGGCCGCGGCGCGCGACTCCTGGTCGGCCGCCGCGGGCGGCGAGCAGCACCGCATCGGTTCATTGCCCGAGCAGTTCACGCTGGTGGGCGAGTCGCTCACGCGGCTGTTTCCCTCGGGCGACGTGCTGGCCGCGGCGCTGCAGGCCACGGTGCAGCAGACCGTGGCTGCCAACACCGCGCCGCCGCCGGCCCTGGCCATGGAAGTGGCCACCGGCATCCTCTACCTCGACGCCTCGCTCGAAGACGGCGAGTTCGACCAGCCCGAACTGGCCGAGCGCATCCAGCGCCTGGCGCACCGCATCGACGAGGTGCGCGGCGGCGCCGACCCGCAGCCGCTGGACCTGTGGATGGAGGAGCTGTACCGCCGCGTCTCCGACCGTCAGACCATGGGCAGCGTGGTGCAGGAGCTGCGCGCATCGCTGTCCGAGATCGAAAAGCAGATCGACCAGTACTTCCGCCACCCGGCCGAGCGCCAGGTGCTGATCCCGGTGCCGGCGCAGTTGTCGGCGATGCGCGGCGTGCTCTCGGTGCTCGACCTTCCGCATGCCTCGCAGGCCGTGATCCACATGCGCGACGACGTCGACGCGCTGGCCCAGACCGAGGTCGACCCGCAGCGCGCCATCCAGGCCGGCACCTTCGACCGCCTGGCCGACAACCTGGGCGCCCTGAGCTTCCTCATCGACATGCTCAGCGTGCAGCCGGCGCTGGCCAAGTCGCTGTTCCGCTTCGACCCCGAATTCGGCTGCCTCAGCGCCGTGATGGGCCAGTCCGAGCGCGTCTCGGCCTTTGCCGCGCTCGACGAAGAGCCGGTGTCCGTTTTCGCCGAACCGCCGACCATCGAGTTCCCGGTGCGGGAACTGGCCCAGGCCGCGGCCGCGGCCGAAGCCGCAGCAGCCCCGCCCGAGCCCCCGCCGGCGCCGGTGCCGCCCCCGACCCCGACGCCGCTGGGCGGCACCGGGCTCGAGGAAGACGCCGAGATGCGCGAGATCTTCATCGAAGAAGCGCGCGAGGTCGTCACCGATGCCCGCGCCGCGCTCGAGCGCCTGGCCGATGCACCCGAGAACGCCGGCGACATGACCACCGTGCGCCGCGCCTTCCACACGCTCAAGGGCAGCTCGCGCATGGTCGGGCTGCGCGACTTCGGCGAGGCCGCCTGGGCCTGCGAACAGCTCTACAACGCCCGCCTGGCCCTTGCCCCGCGCATGGACGGGCCGCTGCGCATCCTGACCGGCGAGGCGCTGTCCTACTTTGCCGACTGGGCCGAGGCCATCGCTGCCAACCGCAACGACGGCCACAACCCGGCCGCCGTGGCCAAGGCTGCCGACACCTTGCGCCTGGAAGGCACGCGCCTGCCGATCGAGGCTCCCATCCAGATGCTGGCCCCGGCGCCCGACGCCGCCCTGGCCGCGCCGCCGGCGCCGCCCGAGCCCGAACTGCCCAACCTGGTGCTCGATCTCGCGCCCGAGCCCGAGCCCGAGCCGGCCACCCTGGCTGCCGCGGGCGACGAGCCCACCCTGGTGCTGAGCGTGCCCGACGCCGCCGCGCTGCTGCCACCGGCCGTGGCCGAAGAGCCCGCGTTCGAGCTGTCGCTGTCGGCGTTCGAATCCGAAGGTCCGGGCGAACAGGAACCCCCGCTGGACCTGGGCGCCGACTTCGCCCTGCCGACGCTGGCCGATCGCGTGTCCGACCTGCCCAGCGCCGCCGACCTGGAGCTGGGCCTGCCCGCGCCGGTCGAGGCGGCTCCTGCGGCCGAGGCGCTGAGCTTCTCGTTCGACCTGGGCGAGCCCGCTGCCGAAGCGCCGCCGGCCCCGGCCGACGCAGCAGCGCTGCCCGAGGTGACCCAGGCATTGCCGCCGCGCGCCGACGACACGCTGCCGCCGGAAGCCAGCTACGAGGTGACGCAGCTGCTGCCGCCGTTGCCGCAGGCGCCCACGCCAGCCGGCGAAGCCCTGGAGATAGACCTGGCCGACCTGGGCGACCTGTTCGGCAGCGCGCCCGAACCCGCGGCGCCAACCGAACCGGCCGACGCGGCGCCGGCCGAGGCCGGTCCGCAGGACATCCTCGACCTGGGCGCTGAAGCGCCCGATGGCGGCGCCGACATCGCGCTGGACATCGACGGAGCCGCAGCGCCGCAGCCCGACTTTGCGCTGGATTTCGACCTGGCAGCGGCGCCGTCCGAGGTCGAGGCCACGCTGGTGCTGCCGGCGTTCGCGCCAGCGCCCGCCGAAGCCGAGGCGCCGCCCGCCGCCGCGGCCGAGCCCGACCTGCTGCTGGAGCCCGATCTGCCGTTCGAGCCGGCCCCCGAGCCTGTTGCCGAAGCGAGCGACGCGCTGCAAGCCGCCGAGCCGGCGCCGGTCGAGGAAGAGCCGGTGCGCGTCATCGGCCCGCTGCGCATCAGCATTCCGCTGTTCAACATCTTCCTGAATGAGGCCGACGAGCAGTCGCGCCGCTTGGTCACCGAACTGGCCGAATGGGCGGTCGAGTACGAACGCCACCCGGTACCCGAAAGCTGTTCGGCGCTGGCGCATTCGCTGGCCGGCAACTGCGGCACGGTGGGCTACACCGAGCTGTCGGTGCTGGCGCGCTCGCTCGAACACGCGCTGGTGCGTTCGCACAACGCGGGCCACGGCCGCGAGGGCGAGGGTCGCCTGTTCGGTGAGGCGGCCGACGAGATCCGCCGCCTGCTGCACCAGTTTGCCGCCGGTTTCCTGCACGGCGTGGACCCCGAGCTGACGGCGCGTCTGGCCGAGCACGAGCGCCTGCCCGTGCCGCCGATTGCCGAATACGCAGCGGCGCTGGATGCGCTGGAAGACCAGGCGCCCGAGGGCTGGCTGCCCGCCGAGGCCGTGGCCGCGGCCGCCCAGCCCGAAGAGGCCGCTGCCGCCGCCATGGCGGCGCAGGCCGAGGCCGACGACATCGACGCGGTCGACGCCATCGACACCGACCTGTTCCCCATCTTCGAAGAAGAGGCCGAGGAACTGCTGCCGCAGCTGCAATC
>JALHPY010000102.1 GCA_022842305.1 Rubrivivax sp.
GGCCTGCGGGTGCCGGCGCATCCGGTGGCGCGCGCGCTGCTGCAGCAGGCTGCGCGGCTGGGCGTGCCCGGCGTGGCGGCGCCCAGCGCCAACCGCTTCGGCCGCATCAGCCCGACCACGGCGGAGCACGTGCGCCAGGAGCTGGGCGACGCGCTGCTGGTGCTGGACGGCGGCGCCTGCCCCGTGGGCATCGAGTCCACCATCGTCGACTGCACGCGCGATCAGCCGGCGCTGCTGCGGCCCGGGCAGATCGACCGGCTGCAGCTCGAGCAGCTGCTGGGCCAGCCGCTGGCGGCTGCTGACGCGCAATCGCCGCGCGCCTCGGGCATGCTGGAATCGCACTACGCGCCGCAGGTGCCGCTGCTGTTGCTGGGCACGGCCGAACTGCGCCGGCGCCTGCAGGCTGCGCCGGCCGGGGCCGCCGCCCCCATCGCGGTATATTCCCGCGGCGATCCCGAGGCGGGGCCTGGCTGGCTTTTCCGGCTGATGCCGTCGGATGCGGCGGCTGCGGCGCACGAACTGTTTGCCGTGCTGCGCGAGCTCGACGGCGCCGGCGTTGCGGCGATCTGGGTCGAGCGTCCGCCCGCAGACGCGGCCTGGGACGGTGTCCGGGATCGTCTGCAGCGCGCCGCCGCCTGACGCCACGGCTGCCGAACCGGCAGCGTGTCACCCCCTATTCGGAGCACAGATGATCTTCAGCAGCAAGGCCGCACGGCGAACGCAGCGTGCCCTGGCCGGCCTGGTTTGCGCGGCGGCGCTGGCCGGGCTGGCGTCCTGCGGCGGCGGCACCTCGCAGTTCGAGACCTTCGCGCCGGGGCGCATCCTGGCCTTCGGCGACGAGACCAGCGCACTCACCACCGACGGGCGCCGCTACGGCGTGAACGGCCTGGACGCCGACGGCACGTTCAACTGTGGCCTGGCGCCGCTGTGGGTGCAGTCGGTGGCCGGCTTCTACGGCATGAGCTTCGCCGAATGCAACCCGACCAGCGCAGAGCCGCGCGCGCTGATGTTTGCCGCGGTCGGCACGCGGGTTGCGGACCTGACGGCGCAGATCGAGGCCCAGGTGGCGGCCGGCGGCTTTCGCGCCAACGACCTGGCGCTGGTGATGGTGGGCGTCAACGACATCATCGAGCTCTACCGGCAGTTCCCCAGCCGACCCGAAGTCGACCTGGTGGCCGAGGCCGGCGCACGCGGCCGGCAATTGGCGGCGGCCGTCAACCGGCTGGTGGCGCTGGGGGCCAAGGTCATCGTCTCGACCATCCCCGATGTCGGCCTGACGCCCTTTGCCCGCAAGGAAAAGTCCGAGAACTTCGACATCGACCGCGCCGCGCTCCTGGCCAACATGAGCGCGAAATTCAACGAGCAGCTGAGCGTGAGTGTGCTGCTGGACGGGCGCTTCATCGGCCTGATACAGGCCGACCTGCGCTTCCAGGGCGCCAACATTTCGCCGGGCAGTTTCGGGCTGGTCAATGCCAGCGACGGCGTGTGCACGGTCGAGTTGCCGGCCTGCGACACCTCCACGGTGCTGGCGGGCGCCGATGCGAACCAGTTCCTGTGGGCCGACGGCACGCGCCTGGCGCCCGGCGGCCAGAACCAACTGGCCCAACTGGCCGTGGACCGGGCGCGCCGCAACCCGTTCTAGCCCTTCCCCCGCTGGGGTGGCGCCGCACCGGCTTGCGGCGCGGCGCATGGGTTTTCCCCCGCAGAGCCCGGGGAGATGCCCTCGTATAGTGCCCTCGACTCATGCGAACGATCGTGCTTTTGGCCGTGTCGTCCGCATCCGATCGAGACCTGCGCGGGGAATCCATGAGCAACTTCCGATCCTGGGCATTGACGGCCTTTGCCGTCGCTGTGCTGGCCGCCTGCGGCGGCGACGACCTGGACGTGCCGGGCAGCGGCGACACCGCCGGCGCACCCACGACCCAGGGCACGTTCACCGCGGTGGTGAGTTTCGGCGACAGCCTCAGCGACGCCGGTGCCTATGCGCCGGCCACCTCGCTTACGGCCGACGGCGTGCCGCCTTACTTCGGCGGCCGCTTCACGGTCAACGGCAGTACTGGCAAGGTCTGGGTCGAGAACCTGGCCACCACGCTGGGCATCGCGGCCACGCCGGCCGAGGTTGGCTTTGCCGGGGCGTCGCAAGCCTGCCCGGCGGCGGCCGTTCCGGCACTGGCCGGTAGCTGCACCCTCTACGGCCAGGGCGGTGCCCGCGTCACCGATCCCAACGGCATCGGCCGCACCAGCGGCGCGCTCACTGTGCCCTTGAAGACGCAGATCGCCAATCACCTGGCGCGCTTCACCAGCTTCAAGGCCAGTGACCTGGTCGTGGTGCTGGCAGGGAACAACGATGCGCTGGTGCAGTTCGGCGCCTTCGGCGCAGCGGCCACGCAGATCCAGACCGATGCGGTCGCAGGCAGGATCACGGCCGACCAGGCCAACCTCCAGTTATTCCAGGCACAGACGGCGGCGCAGGCGGCCATGAAGGTGGCTGCACAAGAGCTGGCCGGCTACATCCGCACCGAGATCCTCGGCAAGGGTGGCCGCTACGTGGCGGTGGTGCTGCCCCTCAACTTCTCGGCCACGCCGCTGGCCGCCGGCCTGCTGGCTTCGCCCACCACCGCGCCGACGGTGCCGGTGCTGAGTGCGCTCACCGACACCTTCAGCCTGTGGCTGCGCGACGGGCTGACGGGCCAGCCGGTGAAGCTGATCGATCCGAACCTGCTGCTGAACGACGCCATCGCCTCGCCCGCCAAGTACGGCTTTGTCAACGTCCAGGTGCCGACCTGCGACGCCGCCAAGATCTCGCTCATCACGGGCGGTGCCGAACGCGGCGGCTCATCACTGTTCTGCAACGACACCCCCGGCGTCCCGTTCAATGGCATGCGCACCGGTGCCGACGCCGCCACCTGGCTGTTTGCCGACTCCATCCACCCCACGCCCGGCGGGCACAAGGCTCTGAGCGACTACGTCGTTCTGCAGCTTCGCGCCTTCGGCTGGATCAGCTGACCACCGCACCCGGAAAGACGCGCATGCATCAACCTCTCCGACTCCTCGCGCTGGCTGCATTGGTGGCCTGCGGTGCGGCCCAGGCCCAGGTCTGGACCGTCAAGGGCGGCGTCATCCGCTACGCCCCCGACTCGCGCACCAGCGGCGTCACCGGCGTGGGCATCCCGGCCGGCGCCGATGCCGAGGTCGGCGCTGCCAACACACCGCTGCTGACCCTCGAATACGACATCGGCCGCAACCTCGGCGTCGAACTGGTGCTGGGCGTGCCGCCCACCATCAAGGCGCGCGCCACCGGCAGCGTGGCCTTCCTGGGCGAGGTGCTGTCGGCCAAGAACGTGGCGCCCACGCTGCTGTGCAACTACCACTTCGGCAGCACCGGTGCCCTGTTCCGGCCCTACGTCGGTGTGGGCATCAACTACACCAAGTTCACCGACGTGAAGTCGCCCTACGGCTGGGACGTGAAGATCGAAGATTCGGTTGGCTGGGCGGCGCACGTGGGCGCCAACCTGGCGCTGGGCAAGGACTGGGGCCTGTTCGTCAGCTACGGCCGCGCCAAGGTCAAGAGTGACCTGGTGGCCGTGGGCGCCACGGTGATCCGCACCACCATCGACTTCAGGCCCAGCACCTACACCGCGGGCGCCTACTTCGCCTTCTGACGGTCGACCACGATCTTGGTCACCAGGATCGTCGCGGCCAGCGCCAGGGTCACGGCGTTGGCTGCGACGATGGGCCATTGCCCCAGCGCCACACCGTAGGCCAGCCACAGCGCCACGCCCGCGGTGAAGCTGGAATACATGCCCAGCGAGATGCCGCTCACATCACGCGTGCGCAGCGTCAGCCAGGCCTGCGGCAAGAACGAGCCGGTGGTCAGCGCGGCAGCTGCATAGCCCAGGGTGTCCTGCAGTGTCATCGCGGCCTCATGGTCTGAAACGGGGCACGTCGCTCAGCACCCATTGCACCAGCGCGTCCAGCGCCGGCCGCGCGGCGCCGGCCTGGGGGTGGTTGACGATGGCCACCACCACGTAGCGGCGGCCGTTGTTGGACAGCGCGTAGCCGGCCAGCGCCGTCACGTCGCGCAGCGAGCCGGTCTTCAGGTGCGCGCGGCCGGGTGTGGCGCGTGAACGCCGCAGCGTGCCGTCCAGCCCCGAGATCGGCAGCGAGGCCATCAGCTCGCTCATCACCGGGCTGTCCCAGGCCTGCAGCAGCAGCCGCGCCAGGCGCTGTGCGCTGATGCGTGTCAGCCGCGACAGACCCGAGCCGTTGTCCAGCACCAGCTCGTTGCCCGGCCCACCGAATCCGCCGCTGCGCTGCGCCAGCCAGCGCAACAGCAGCGCACGCGCCGCGTCGGGCGTGGCCGGCTCCAGCGGCGCGGCCTCGCGCGCCAGCGTCAGGAACAGCTGCTGCGCCATCAGGTTGTTGCTCATCTTGTTGATGTCGCGCACCACCTCGGCCAGTGGCGGCGAGCGCAGCTCGAAGCTGGGCCTGGCCTCGGCCGGCGCCGCGCCGTCGCGCGCCACCCCGTGCAACACGCCGCCCAGGCCACGCCACAGGGTCTCGATCAGGCGCGCATCGTGGGTGGCGGGCTGGGGGTCGGCCACGGCCCAGGTCTGCTCGCCGCAGGCCGCAGCGTAGCTGCCGGCAAAACGCACGCGGCCGGGCTCGAATCCGGCCTTGAGCGCGCCGCGCCAGTCTTCGCAGGGGCCGGCGGCCAGCGGCACGCTGGCGTCGACCTGGGTGCCGGTCAGCACCGGCTCTGCCACCACGCGCGCCACGCCGGCGCCGGGGTCGGGCACGAAGCTATAGAGCACCGAGCGGAAGTTGAACAACAGCGCCGCCGGGCGCACGTTGTAGGGCCGCAGCGGCTCGCCGTCGAACTCACCCGGCGCCGCATCGGGCACGGCAAAGGCGCTGCTGTCGAGCACGATGTCGCCGCGGATCTCGCGCACGCCCAGCTGCTGCACGCGGCGCAGCAGCAGCCACAGGCGCTCGATCACCAGGCGCGGGTCGCCGCTGCCCTTGATGAACAGCGAGCCTTCGAGCACGCCGTCCTTCACCGGGCCGCCCAGCCACACCGGCGTGGCCCAGGTCCAGGCCGGGCCCAGGCGGTCGAGCGCGGCGTAGGTGGTCACCAGCTTGGTCAGCGAGGCCGGGTTCACCGGGCGTGTGTCCTGCCACAGCAGCACCGGCTTGCCGCTCACGGCATCGTGCACCGCCACCGACAGCGCATCGGCCGGCACGCCGGCCTGTTGCAGCGCCGCCAGCACGGCTGGTGGCAGCGCCTGCGCCGCGGCTGCCACCAGCGGCAGGCACAGTGCCGCGGCCAAGGTCGCGCGCTGCAGGCGCGCTCGGCTTTCGACCCAGGGCGTCCCATGGCTGCGCATGGCGGCGATGATCGCACGGCTAAACTGGCCGCATGCCTTCACCGCCCGGGCCGGTGGCTGCCTTGCGCGTTCTGGCCTTCGACACCTCCACCGACAAGCTCGCGCTGGCGCTGCACACGCCGCAGGGGGCCTGGGCGCGCGTGCTGGCCGGTGGCGCGCAGGCCTCGGTGCTGCTGTTGCCGCAGGTGCAGGCGCTGCTGCAGGACGCTGGCCTGTGCCACGCCGATCTGGACGCCATCGCCTTCGGCTGCGGCCCCGGTGCCTTCACGGGTCTGCGCACCTCTTGCGCCGTGGCCCAGGGCCTGGGGCTGGGCTTGGGACTGCCCCTGCTGCCGCTGGACAGCCTGCTGATCGTGGCCGAAGACGCGCGCTGGCAGGCCGGTCTGGAAGACGACGCCGAAGTGGCGGTGGCCATGGACGCGCGCATGGACGAGGTCTACGCGGGCCGCTACCGTTGGCAGGGCGGGCGCTGGCAGGCCTTGCAGGCGCCGGCCCTGTACGCGCTGGACGCGCTGGCCCAGGCCTGGCAGGGCGTGCATTGGGACGCGCTGGCGGGCTCGGCGCTGGCAGCCTTCGGCCCGCGCCTGGCGCTGCCCGCCACGGGGCTGCGCGTCGTGCACGAGGACGACCGCGCCGCGGCGCTGCTGCGCCTGGCACTGGCCGCGGCCCGGGCGGGTGAGGGCGTGGACGCCGCCGCCGCGTTGCCGCTGTACCTGCGCGACCGCGTGGCACTGACCACGCGCGAGCGCGAAGCGGCGCGCCTGGCGGCCGGGGCGACCTGATGAACGCGCTGTGGCAGCCGCGGCCGGCCGCGCCGCAGGCGCAGCGCCGCGTCATGCGGCTGGACGACCTGGGGGCGGTGATGGCCATCGAGCAGGTGGCCTACAGCCATCCCTGGTCGCGCGGCAACTTCATCGATTCGCTGGCCGCGGGCTACCTGGCCGAGGTGCTGATCGCCCCCGGCGACGAGCTCGTCGGCTACTTCGTCGCCATGGTCGGCGTGGACGAGCTGCACCTGCTCAACATCAGCATCGCGCCGCGCCACCAGGGCCGCGGCCTGGGGCGCGCGCTGCTGGCCGAGGTGCAGGCCCATGGCCGCGCCCTGCGGCTCGAAACGCTGTGGCTCGAAGTGCGTGCCAGCAACGAACGCGCACGCGCGCTGTACCGCGACTTGGGCCTGGCCGAAGTGGGCCTGCGCCGCGGCTACTACCCTGGGGCTGATCGACGCGAGGACGCCGTGGTCATGCGCAAGGCCCTGCGCACGACGCCCGCGCTGGACGGAGCGCCCGATGTGGACTGAACGCCAGCAGGCCTTGCTGCGCCACATGGGCCTGCGCGTGTGGACGCCGCCATTGGCGCAGGCTGCACCCGGCGCGCCGGAGCCGCCCTTGACCCCCGGCACTACCCCTGCGCCGCACGTCGCGGAGCCGGCATCACCAGCGCCCCTGCGGGCGGTGACGCGACAGACCGTCACCCCGCCACCCACGCCGGCCGTTCCGGCTGCTGCGGCCATGCCGGCCGGACCGCCGACGGCCGCGCCCCTGCGCCCCGAAGTCGCCGCGCTGGACTGGCCGGCGCTGCGCGAGGCCGTTGCCGCCTGCCGCGCCTGCGGCCTGTGTGAGACGCGGCGGCAGACGGTGTTCGGCGTGGGCCACCCGCAGGCCCACTGGATGGTGGTGGGCGAGGCCCCGGGCGAGCAGGAAGACCAGCAGGGCGAGCCCTTCGTCGGCGCCGCCGGTCAGCTGCTCGACCGCATGCTGGCCGCGCTGCAGCTCACGCGCAGCACGGAAGGCGATGCGCCGGCCGCGCAGCGCGTCTACATCGCCAACACCTTGAAGTGCCGTCCGCCGCGCAACCGCAACCCGGCGCCGCTGGAGCTGGCGCAGTGCGAGCC
This sequence comes from Rubrivivax sp., assembly GCA_022842305.1. Classification (GTDB taxonomy): domain Bacteria; phylum Pseudomonadota; class Gammaproteobacteria; order Burkholderiales; family Burkholderiaceae_C; genus Rubrivivax. The sequence continues at coordinate 7,282 of JALHPY010000102.1, forward strand.
CTTCCTGCTGCGTCAGATCGAACTGCTGCGCCCGCGCCTGATCCTGGCCATGGGTCGCTTTGCGGTGCAGGCGCTGCTGCGCAGCGAAGAACCCATCGGCAAGCTGCGCGGCCGCGTGCACCGTTACCACGGCGTGCCGCTGGTCGTGAGCTACCACCCGGCCTATCTGCTGCGCACCCCGTCCGACAAGGCCAAGGCCTGGGACGACCTGTGTCTGGCGGCGGGCGTGGCCCGCGCCAAGGAGAACTAGACATGAAGGCGCATACCTTGCGCACCCGGCTGGCGCTGGCGCTGGCTGTGGCCGGACTGGCCGGCGCCGCCTGGTGCGCCGAACCCGACCCCGTCGCCGTGGGCCGCGCCCTGTACCTCGAAGGCCGCTTGCCTTCGGGCGAGCCCTTGCGCGGCGTGCGCGACGGCGCCACCGCCGTGGTCGGCCGCGAGGCGGCCTGCGTGCTGTGCCACCGGCGCAGCGGCATGGGCGCCTCCGAGGGCCAGATCACCGTGCCGCCGATCATCGCGCCGGCCCTGTACGAGCGCTTCCGCCGGCCGGGCGAGCGCGAGCCGCGGCGCGCTGCCGGTGTGGGCTTCCGCGACTTTCCCTTCCGCACGCGCAAGCCCTACGACGCCACCAGCCTGGCCGTGGCCATGCGCGAAGGCGTCGACACCGAGGGCCGGCGCTTCCACTACCTGATGCCGCGCTACGAGCTGGGTGACGCGGAGATGGCCGCGCTCAAGGCCTACATGGACACGCTCGGCGCCGGGCCTTCCGCCGGTGTGGATCTGGGCGGGCGCGTGCACCTGGCCACGGTGGTCACGCCCGACGCCGATCCGGCCCAGCGCAACGTCTTCCTGCAGACGCTGCGCGCCTGCGTCGCCGACAAGCGCCCTTCGCGCACCGGCCCGGCGGGCGAGACCAGCTGGGTGTTGCACGAGTGGACACTGCAGGGGCCGGCTTCGGGCTGGGAGCAGCAGCTGCGCGCGGCCTATGAGGGCCAGCCGGTGTTCGCCATGGTGTCGGGCCTGGGCCGCGACGAGTGGGGCCCCGTGCACCGCTTCTGCGACGCCCAGCGCCTGCCCTGCCTGCTGCCCAACGTCGACCTGCCCGGCGACGCCACCGAAGGGGTCTACAACTTCTACCTCTCTCGCGGCGTGGCACTGGAAGCGGCCGTGGTGGCCAGCCACCTGGGCGAGGAGACGCTGCAGCCGCCGCTGCGCCGGGTGGTGCAGCTGCACCGTGGCGAAGGTGCGGGCGCCGCCGCCGCCGCCGACTTGCGCACGGCGCTGGCCGGCGGCGCCGTGCAGGTGGAGGACCGCGTGCTCGACAACGCTGCCCTGGCCCCGGCGCAAGGCACCCAGGCCCGGCTCTTCGCCGACCTGGGACCGGGCGACGCACTGGTGCTGTGGTTGCGCACCGAAGACGTGGCTCGGCTCATGCGCCGCGCGCCGCTGCCGCCCGCCGGCGCCGTGGTGTTTGCCTCGGGCCAACTGGGCGGGCTGGAGAGCATTCCCCTGAACGCCGCCTGGCGCCGGCCGACGCGCCTGCTGTGGCCCGTGGACGCGCCGGGGCGCTGGTCCCAGCGTGCCGCCTTCAACCTGCATCCGTGGCTCACCCGTTTGCGTGTGGCGCCGGCCGACGAGCGCCTGCAGGGCAACACCCTGACCGCCTGCGCCGTGCTGGCCGAATCCCTGTACCGCACGCAGGGCGTGCTGTTGCGCGAGCACGTCATCGAGCTGATCGAATCGGCCGCGTCCACCATGGGCAACGCCGCTGCCACGGCGGCCTTCCCGCGCTTCGTGCTGGGCACCGACCAGCGCTACGCGTCCAAGGGTGCCTACATCCTGCGTTTCGGCAACACGGCCAGGCGCCAGCTCGAGCCCGAGAGCGACTGGATCGTGCCCTGACTTGATCGTGCCCTGGCGTGAAAAGGGGCGGCCCGGTTGCCCGGGCCGCCCCTCAGGGCGTCACGCTTCCCTCAGGGCCCGACGCGGTAGGGCCGCATCATCTCGTGGTCTTCGTGCGAGAGGATGTGGCAGTGGTAGACGTAGCTGCCGGGGCGCTTGAAGGTGGCCATCACGCGCGTCACCTGGCCGGGGTACATGATCGCCGTGTCCTTCTTGCCCGCCTCGGCTGCGTTCGGTGTGATGACCGGGCCGGTGAAGGCGATCTGCGCCGGGTCGAGCAGGCCGCCGACATAGCCGCCGCCCATGTCCTTGGCGCTTACCACCGCCGAGTCGAAGTCCTGGCGGTTGAGGATGCGGAAGTCCACCAGGTGCATGTGGATGGGGTGGGCATCGACCGTGGCGTTGTAGAACTCCCAGATCTCGGTGGCGCCCACGGCCGGGTTCTCGGTCACCGGATCCCGGTAGAACAGCGTGCCCTGCACCGGGCCGCCGGCGCTGGCCACCGGGTCGACCGGGCCCAGCATGGTCATCAGCCGGCCCAGCGGGTCGGTGCCCTCGACCAGCAGGATGCGCCGCGTACGGGTGGCGCTGGCCGGGTTGGGCACGGGCAGCGCACCGCTGACGGGCCGCAGGTTGGCCGGCAGCGTGGTCACCGGCCGCGTGCGGTTGAGCGGGCGGTTGACGCGGAAGCGCATCACCTGGTCGGTGACGCCGGCGACCACCGGGTCGCCGTTGGGGAAGGGCGCGTTGGCCGAGTTGGTCATCACGAAGGACTGCCCGGCGCGGCCGGTGAAGTCGACGATCACGTCGTAGCGCTCGCCCGGGGCGATGCTCAGCACCGACACCGGCGCCGGGGCGTTGAGCAGGCCCAGCTCGTTGCCGATGACCCACATCGGCGCCTGCGCGCCGGCGCCGGGCACGGTGCCGGTCTCGATGCGCAGGTCATACACGCGCGAGTCCGAGCCGTTGAGCACGCGCAGCCGGTACTGGCGCGGCTCGACGTCGAGGTTGGGCCAGGGCGCGCCGTTGACCAGGATGTGGTCGCCGAAGAACTCGGGCAGGTGCGTCACCGGCGGCGTCTGCGCGGGCGGGAAGCCGGTGCCCGGATCGAAGGGGTACAGGCCCGGGTCCGAGGGGTAGAACAGGCTGCCGTCGCTCAGGAACATGCGATCCTGGATGACCAGCGGCACTTCATAGGGGAAGGTCGGCAGCGAGCGCGTGGCCGCCAGCCGCACTTCATCGGCGCCGCGGATGAAGTAGTTGCCCGCCAGGCCCATGTAGACGTTGGTGCGCGTGATGCCCAGCGCGTGGTCGTGGTACCACAGGTGGCCGGCCTCCTGCGCGTTGTCATAGGTGTAGGGCTTGCTCCACAGCGCGCCGCGCAGCACCGCGCCCGGGGTCTCCCAGGCGTCGGGCAGGCCGTCGCTGAGGTACTGCGAGTCGCTGCCGTGCAGGTGGGCCACCAGCGGCACGGGGGCCAGCGCGCCCAGGTTGCCGGGGTTGGCCCATTCGATGGTGGTGTCCACTGGCATGGGGTTGGGCAGCGGCCGGCCGCGGTTGTCGACCAGGGCGTTGTTGTAGGACACCTGGATGCGCGTGCCCGTGGCCACCTGGAAGCTGCGGGCCGGGAAGGTGGGGGCCTGGCCGCCCGAGGCATAACCCCACAGCCGCGTGCCCAGCGGCCGGCCGTTGGCCGGGTTGCGCAGGCCCAGCTGCGCCGTGAAGGCCTGGATGCGCAGGTTGAAGGTGGCGCGCACCGCGCCCGTGCTGACCGTGGTGGGCGTCCAGGTGTAGGCCGGCGCCAGCGGATTGACCAGCGCGTTGACGAAGCGCGGCTGGGTCAAGGGGTCCAGCGGCGTGGGGGCGGGCGCTACCACCTGTGCCAGGGCCGGCAGGTGGCTGGCCGTGGCGGCCCCGATGACGGTCGTGGACGCCAGGAAACTTCTTCTCGAAACCATGTAATTGCTCCTCCAGTGGAACGGGTTGAAATTGCGACGCACCCAACCCCGCCGGCAGCTGATTGCCGCAAGGGGCGTGGCGTTGGACGCCTGCTAATTCGAAACTCAATGAAAGTATTAGTCCCTTTCCGCAAGAAGTAACTGCGGTGAATCGTCGCAGTCCCTAATTCGAACAGCTGCGACAAAATGCCTCAGTTATGCGTTCGCCACTGCGGCAACGTGTCGCAGTTGGAATACTTTTCGAACGGGGGAACAATGGATCATCCGGCCGCCACCCCACACGGGGGCTTCTTGCCGGGTGGGAGTCATGCAATGAAGCTACCCGTTCTTGCGCTGGCGCTGGCCGCTTGCGCCTGGCTGCCTGGGGCGCTGGCCACAGAAGACCATTCGCAACATCAGCGCCAGAGCGCTGGTTACACACGCGGCACGGTACGCGTGGTACTGCCCGCAGTCACCGTGCAACGCGCCGACGGCAAACGCGTGAAGTTGGCTGCCGAGGTCGACAACATTAAGCCAACGTTAATTAACTTTATCTTCACGACCTGCACGGCCATTTGCCCGCCGATGACGCAGGTGTTTGCCGAATTCCAGGGCAAGCTGGGTGCGCAGGCATCCGGGGTGAACATGATTTCGGTGTCGATCGACCCCGAGCAGGACACGCCGGCGCGGCTGACGGCTTATGCGCAGCGCTTCGGCGCAGGCCCGAACTGGACCTTTCTGACGGGCTCGACCGAGGCCAGCGTGGCCGTGCAGAAGGCCTTTGGCGCCTACCGCAGCGACAAGATGAGCCACACGCCCACCACCTGGCTGCGCGCAGCGCCCGGCCAGCCCTGGCTGCGGTTGGACGGCTTTGCCACGCCCGCCGAACTGCTGCGCGAGTACCAGCAGTTGGTGGCCGCCGCGCAGTAGGCGGCGGCAGGGCGGCCGCTCAGACCTTCTTCGAAACCTTCTGCGGCCGGTGCCAGCCGGCGATGGTGGTCTGGCGCGCGCGCGCCACCGTCAGCTCGCCGGGGGGCGCGTCCTTGCTGATCACCGACCCCGCGCCGATGGTGGCGCCGTCGCCGATGGTCACCGGCGCGCGCAGCACGCTGTTGCTGCCGATGTGCACGTCGTTGCCGATCACCGTGCGGTGCTTGTTGGCGCCGTCGTAGTTGGCGGTGATGCTGCCGGCGCCGTAGTTGACGCGCTCGCCCACCGTGGCGTCGCCCAGGTAGGCCAGGTGGTTGGCCTTGGCGCCGCGCGCCAGGGTCGAGTTCTTGACCTCGACGAAGTTGCCGATGTGCACCTCGGTGCCCAGTTCGGCCCCCGGCCGCAGCCGCGCGAACGGGCCCACGAAGGCACCGGCGCCGACCTGCGCGCCCTCGATGTGCGTGAACGGGTGGATCACCGCGCCGGCGCCGATGCGGGCGTCGCGGATGACGCAGTTGGCGCCCACGCGCACGCCGTCGGCCAGTTGAACATCGCCTTCGAAGACGCAGTTCACGTCGATCTCGACATCGCTGCCGCAGACCAGGCTGCCGCGCACGTCCAGCCGCGCCGGGTCGGCCAGGCGCACGCCGGCTTCCATCAGGCGCTCGGCCTGGGCGCGCTGGTAGCGGCGCTCGAGCTCGGCCAGCTGCAGCGGGCTGTTGATGCCCAGCACCTCGGTCTCGCTGCTGGCGGCGGTGCTGACCACCGGCATGCTGTCGGCCACGGCCAGGGCCACCAGGTCGGTGAGGTAGTACTCCTGCTGCGCGTTGGCGTTGCGCAGGGTCATGACGCGGCGCTTCAACCAGGCGGTGGGCGCGGCCATGATGCCGGTGTAGACCTCGCGCAGTTCGCGCTGCGCCGGCGTGGCGTCCTTGTGCTCGACGATGGCGCGCACCGATCCGCCGTCGCGCACGATGCGGCCGTAGCCGGTGGCGTCGGCCAGGGCTATGGTCAGCAGCGCCAGCTTGCTGCCGCCGCAGGCCTGCACCAGCGCGGCCGCGGTCTCGGGGCGGATCAGCGGCACGTCGCCGTTGAGGATCAGCGTCACCGGGTGGCGCTCGTCCAGCGCCGGCACCGCCTGCTGCACCGCGTGGCCGGTGCCCAGCTGCGGCATCTGGCGCACGAAGGCGGCGCCGCTGGCCGCGGCCGCGGCCTCGACCTGCTCGGCCCCATGGCCGGTGATGACCACGGTGCGTCCGCCCCCCAGCTCGGCAGCGGCATTCAGAACATGCTGCAATAGGCTGGTGCCCGCCAGGCGGTGCAGCACCTTGGGCAAGGCCGACTTCATGCGGGTGCCCTTGCCCGCGGCCATGATCACGACGTTGAGTGCCATGCGGATGTTCTGGGTGAAAAAGTCGATTATCGGCTCCCTGCTGCTGGCCTTGCTGTCCGGGCTGGGCGGCTGCAGTGCGGTGCGCCTGAGCTACAACAACGGCCACCAGCTGGCCTGGTGGTGGCTGGACGGCTACGTCGATTTCGCCTCCGAGCAGGCACCAGCGGCGCGCCTGGCCATAGGCCGCTGGTTCGACTGGCACCGCAGCACGCAGTTGCTGCCCTATGCCGAACTGCTGGTGGCGCTGCGCGCCCAGGCAGCCGAACCGTTGACACCGGCGCTGGCCTGCCGCTGGAACGAACGCCTGCGCGAAGCCGTGGACGTGGCCTTCGAGCGCGCGCTGGCCGATGCCGCCGAACTGGTGCCGGGCCTGGGCGAGCCGCAGTTCCGCGCCATCGAGCAGCGCTTCGCCAAGAGCCTGGACGACATGCGCGACGACTACCTGCAGCCCGACCCGACAGCGCGCCGGCAGGCCTCGGTCAAGCGCACGCTGGAGTGGGTGGATCGGCTGTACGGCTCGGCCGACGCGGCGCAGCGTGCCGCGGTGGCGGCCTCGGTGGCGGTGTCACCCTTCGACCCCGAGCGCTGGCTGGCCGAGCGCCAGCGTCTGCAACGCCACACGGTGCAGACGCTGCGCCGGCTGGTGGCCGAGCGCGCCGATACCGAGCAGCGCATCGCCGCGCTGCGCGCGCTGGGGCTGCGCAGCGCGCAATCACCCGACCCTTCGTATCGCGCCTACCGCCAGCGCCTGATCGACTTCAACTGCGCCTTCGCCGCGCAGTTCCACAACAGTACTTCGGCGTCGCAACGCCAGCATGCGCGCGAGGCGCTGCAGGGCTGGGAAGAAGACCTGCGCGCGCTGGCGGCACAAGCCCAGCCCTGAACGGGCGGCTCGTCCGTTGCTTACTTCGGCAGCTCGACCACCACGCGGCGCGGGTTGACGCCCAGCTGCGGGAAGTCCAGCAGCGCCGCCTCGAACATGGCAGCCAGCGTGTCGCTGGCAATCTGCGACGAAGCGCCTTCGTTGCTGGCGCGCGTCTCGAACAGCGGCTTGCCGCTGGCGCGGTCGCGCAGCAGCAGCGCCACCTCGCGCTCGTAGCGCAGGGTGTCGTAGCCCATGCCCAGACCCCAGCGCGGCCCCATCCAGGGGCTGTGGCGGTAGTAGCCGAAGCTGCCGCGCCACCACAGCGCGTCGTTCCACGGGCCCAGCATGGCGCGGCCGCTGCGCGCCGCCACCTGCACCAGCACCTCGGGCTCGGCGCCGGTGGCGGCGGGCACGAAGCCGGCCTTGGCCAGCGCCGGGCGCGCGGCGGCTTCCAGCACGTCAGCCTCGTCGGCACGCGCCTGCTGCGAGGGCAGGCGTTCGAAGGCATAGCTGCCCGGCTTGCGCGCGGCCGGCCAGTCGCCGTAGGAGCTGACTTCGCTGGGCACGCTGCGCATCGCCGCGCAGCCGCCCAGCAACAAGCTGCCGGCCAGCAGCAGCATCAGGGTGGGCTTGATCATCATCAGTCCTCTGCTTCGTCCTGCGCCCCCGGTGGGGTGGCGTGCAGGCGGATCACCGATGCGGGCGGCGCGCAGGGTTCGTCGTCGAAAGCGATGTCGCCACCGGGCACGGGCGTGCCAGTGGCTTTGATCGAGGCAAAGGGAAACAGGTTCCGGTCCATCATGTGCGAGGGCGTGATGTTGGCCATCGCCGTCAGCATGTTGGCGCTGCGGCCGGGGTA
>JALHPY010000103.1 GCA_022842305.1 Rubrivivax sp.
GCCAGCGCCGTCCAGCCGGTCTGCGGACGCAGCTTCTCCTGGCCCACGTAATGCGCCCAGCCGCCGCCGCTCTGGCCGATGCAGCCGCACATCATCAGCAGGTTGATCACGCCGCGGTAGTTCATGTCGGCGTGGTACCAGTGGTTCATGGCAGCGCCGATGATGACCATGGACTTGCCCTTGGTCTTGTGCGCGTTCTCGGCGAATTGCCGCGCCACGGTGATGATCTGCTCGCGCGGCGTGCCGGTGATGCTTTCGGCCCAGGCCGGCGTATAGGCCGCGTCGTCGTCGTAGTTGCGGGCGCCCGAACCCAGGCCGCGGTCGATGCCGTACTGCGCCACCTGCAGGTCGAAGACCGTGGCCACCAGGGCCTGGCGCTCTTCGCCGGCCTTGCCCAGGCGCAGGCGCACGGCCGGCACCTTGACGTGGTTGATCTCGCCGTTCAGCGCGTTGGACTTGAAATGCGGCGTGCTGATGCCACCGAAGTAGGGCAGCGCGACGCCGACCACTTCATGCGCCTGCGCGCCATCCTCGATCACCGACAGCTTGAGCCTGACCTCGGCGCCGTGGCGCGCTTCCTTGCTTTCCAGGTTCCACTTGCCCTGGTCCACGCCACCCTCGGGCGTCCAGCGGAAGCCTATGCTGCCGTTGGGCAGCACGGCGCGGCCTGCGCTGTCGAAGGCGACGGTCTTCCACTCGGGGTTGTTGCTCTGGCCCAGCTTGCCGTTGAAGTCGGACGCGCGCAGGTAGCGGTCGGGCACCAGAGTCTTGCTGCCGTCGGGCAGCTGGTGCTCCTTCAGCATCACCAGCAGCGGTAGGTCGGTGTAGCGGCGGGCGTAGTCGTCGAAGTACGGGCTGCGCTGCTTGAAGTAGAACTCGTTCAGCGCCACGTGGCCCATGGCCATGGCCAGCGCCGCGTCGGTGCCCTGTTTGGGGTGCAGCCACAGGTCGGCCAGCTTGGCCACCTCGCTGTAGTCGGGGGTCACGGCCACCGTCTTGGCGCCCTTGTAGCGCACCTCGGTGAAGAAATGCGCGTCGGGCGTGCGCGTCTGCGGCACGTTGCTGCCCCAGGCGATGATGTAGGTGCTGTTGTACCAATCGGCCGATTCGGGCACGTCGGTCTGTTCGCCCCACACCTGCGGGCTGGCCGGCGGCAGGTCGCAGTACCAGTCGTAGAAGCTCATGCACACGCCGCCGATCAGGCTGAGGTAGCGGCTGCCCGCGGCGTAGCTGACCATGCTCATGGCCGGGATAGGGCTGAAGCCGATCACGCGGTCGGGCCCGTGCTTCTTGATGGTGTAGACGTTGGACGCGGCGATGATCTGGTTCACCTCGTCCCAGGTCGAACGCACGAAGCCGCCCATGCCGCGTACCTTCTGGTAGTCGCGCCGCGCTTCGGGGTTCTCGACGATCGTGGCCCAGGCATCGACGGGAGTCTTCGCCGTCTTCAGCGCCGCGCGCCAGCGCTCGAGCAGGCGGCCCCGCACCATGGGGTACTTCACGCGGTTGGCGCTGTACAGGTACCAGCTGTAGCTGGCGCCGCGGGCGCAGCCGCGGGGCTCGTGGTTGGGCATGTCCCAGCGCGTACGCGGGTAGTCGGTCTGCTGCGTCTCCCAGGTGACGATGCCGCCCTTGACGTAGATCTTCCAGCTGCAGCTGCCGGTGCAGTTGACGCCGTGCGTGCTGCGCACGATCTTGTCGTGGGCCCAGCGGTTGCGGTAGGCGTCCTCCCAGGTGCGGTCTTCGCCGGTGGTCTGGCCGTGCGCCCCGGAGAAGGCCTCCTTGGGCAGGGCGAAGTGGGTCAGTCGGTCCAGAAAGTGGCTCATGGTGGGGTCCTCGGGAAGCGGTTTGTAGGGTCAGCAGGGCATGGGGGCGTGGCGGCGGCCGTAGTGCCACCAGGTCAGCGCCATGCAGCTGAGGTAGAAGACGAAGAAGACCTGCAGCGCCGCCGCGGGGCTGCCGGTCAGGGCGATGGCCGTGCCATAGCTCTTGGGGATGAAGAAGCCGCCATACGCGCCAATGGCGCTGGCGAAGCCCAGCACGGCGGCCGCCTCGATGCGGCCTTCGCGGGCGGCCTGTGCCTGCGCCGCCGGCAGCGGATCGGCCTGCGCCAGGCGCTGGGCCAGAAAGATGCTGGGGATCATGCGAAAGCAGCTGCCGTTGCCCAGGCCCGCGGCCGCGAACAGCCCCGCAAAGGCCGCCAGAAAGCCCGCCAGGCTGCCGCCCTGCCCCGCCTGCGGCAGGCACTGCAGCAGCGCCAGCACGCCCAACGCCAGGCCGGCGAAGGACCACAGGCTGACGCGCGCGCCACCCCAGCGGTCGGCCAGCCCGCCGCCCAGGGGCCGCGCCAGGGCGCCGATCAGCGGCCCCAACCAGGCCAGCTGAAGCAGCTCGCCGGCGCCGAACTGGCTGTGCATGAGCAGGGGCAGGCCGGCCGAAAAGCCGATGAAGCTGCCGAAGCTGCCGCCGTACAGCCAGCACATCAGCCAGTTGTGCTTGCGCGTGAAGATCACCGCCTGCTCGGCAAAGCCTGCGCGGGCCTCGGCCAGGTCGTCCATGCCGAACCAGGCCGCCAGCGCGCTGGCGGCGATGAAGGGCAGCCATACGAAGCCGGCGTTGTGCAGCCACGGCGGGGCCGCGCCCTGCCCCGCGTCATGGGCCGCGCCACCCGTCGTGCCGAACAAGCCCACGCCGATGACCAGCGGCACCACCAGTTGCACCAGCGCCACGCCCAGGTGGCCCAGGCCGGCGTTCAGTCCCAGGGCCCAGCCCTTCTGCGCATGCGGGAAGAAGAAGCTGATGTGCGCCATCGAGCCGGCGAAGTTGCCGCCGCCCAGGCCGCACAGCAGGGCCAGCACCAGCATCCACTCGTAGGGCGTGGCGGGGTCCTGCACCGCCAGTCCCAGGCCCAGCGCCGGCAGCATCAGGCTGGCCGTGGCCCAGGCGGTGAAGCGCCGGCCGCCCACCAGGGGCACGGCAAAGGCGTAGAAGATGCGCAGCGTGGCGCCACTCAACGCCGGCAGCGCGGTCAGCCAGAACAGCTGGTTGGTGCTGTAGCGAAAGCCCGCCGCCGGCAGGTACACCACCACCACCGACCACAGCATCCACACGCAGAAGGCTAGCGTCAGCGCGGGGATGGACAGCCACAGGTTGCGCCGGGCAACGGCGCGGCCACTGCGCGCCCAGAAGCCGGCGTCCTCGGGGTTCCAGTGCTGGATGATCGACATGGCGGCCATGGCGGGGGCGATCGCTTGGGGCTGTGCGCAGGTCGATTCAGGGGTTCTTCACGTACGCGCCCGGGCGCAGGTAGAACCACCAGTTCAGCACCAGGCACAGCGCGTAGAAGATCGCGAAGCCGTACATCGCGTACTGCGGCGTGCCGGCCTTGATCTGCGCGCCGATGACCACCGGCGCGATGAAGGCGCCGTAGGCGGCAATCGCCGAAGTCCAGCCCAGCACCGGGCCGGCCTGCGTGCGGTCGAAGATGACGCCGATGGTGCGGAAGGTGCTGCCGTTGCCGATGCCGCTGGCGAAGAACAGCACCATGAACAGGCCCAGGAACATCGGGAAGTACTGCTCGGGCGTGGCCGAGCCGTAGGCCTGCATCATCACGTAGCCCACCCACACCGAGGCCACCGCCATCACCACCGAGATCACCTGGGTGACGATGGAGCCCCCCACCTTGTCGGAGATCCAGCCGCCCAGCGGGCGCACCGCCGCGCCGATGAAGGGGCCCATCCACGCATAGGTGAGCGCCGACGGCGCGTTGGGGTTCTTCAGCGTGTGCTGCAGCACGCCGTTGGCATCGGGCACGTGCTGGAAGCCGAAGATCACCGTGATGGCCAGCGGCAGCGCCATCGAGAAGCCGATGAAGGAACCGAAGGTGACGATGTACAGCGCCGTCATCGACCAGGTGTGCCGGTTGCTGAAGATCGCGAACTGCTTCTTCACGCCCTCCTTCATCTCGCCGAAGGCGGCCAGCTTCATCATGCCCAGCGCCAGCAGCACGTCCAGCGGGATCGCCACCCACATGCTCAGCAGGCCCAGGCCGGTGGGCTTGGGCAGGTACAGCCAGAGCATGAAGATCGCGGGCACGAAGGCCAGCGTGTACAGATAGGTGATCTTGGCAAAGGCCACCAGCGGCGTGCCCGTGTGGGGCGACACCGTCTTCAGGTTGTTCATGCCCCACCAGCACAGGATGGCCAGCGGCACCAGCGACAGCACCCAGGCGAAGCCGGCGTTCTGTATCCACGTGGGCGTGCCGGCGGCGATCTTTCCGAAGATCCAGCCGCTGTCCTTGATCAGCGTCATCGGCTCACCGCCGAAGCTGCCGAACAGGCCCACCGTCATGACCAGCGGGATGACGATCTGCATGGTCGTCACGCCGAAGTTGCCCAGCCCGGCGTTCAGCCCCAGCGCCGTGCCCTGCAGGCGCTTGGGGAAGAAGGTGCTGATGTTGGACATCGAGCTGGCGAAGTTGCCGCCGCCCACGCCCGACCACAGCGCCATCAGCTGAAAGGCCCACAGCGGCCAGTCCTTGTGCTGCAAGGCGATGCCGGTGCCGATGGCCGGGGCCAGCAGCATGGCCGTGGTCAGGAAGATGGTGTTGCGCCCGCCGGCCAGGCGAATGAGAAACGACGCCGGAATGCGCATGGTCGCGCCCGAGATGCCGGCGATGGCCGTCAAGGTGAACAGCTCGGCCTGGGTGAAGGGGAAGCCCAGGTTGAGCATCTGCACGGTGATGATTCCCCACATGCCCCAGACCGCGAAGCCGCACAGCAGCGCGGGCACCGATATCCACAGGTTGCGGTAGGCGACCTTCTTGCCGGTGCTGTTCCAGAAGGCCTCGTCCTCGGGGCGCCAGTCGGCGATGTCGGGGCCGCTGCCGGCGTTGACGGGTGTGGCGACAGGGGCGCCGCCGGGGGTGCTTGCACGCATGCTGGTTCTCCGGGTTCGATCAGCGGACAAAGCTGCGCGACAGCGGCGAGGCGGGTGCCTTGTCGCCCATCATCTCGGTCTTGCGCACCTCGGTCCAATACATCCAGATCAGCGAGACCCAGACCACGCCATACATCAGCATGAAGGCGCTGGAGCGGATGCCGGTGAGGTCCATCAACGCCCCGAACATGATCGGCAGCACGAAGCCGCCCAGCCCGCCGGCCAGGCCGACGATGCCGCTGACGGTGCCGATGTTGTGGGGGAAGTCGTCGCCGATGTACTTGAAGACGCTGGCCTTGCCGAAGGCCCAGGCGATGCCCAGGATGAACATCAGCGCGGTGAACAGGTAGACGTTCAGGCCGACGTGGAAGGTCTTGGGGCCGTCAACCGTGGCGATGGTCAGTTCGGTCTGCGGATAGCTCAGCAGGAACAGGCAGATCCAGCTGACCCACAGCACCCACCAGGTGACCTGGTGCGCGCCGAAGCGGTCAGCCAGCACGCCGCCCAGCGCGCGCAGCACGCCGCCGGGCAGCGAGAAGCATGCGGCCAGCAGCGCGGCGGTCTGGATGGACAGGCCGAACTCGCCCACGTAGTACTGCACCATCCACAGCGCCATCGCCACGTAGCCGCCGAAGACGATGCTGTAGTACTGGCAGTACTTCAGCACCTTGGGGTCCTTCAGCATGTGCAGCTGGTCGCTGAACTTCACGTGCGAAGGCACCAGGTGCTTGGGGTCGCTGCTGCTGCCCAGCCAGAACAGGATCACCGTGCCCAGCATCACCGCGGCGTACACCTGCGGCACCAGCGCCCAGCCGCCCACGGCCAGCAGCGCCGGGGCCACGAACTTGTTGACGGCCGAGCCCGAGTTGCCGGCGCCGTACACGCCCATGGCCATGCCCTGGCGGCTGCGCGGGAACCAGCGTGCCACGTAGGGCGTGCCCACCGAGAACGACCCGCCGGCCAGCCCCACGAACAGGCCGATGACCAGGAAGTGCCAGAAGGCCGTGGCGTAGCTCATCAGCCAGATGGCCGGCACCGTGGCCGCCATCAGCAGCGTCATGACGATGCGGCCGCCGTACTTGTCGGTCCAGATGCCCAGCGGCACGCGGATCAGTGAACCGGTGAGCACCGGCGTGGCGGTCAACAGCCCGAACTCGGTCGCGCTGAGCCCCAGGCTCTTCTTCAACGGAATGCCGATGACGCCGAACATCATCCACACCATGAAGCACACCGTGAAGGCCAGGGTGCTGACGATCAGCACCGACCAGGCCTGGCGCGGAACGGGGGTGGGTGCAATGGCCATGGGCAAGCTCGTCGGAGGGATGACGAGACTGTCCGCCGGCGGCACGGCGCCGGCTATCCACCCGCTGGCCAGGGCGGGTGTGCCGGAAGAACGATGGCGGCCGGGGGCCGCATAGTTCGAAAGGACTAGGTGCGCCGGGCGGACCGCGCGCCTTCAGCCGCCCGGCCGGGCTCAGCCTGGCCAGCGCATCAGCGTCGCCAGCAGCACCACCACACCCAGGCCCAGGTTGACCGAAACCCAGATGCGTATCCGTGCCATCGCCGCGCCACCGGCGGGCCAATCGGCCGCGGCAACAGCCACGCCCAGCTTCTTGTACAGCACGAAGCGGATGTACAGGAAGATGGCCACCATCACCACGCCCAGCACCGCCATGACGGTCCAGGCCAGCGGCATCTGAAAGCTGCCGCCCGCCTGCACCACCTGCTTGGCCACACGGCCCAGCATCCACACCCCGCTGATCAGCGTCAGCAATGAAGCCGCCAGCACGGCCTGGAAGAAGCGGCCCAGCACGTCGTGCATCAGCCGCAGCCGCGGCGCCGGCTCGAGCGCGGCCACGGCCGGGCGCAGGAAGAAGTGCGCAAACACCATGCCGCCGATCCACACGATGATGGACAGCACATGCAGGGTCTTGAGGGTCGCGTAGATCATCGATGAGCTTCCGTTCACATTGAAAACAGGCGCAGCATCCATTCGCTGCCCAAGACCCAGGCCAGCAGCAGCAGGCCAGCGGTAACGCACAAGGCCACCCCCGCCATCGCCAGCCCCAGGACGACGGCCACGCCGTCGCGAAACACCATGCCCAGCCCGATGAGCATCATCGCCAGCGCCGGCAGCACGTTGCCGAAAGGGATGGGCAGTATGACGATGAAGGCCATCAGGCCCACCGCGACGGCGGTCCACGAGCGCTTGCCGGCCGCTGCCAGGTGGCTGAACCGGGCCCTGGCGTGGCGCCCCGCCAGGGCGTAGGCCGAGGCCAGCAGGCCCAGCACGCGCTGCGCCCACTGGCGCGGCAGTTCGACCTGGGCCACCCGCCGGGGCAGGCAGGCTGCGGTATGGCCCCGCCACATGGCCAACGCCAGCGCTGCCATCCCCAGCCCGAGCACCGTGCCCACGCCCGGCACGGGCAGCAGGCAGGGTGCGGCCATCAGCAGCAGCAAGGTGCCGTGCGCCTCGGGCCCGTGGGCCTGCGCCATGGCCTGCATCGACACCCGCTCTTCGGGCAGGTCGGCGGCAGCCTCGCGCAGCCGCTGCACGATGGGCGCCGTCATGCGGCCTCGGCGTCGGTGGGCTGCCGGCAGTTCATGCACGGCAGCGGCAGCGCAGCGCCGACGATCGGACCGGAAGGCCCGGCGGAAAAGCTGGCGGCGACCATCGGTGCCGGGGAAAGGTTGAAGGGGTGATCGGCGCTGTCCATGGGCATTGTTGAAGACAAAAAGGCCGCAGATTTTCGGCGGTTCCGGGATTCGGAGGAATCAGCGTCCACGTGAACGCAGCTTCGCATTTTCAGAAGTTCACGAATGCTCTTGCCAGCCCGAGTCTGCCAGGAACAGTAGCCTTCCCGCTGATCGGGCTTCGAAGGAAGCCAGCGGCCAGCAGCCTAGACTTCGAATTTTCCGCGACAGGATCAGCGTGCTCAACTACCGCCACCTGTACTACTTCTGGGTCGTCACCAAGGAAGGCGGCTTCGCCCGCGCGGCCGAGCGGCTGGACATGGCGGTGCAGACCATCAGCGCCCAGGTGCGCGAACTCGAGAAGGCGCTGGGCCACCAGTTGCTCAAACCCGCCGGCCGCGGCGTGGCAATGACCGAAGCCGGCCAGGCCGCCTTTGCCCGCGCCGAAGAGATCTTCCAGCTCGGCCAGATGATCCCCGACGAAGTGCGTGAGGCCGCCAGCGGCAAGGTGGCGCGGCTGGCCGTGGGCATGTCCGACGGCATCTCCAAGCTGGCCGCGCACGTGCTGCTGGAGCCCGTGCTGGCCACGCCGGCCCTGCGACTGGTGTGCCACGAGGGCGAAGTCGAGCAGTTGCTGGCCGAACTGGCGCTGCACCACCTGGACCTGGTGCTGGCCGGACAGCCGGCGCCGCGCAACCCCAACCTGCGCCTGACGAGCGAACGGCTGGTCGAGTCACCGGTGGAGTGGTACGGGCCCGCCGCGCACGTGCACAAGGCCGACGTCGATCAGTTTCCGCAATCACTCAACCACTTGCCGGTGCTGCTGCCTACGGGCCACTCGGCGCTGCGCCCCACCCTGGATCGCTGGTTCGAAGCCCAGGGCCTGCGGCCGCGCATCGTCGGCGAGTTCGAGGACAGCGCGCTGCTGGCGGTGTTTGCCGCGCGCGGGCTGGGGGTGTTCCCGGTCAGCCGTCTGGGCGCCAGTGACTTGGGCCTGATGCGCGGCCTGCGTCTGCTGGGGCGCAGCGACGACGTGAAAGAGGAGATCCACGCCATCCGGTCGCGCCGCGGCCAGCACCACCCGCTGGTGCTGCAGATCCTGGCCGCGGCACGCGCCTGAGCGCCCGCGATCAGGCGGCTTGCGCTTCGGCATCGACCAGGCTGCCGGCCTCGCCATCCTCGCCCAGGCCCCAATGACGGCGGGCGGCCGCCAGCACCAGGGCTTCGCCCTCGGCCAGATGCCGGTCGGCGCGCGCGGCCGCATGTGCCAGCCGCAGCACCTTGCGCTGCAGCGCCGGGTCGTCCACTTCTGCCATCAGCGACGCCAGCGCGCCGTCGTCCACGCTGGACATCATCGATTCGCCGCAGTACGCCCCCAGCAGCAGGTCCTCGCACAGCGCCTGCACGATGCGCGGCAGGCCGTCGCCATCCAGGCCCAGTTCACGCGGCCCGTCGAGTTGATTCAAGGCATCGAACTCCGAGCGGCAGACATGGCCGTCGGCGATGAGGACCAGCGCCACGATGCGTGCGGCGGCTTCGGGGCTGTTGCGGGGGTAGGAGCGCATGGCAATGCTTTCGAAGTTGATTGAACCGCCTCGAATGTGTCCGCGATGACTGGACTGGAAAAGCAGATCTTGCGTGACCAGAGATTCGGAAAATCCGAACTTCATGCAGGCCGCCCGTTGCCCGCGAACCGGGGCAAGGCTGAGCGGCGCCAACGACCTCAGTCGCGCCGCAGCAGATCCCCGAAGACGGTGTGCTCACCCTCCTTGCGATTGGCACCGGGCGCGTCGTACAGCACCAGCCAGCTCGCCTTGCCGCCCGACAGTGCCGCGGGCAGCTGGCAGATCGCCTCGGCGCGGTTCGTGCCCCGCCCGTGGGGCAAGGTGACCGCTTCGGTCAGCGTCGGCTCGAAGCGCACCGGCTCGCGGTTGGCGGCCAGCAGGGGCCGGGCTGCGGCCCACTTGAACACGCGGATCTCGCCGTTCAGCACCATCGTCGGGCCGGCCAGGATGTAGAGGTCATCGCCCTGGAAGTGCAGATCGCGGATGCCCAGGCCATCGAGCTGCAGGAAGTGCTTGCGCAGCAGCGTGCCCTTGTCGTCCAGGCGCGCCAGGCGCAGATGGTCACCGTGGGCCTCGACCGCGATCTCCAGCAGTGCCGTCCAGCCGCGCAGCACCGGGCCGCGCAGGCCCAGCAGCAGCCGGCTTCCGTCCACGGCCAGGCCCTCGATGTCGAAGCCGTTGTCCTTGCCCGGGATCGCCATGTAGGGGCCGAAGTGGGGGTCGTCGGCCAGCGCCCGGGTGAGCAGGTTCGCCTGGGAATCACCCTTCAGGCGCAGCGCCCGTCGACCGTCCTGGGCCTGTTGCACCAGGCAGGGCGCGCCGCTCGCATCAGCCTCGATCGGCAGGCGGGCCAGGAGCCGCCGATTGCCGTCCAGCACCAGCTTGGCCAGCCGCTTGGCGTTGTCGGCGTGGTCGCGGTCGGGCTTGGTGTTCTTGCGCTTCAGGCCGTGCGAGCCCACCACCCACAGGTAGCCATCGGCCACGGCCATGCCTTCCAGATCGGCCTCTTCCTCGGGTGCGCCGGGCAGGTCCAGCAAATCGGCCAGCGGGAAGTCACGCACCTCGCCGAAGCGCAAGGCCTCGCTGCCGACGGGGGCTAGTCTGCGCAGGCGGTCCAGGCCGCAGGCTTCGTCGCCCGCCACCCAGAGCCAGTCATCGGTGAAGGCCGCGCCCGACAGGTTGGACTGCACCAGCGAAGCGGGTGCGAATTCCAGGCGAACGGCGTTCGCGATGCGGGTGTTGGGCATGGTGGGCTGCTCCCAAGGTTGGCGTGCCAGAAAGCCGCGCGCGATGCAGCCCGTGCAGGCCGCATCCGCCGAACGGCGAAGTGTGAGGCCGCAGCCCTGCCTCGTGTTCAGGTTCGTGCGATGTTCGCGTTCTTGAAAAGCTGCTTTCTCAGGCCGGCCAGGACGTCCACATTCCGGCTGTCCCTCAACCGACGGAGATGCGTCCATGATGCAAGTGCTGTTCAAGTCTCGCCATCCGCAAGCAGCCGAGCTGCGTGAGCTGACCGAGCGCCGCGTGCGCTTCGTGCTGCGTCGCGTGGGCTGGCTGGTGCCGCGCGCCGATGTGCAGATGTCGGATGTGAACGGCCCCCGCGGCGGCGTCGACAAGCGCTGCCAGGTGGAGTTGCGGACCGACGGCGCGGGCTCGGTGGTGGTCACCGCCGTGGCCAGCGACTGGCGCACCGCACTGGACAGCGCACTGGCACGCGCCGCACGCTTCCTGATGCGGCTGTGGCGCCGCGGCAGTGACGCCCGCCGCCTGCGCCAGCGCTTCATCAGCCATGAACGCTGAACCCCAACGCAGAACCCGCCCGAAGCCATGATTCTTCAGCCGCACCCCACAGAGAACCCCCATGCGCAGTTATCCCGCTGACAGCCCGCAGGCCGCCGCCCGCATCGTCGCCCTGACGGTGGTGGCCGACGGTGACATAGCCGACGCAGAAATCGTGTGCCTGGACCGCCTGGCCGTGCACGAGCAGCTGGGCATGACGCGGCATGACTTTCACACGCTGCTGGACACCTTCTGCGAAGACTTGCTGTCGAGCGGCCAGCTGACCTGGCCCGACGCCTGCCCGGTGGACGAGCGCACGCTGGCCGAGTTCATGGGAGAGATCCACGACCCTGCGCTGCGGCTGAAGCTGCTGCGCCTGTGTGTCGAGCTTGCCGAAGTCGATGCCCGCGTCGACGATGGCGAATCGATCGTGCTGGTCGCCGCCGTCGAGCATTGGGGCCTGCAGCACGAGATGTTCCGGCCCTCCACTCGCGCCTGACGGGCTGCGGCGGCACACCGCCGCGCAGGCGTTCGCGCGGCGGCCACCTGGTGAGGCCGGTGCGGGGTTGCGCTACCGACCTGCTGAAAGGTCGTGTGCGGCCCCGGTCCCTCAGGCTGCCCGCTTGAACACCGACAGCAGCGCTCCGGCCAGCACGAACAGCGCGCCGAACACGCGGTTCAGCAGGCGCACATGGGCGGCCGAGCGCAGCGAGCCCAGCACGCGCGCGGCCAGCGCGGTGTAGCCGGCCATCACCACCAGGTCGGTGAAGGCCAGCGTCAGGCCGATCACCAGGTATTGCGGCGCCAACGGATGTTCGGGGGCCAGGAACTGCGGCACCACGGCCAGCAGGAACACCGTGCCCTTGGGGTTGACCGCGTTCACCATCCAGCCGCGCAGCACCATGGCGCGCACCGACACCCCGGCCGCGGCGGCCTGCTGCAGCGCCAGCGGCTGCGCCGGCGCGCGCCACTGCTGCACGCCCAGCCACACCAGGTAGGCCACGCCGCCCCACTTGACGGCCTGGAAGGCTGCGCCGGACGCGGCCACCAGCGCCCCCAGGCCCACACCCACCACCAGCAGCTGCGTCCAGATGCCCAGCACCAGGCCCAGCGTGGTGAAGTAGCCGCGCCTGAAGCCGTGGTTCAAGCCGGCGCTCATGGCCGCCAGCGCGCCCGCGCCGGGCGACAGGCTGATGGCCCAGGCCGCAGCAAAGAAGGCCAGCCAGGTGCTGAAGTTCATGGGGGGGATGGCGGGGCGGCTGGCGGAAAGGGCGGCATTGTCCCACGGCCGTAGCCGGCGCTGGCGCCTGTAGACTGCCAGGTTTTTCGTCGGGGCAGCGGCTGTCGGCATGGATCGAGGATGGGTGCGTACGGGTCTGCAGGGCTCGGCGCTGGTAGGGATGCTGGCCAGACTGGCGCTGCTCGAAGGCCCCGCGACCAAACCGTCCCTGGTGGACGGCCTGGGGCGCTGGCTGGGCTGGTCGGATGCCATCCCGCTGGCCGCGGCACTCAACACTGCAGCGGGCGCCCGCACGCGCCTGACCGGACCGGGCACGGCGGCGCTGGTGCGCGAGTTCGCACGGGTGCGCGCCGCGCTGGAGCAGGCGATCGCGGACGACGGCACTCGCGCCGAACCCGTGCGCCGCAGCAGGCCGCAAGGGCCGGCTGAGGCCGTGCCGGTGGCGGCCGATGGCGATTTCGCACCGCATCGGCGACGCTACGGGCAACTGCAGCAGGCGATGGAGGCCGCCATCGCTCCCCTGCGCACGCGGCTGCGCGAGGCGCTGGCCCAGGCCGCGCCGCCGCTGGGCCGGCTGGCGGCCCTCGACGCGGTGATGGAGCAGGCGCTGGGCGCGCGCGAACAGGCGCTGCTGGCGATGATGCCCTCGCTGCTGCAGCGGCACTTCGAGCGCCAACTGCAGGCCGGGGCCGGCTTGGGCGGATTTCGACAGGACATGCAGCACCTGCTGCAGGCCGAGCTGGAGCACCGGTTGCAGCCGGCCCTGGGCCTGCTGGAGGCGCTGCAGGGCATGCAACAAGGGACCCATGAATAAGCTTCTCTACCGCGCCGCGTTCGGCGTGGGCCTGCTGGCCATCGCCGGGGTGGCGGCGGCCTCGCTGCGCGCCAACCCGCTGGCCCTGGCCATGACGCTGCTGATCGCCGCGTTCTACCTGATGGGCGCGCTGGAGCTGCAGCGCTTCAGCCAGGCCACGCGCCAGCTGGAGCGCGCCCTGGGGGCGATACCCGAGCCGTTGGCCCGCTTGGGCGACTGGCTGGACACGCTGCCGCCTGCGCTGCGCAGCGCCGTGGCCCAGCGCATCGAAGGCGGCCGGCTGGCCCTGCCCGGCCCGGCGCTCGCGCCCTACCTGGCCGGCCTGCTGGTGCTGCTGGGCATGCTGGGCACTTTCCTGGGCATGGTGCTCACGCTGGGTGGCACCAGCCTGGCGCTGGAAGGCAGCGGTGACCTGCAGGCCATGCGCGGCGCGCTGGCCGCGCCCGTCAAGGGCCTGGGCCTGGCCTTCGGCACCTCGGTGGCGGGGGTGGCGGCTTCGGCCATGCTGGGGCTGATGGCGGCGCTGTGCCGGCGCCAGCGCCAGCAGGTGGCACTGGCGCTCGACGCCTGCGCCGCCGGCCCGCTGCGCCCCTTCACGCACGCGCACCAGCGCCAGCAAAGCCTGCAGCTGCAGCAGGAGCAGGCCCAGCTGCTGCCGGCCCTGTCCACGCAATTGCAGGCGCTGATGACGCAGATGCAGGCGCAAGCGCTGGCCAACGACGAGCGTCTGCTGGCGCGCCAGGAGCGCTTCCAGACCGAGGCCGCGCAGGCCTACCAGCGGCTGGCCGCTTCGGTGGACCAATCGCTGCGGCAAAGCCTGGCCGACAGCACGCGCGCCGCAGCCGCAGCCATCCAGCCGGTGGCGCAGGCCACGCTGGACGGCATGGCGCAGCGCTTCGACCAGCGCTCGGCCGCGCTGGTGGACGCGGTGGCGCAATCGCACGCGGCCCTGGGCGAACGCCTGGCGCGCACGGCCGAAGCGCGCGACGAGCAACGCCTGGCGGCCTGGAGCGCAGCGCTCTCGGGCACCACCGCAGCGCTCCAGCAGTCGTGGCAGGCGGCTGGCGCCCAGGCCCTGGGCCAGCACGAGAGCATCTGCCGCACGTTGGAGCAGACCGCCGCGCGCATCAGCGCCCAGGCCGAAACGCAGGCGCGCAGCACCCTGGCCGAGGTGGGCCGCCTGGCCCAGGCGGCGTCGGAAGCGCCGCGCGCCGCGGCCGAGCTGGTGGCGCAGCTGCGCGAGCGCCTGTCCGACAGCCTGGCACGCGACAGCGCCCTGCTGGACGAACGCAGCCGCATCATGGCCACTCTCAACAGCCTGCTGCAGGCGGTGCAGCAGAACTCCAACGAGCAGAAGACCGCGGTCGAGCAGTGGCTGGCCGCGGGCTCGGCGCAGCTGGAGCAGGCCGGCGCGCGCTTTGCCGAACGCGTGCAGGCCGACGCCACGCGCATCGAGGACGCGGCCGCGCAGCTGGCCGGCAGCGCGGTCGAAAGCGCCAGTCTGGGCGACGCCTTCGGCCAGGCGGTGCTGCAGTTCGGCCAGTCAAGCCAGCAGCTCATGGCGCATCTGCAGCGCCTGGACGAGACCCTGGGCAAGTCGATCGCGCGCAGCGACGACCAGCTGGCCTATTACGTGGCCCAGGCGCGCGAGGTCATAGACCTGAGCCTGCTGTCGCAGAAGCAGATCGTCGACGACCTGCAGCGCATCGCCGGCCCGCGCCCCGCTCCCGCAGCCGCGGCAGCGCCGGCCTGAGCATGGAAGACTTCGACGCCGCCGCCGAGCCCACCACGCCGGTGTGGGCCGTGTTCGGCGACCTGATGGCCGGCCTGCTGGGCGCCTTCGTGCTGATCCTGGTGTGCGTGCTGGCCCTGCAGATGGAACTGGCCAGCCAACTGCAGGCAGAAGTGCACAAGCGCCAGCAAGAGGAGCAGCGGCGCCTGGCACTGGAGCGCGCGCTGGCCATCCCGCTGGCCAGCGGCCGTGTCACGCTCAGCGGCGGCCGCATCGGCATCAGCAGCAGCGTGCTCTTCGCCTTCAATTCCGACCAGTTGCAGCCCGAGGGCCGGCAGCTCATCAAGAGCCTGGCCGCGCCGCTGACCGC
>JALHPY010000104.1 GCA_022842305.1 Rubrivivax sp.
GAAGCGGCGCCGGCCCGCCCGGCGCCGCCACCCCAGGTCGCGGCGCCTGTGGCGGTGGCCGCATCGGCGCCGCCCGCCCTGCAGGCCACCGCGGCAAGCGACGCGCTGCCACCCCGCATCCTGTTCGACTTCGACAGCGACGAGATCCGTGGCGACTTCAGCGCCGCCATCGAAGCCCATGCCCGCCGCCTGCTGGCCGAACGCAGCCTGCGCCTGCTGGTGGAGGGCCATGCCGACGAGCGCGGCGGCGCCGAATACAACCTGGCGCTGAGCGAGCGCCGTGCCGATTCAGTGCTCAAGGCCTTGCGCCATGTGGGCGTCGAGCCGACACAGCTGGAATCAACGGCCTTGGGCGAGACCCGGCCCGCGGTGCCGGGCTACAACGAGGAAGCCTGGGCGCGCAACCGGCGCGTGGAGCTCAAGCCGCGCTAGCCAGGCCACCAGGGGTCCGGCGCAATGGGCGCGCCGCATCTGGCAGCGATCATGCTGCGTTTGGGCGAAGCCCAGGGCTCGAGCTGCTGGCGGCGGGCTGAGCCGATGTTCTGCGGGTGCCGCCGGACGCCCGATTGTTCAGGTCGGATTCGTCTCTACCAGCATCAGCGCGGCACGCGGTTCGCAGTCGATGAGGACGAGCACCACCGGGCAGGGCTCTTCGACGACGGCTTGCCGCAATTCGCGCAGCCCCAGGGCCGGCGGATCGCCGACCAGGACGACGCCGGAAGAAGGCGCATTGGCAGCCGCGCGCCCGAGATGGCAGCGCCCAAGCTCGTCGCGCAAGGCAAGCACGCGGCTCTGGGGGTTGGATGCGAGAACGCTGTAATGGTGCATGGCCTGACTCGACGGGTGGCTGGTTCGCTTGTTCGTGGCTGCCGAGACCCTACTCTGTGCGATAGCGCAGAGATTTGGGGCCGCATTTTGCTGCCGGGTGTGACAAGGTGGCGAATGCGTCGAGCGCACGGATCGCGGGGATGTCCCAGAAGTGGGCGCGGCCCACGTGGGGTGCCGGCATCCCCAGGTGGCCGGCCAGCGTGACCGGGATTGCCAGCACCTGGGCATCGGGCTCGGAGCGGGTGATCCGGGGCGTGTCGTCGTCGGTGCTGGCGGCCACGAGCGAGGCCTTCGAATCGCCGCAGCGCGTGGTCGTGGCCTTCGCCGGCAGCCCCGGCGCGCGCGGCAGTGGCTGTTCGGCAGCAGCCCCAGCCGCCTGCCGCGGCTCAGCGACGTGCCGGTGCAGAGCCTGCGCTGAAGCACGGGCACAGGGCCGGGCTTGCATGCGGCTGGCGTGCCCTCGAATGCCGCTTTTCCACAAGGCAAGCAGGGATCCAGGGCCCGCCCGAAAAGCCGGGGGAACAATCGAAGTCCTCTCTTCGACGCACAGTGGATACTCCACGGCCGCGCTGGCGGTGCTCCAGGCCTGATTCCGCCAGCACCTACGAACCCGATATACCCGAAGGAGATACAACGTGACACCGGGTCTGCAAGCTTTGCTGGCGTTTGCCCCGATCGCCCTTGCGGGTGTGCTTCTGGTCGGCCTGGGTTGGTCGGCCAAGAAGGCCATGCCGCTGGTCTACATCATCACCGCCGCGATCGCGCTCTCGGTATGGGGTGTGAGCTTCAACCGCGTCGCCGCGGCCACGATCGAAGGCATCATCATCACGGTGCAGGTGCTGTGGATCATCTTCGGCGCCTTGCTGCTGCTCAACACGCTCAAGCATTCCGGCGGCATCGCCAGCATCCGCAGCGGCTTCTCGCGCATCAGCCCCGACCGCCGCATCCAGGTGGTGCTGATCGCCTGGTTGTTCGGCTGTTTCATCGAAGGCGCCTCGGGCTTCGGCACCCCGGCCGCGGTGGCCGGGCCGCTGATGGTGGCCGTGGGCTTCCCGGCGCTGGCGGCAGTGATGTTCGGCATGATCATCCAGTCCACGCCGGTGTCCTTCGGCGCCGTCGGCACGCCGCTGATCGTGGGCGTGCAGGGCGGCTTGCAGCGCGACTCGATGACGCAGGCGCTGCAGGCACAGGGCCAGACCTGGGCCGACTTCTTCAATCTGGTGGTGGAGCGGGTGGCGCTGGGCCACGCCATCGCCGGCACATTGATTCCGGTGTTCCTGATCTTCTTCATGACCCGCTTCTTCGGGCGCAACCGGTCCTGGTCCGAGGCCTTGCCGGCGGTGCCGTTCGCGCTGTTCTCGGCCTTCGCTTTCACCATCCCGTATGGGCTGGCCGGGTGGTTCCTGGGGCCCGAGTTCCCATCGCTGCTGGGCGGCCTGCTGGGCCTGGGGATTGCAACACTGGCTGCGCGTGCGGGCTTCCTGGTGCCCAAGAAGAGCTGGGACTTCGCCGAGCCCAAAGACTGGCCGTCCGACTGGATGGGCAACATCGAGATGAAGCTCGACGAGATCGGCAGCCGCCGCATCCCCACGGTGCTGGCCTGGCTGCCCTACGGCCTGCTGGCGCTGATCCTGGTGCTCAGCCGCACCGTTCCGGAGTTCAAGGCCGCGCTGCTCTCGGTGGCCTGGAGCACCAAGAACATCCTGGGTGAAACCGGCATCAGCGGCAACTTCCAGCCGCTGTACCTGCCGGGAGGTGTGCTGGTGTTCGTGTGTCTGGTCACGATCTTCCTGCACCGCATGGCCTTCACCGACTTCATGAAGGGTGTGCGCGAGTCCAGCGGCACCCTGCTGGGGGCCGGCTTCGTGCTGGTGTTCACCGTGCCGATGGTGCGGATCATGATCCAGTCGGGCGTCAACGCGAACGACCTGGCCAGCATGCCGATCTCGATGGCGCGCTGGGTCGCGGGCTCGGTCGGCGATGTCTATCCGCTGTTCGCGCCCACCGTGGGCGCGCTCGGTGCCTTCCTGGCCGGCTCCAACACCGTCTCCAACCTGATGCTCAGCCAGTACCAGTACAGCGTTGCGCAGGCACTGGGCGTCAGCGGCGCCACCATGGTGGCGGCACAGTCCATCGGCGCGGCCGCCGGCAACATGATCGCGATCCACAACGTCGTGGCCGCATCCGCCACCGTCGGGCTGCTGGGGCGCGAGGGCCAGACCCTGCGCCGCACCGTCATACCGACGATCTACTACGTGCTGCTCACCGGTGTTCTGGCGATGGTGTCCATGCACGTGTTGAACTGGGTCGACCCGCTGATCGGCGTGAAACTGCCTTGATGCGGGGCCGCGTCGTCGAGGGCTTCATGCCCCTTGACGGCGCGGGTGCTTGAAATGGCGGAAGCGGTGAGATTCGAACTCACGGGCCCTTGCGGGCCGCCGGTTTTCAAGACCGGTGCAATCGACCACTCTGCCACGCTTCCTGCGGCGTCGATTGTGCCCCGGTTGTCGGGCCGGCCGCGGGTGCCGGTCTTGCTCAGCGCCCCGGCTTCTGCTGCTGCGCGCAGGTCACCTGCTGCACTTCGCGCCGGCCGCCGTCCACGCGCACCGCGGTCAGCGCGCCGCCCCAGACGCAGCCGGTGTCCAGTGCCAGCAGGTCGGGGCGGTTCACCAGTCCCAGCATGCTCCAGTGGCCAAAGGCCATGGGCTGGCCGGCGCTGCGCCGGCCGGGCACTTCGAACCAGGGGTGATAGCCCGGTGGGGCGCCTTCGCTGCCTTCCTTGGCCTTGAAGTCGGGCCGACCATCGGCGCTGCAAAAGCGCATGCGGGTGAGGGCGTTGACGATGAAGCGTGCACGCTCGTGGCCCTGCAGTGCGTCGCTCCAGCGCGCCGGCTCATCGCTGTACATGACCTGCAGAAAGCCCGGCAGGCCGGGGCCGGCCACCAGGGCCTGCACCTCGGCGGCCAGCGCCAAGGTTTGCGCCGCGTCCCACTGCGGCACCACGCCGGCATGCACGCACAGCCAGCCGGCCTCTTGATGGGCCAGCGGCTGGCGGCGCAGCCAGTCCAGCCAGTGTGCGCGGTCGGGGGCGGCCAGCACGTCGCCGAAGGTGTCGCCGCGCTTGAGCGGGCGCACGCCCTGGGCCACGGCCAGCAGGTGCAGGTCGTGGTTGCCCAGCAGGCAGGTGGCGGCGGCGCCCAGGCTGGCCATGCGGCGCAGCACGCCCAGCGAATCGGGGCCGCGGTTGACCAGGTCGCCCAGCAGCACCAGGCGGTCGCGCGAGGGCGAGAAGCCGATGTCGGCCAGCAGCCTGGCCAGGGCTTCGTCGCAACCCTGCACGTCGCCGATGAGATGGATCATGCTTTGATTCTGCTACGCTCAGCCTGGTCTTCCCTGGCCACCGCCCACGCTGCCGGCGGCGCGCATGGACCTATCGCTGCTCGTACTGCTCATCCTGCTCAACGGTCTCTTCGCCATGTCGGAGATGGCCCTCACTGCCAGCCGTCGCGCCCGGCTGCAGGTCATGGTGGAAGCCGCAGAGCCCGGCGCGCAGGCGGCCATGGATCTGCACGAGAACCCGACCAAGTTCCTGTCGACGGTGCAGATCGGCATCACCTCCATCGGCATCCTCAACGGCATCGTCGGCGAGGCCGCGTTCGCCGTGCCGCTGAGCCACTGGCTGGTGGACAGCTTCGGTCTGCCCGAGCGCGGCGCGGCCATCGGCGCCACGGCGCTGGTGGTGGTGATCATCACCGTGCTCACCATCATCTTCGGCGAGCTGGTGCCCAAGCGTCTGGGCCAGATGTTCCCCGAGTCCGTGGCCCGGCTGGTGTCGCGGCCCATGAACTGGCTGTCCACCGCCACGCGCCCGCTGGTGGCGCTGCTGACGCTGTGCACCAACGCCGTGTTGCGCCTGCTGGGCATCCACGGCGGGCCCTCGCGCTCGGTGACCGAGGAAGAGATCGCCGCCAGCCTGGAAGAAGGCGTTGACGCCGGCGTGATCGAGGCGCAGGAGCACCAGATGGTGCGCAACGTCTTCCGCCTGGACGACCGCCAGATCGGCAGCATGATGATTCCGCGCGCCGAGATCGTCTGGCTGGACGAGACCGACGCGGTGGACGCGGTGCTGCTGACCCGCATTGCCGACAGCGGCCACACGCGCTTCCCGGTGTGCCGCGGCTCGCTGGACGACGTGCGCGGTGTGCTCGGCGCGGCCAGCCTGCTGCGGCCGCTGGCGCGCGGCGAGCAGCCTTCGCTGGCCGACCACCTGGAGCCGCCGGTGTTCGTGCCCGAGACGCTGTCGGGCATGGAGCTGCTGGAGCATTTCCGCGTCTCGGGCACCGACCTGGTGTTCGTGGTGGACGAATACGGCGCGGTGCAGGGCGTGATCACCGAGCGCGACCTGCTCGAGGCCATCACCGGCGAGTTCGGCACCGACAGCGACGAGGGCGCCTGGGCGGTGCAGCGCGAAGACGGCAGCTGGCTCATGGACGGCCTGATCCCGGTGCCAGAATTCAAGGACCGGCTCGAGTTGAAAGAACTGCCCGAAGAAGACCGCGGCCGCTACAACACGCTGGCCGGCATGATCATGCTGCTGCTCGGGCGCCTGGCGCAGACCGCCGACGCGGTGGACTGGGAAGGCTGGCGCTTCGAGGTCGTCGACCTCGACGGCAAACGTGTCGACAAGGTGCTGGTGAGCCGCATCGAAACCCCTGGAGAAGACTCTTGATCAATCAGAACCTGCACCGCAAGCCGATGGCGCTGGACAGCGCGCAGCACCGCCTGCTCAAGCTCAAGTTGCCCATCACCGACTGGTCGGTGGCCAAGGACCTGAACGCCACCTTCGTGGCCGCGGCCGAGTTCGGCGACGTGTGCCGCGAGTTCCCCATCGTCTTCGTCAAGGCCGGGAAGGAGCCCGACGGCAGCGACGCGATCGCGCCGCTGGCGGTGTTCGGCATGACGCAGAACCAGAACCTCTACGTCAGCGGCGAACGCTGGCGCGCGCAGTACATGCCGGCAGTGCTGCGCTTCTACCCCTTCTGCATCGCGCGCATCGACGACCAGCGTTTCGCCATCTGCGTGGACAGCGCGCACGCCGGCGTCAACACTGAAGAAGGCCAGCCGCTGTTCGAGGCGGATGGCAAGCCCAGCGAACTGCTGGCCGGCATGCAGAAGCAGCTGGAAGTGCTCGAGGCCGAGATCCAGCGCACGCGCCTGGTGGGCAAGCGCCTGCTCGAGCTGGACCTGCTGCGCGAGATGCGCTTCGACGCCACCCTGCCCGACGGCAAGCAGCACACGGTGGACGGCTTCCTGACGGTGGACGACGCCAAGGTCACGGCGCTGCCCGACAACATCGTGGGCGAACTGCACCGCAGCGGCGTGCTGGGCCTGGTGCACATGCACTGGGTGTCGCTGGGCAACATGCGGCGCCTGGTGGATTGGCACGTGGAGCGCGCGGCAGCGGCACCTGCGGCAGGCTGATCGCTGCACCCGGCCGCGCGGCGACAATCGCCGCATGACCGTACACCTGCAAAAGCCCGCCGCCGGCGCCACGCCCCTCCACGTGGTGGATGGCGCCCGATTCGATACCGACCTGAAGGCCGCCCCGGCGGCCACGCGCCGCTGGCTGCAGGCCACCGGCTTTGCCGGTGCGCCCGACAGCCACGCGCTCGTGCCGGGCCCCGACGGCGCGCTGGCCGAAGTCTGGGTGGGCGTGCATGCCGCCGACCATCCGTTCGCGCTGTCAGCACTGCCCTTCCAGCTGCCGGCCGGCGCCTACCGGCTGGGCGAAACCGGCCTGGCACTGGATGCCGAGGCCGCGGCCCTGTCCTGGGAGCTGGGCGCCTACCGCTTCGACCTGTACAAGCCGGCGCGGCGCGAGGCAGCCACGCTGGCCCTGCCCGACACCCCGGCGGCGCAGCGCGGCCTGCTGCAGGCCGCGGCCATGGCTTCGGTGCGCGACCTGGTCAACACCCCGGCCGAACACATGGGCCCGGCGGCGCTGGCCCAGGCCGTGCGCCTGGTGGCGGCGCAGCACGGCGCCAAGGTCAAGGAGGTGGTGGGCGACAAGCTGCTGCAGGCCGGCTTCCCGGCCATCCACGCCGTCGGCCGCGCCGCCGCGCCCGAGCGCGCGCCGCGCCTGATCGAGCTGACCTGGGGCAAACCCAAGCACCCGCGCCTGACGCTGGTGGGCAAGGGCGTGTGCTTCGACAGCGGCGGCCTGGACATCAAGGGTGCCGAGGGCATGCGCCTGATGAAGAAGGACATGGGCGGCGCGGCCAACGCGCTGGGTCTGGCGCAGATGGTCATGGCGCTGCGCCTGCCGGTGCGCCTGCAACTGCTGATCCCGGCGGTGGAGAACGCCATCGCCGGCAACGCCTACCGCCCGGGCGACGTGTTCAAGACGCGCGCCGGCCTGCACATCGAGATCGGCAACACCGACGCCGAGGGCCGAGTGATCCTGTGCGATGCGCTGGCCTACGGCGCCGAATCCAAGCCCGAGCTGCTGATCGACCTGGCCACGCTCACCGGCGCCGCGCGCGTGGCCCTGGGCGCGCAGCTGCCGGCGCTGTTCTGCCGCGACATGGCGCTGGCGCGCGCGCTGGTCGACCGCGGCCTGGCGCTGCGCGACCCGCTGTGGCACCTGCCGCTGTGGCGTGACTATCACGGTGGCATCGAAAGCGACATCGCCGACATCGTCAACACCGGCAAGGGTGCCCTGGGCGGCGCCATCAACGCGGCGCTGTTCCTCGAGGACTTCGTGCCCGCCGCGCAGGAATGGCTGCACATCGACCTGTTTGCCTGGAACGACAGCGCCCGCCCCGGCCGCCCGGTGGGCGGCGAGGCGCAGACCCTGCGCACGCTGCTGGCGTACCTGGAAGAGCGCTTCGGCGAGCGTTCGTAAGGCCGCCTGGCCCGCCGTGCTGGAGCTGCGTGCGGCAGCGTTGCAGTCGCTCGGTGCTTCCGCGGCAGCCGGCCCCGCGCATGATGGGCGAGGAGCCACTTCGTTGGCCTGGGGGCGGTCGCTGTCGGCTGCCGATTGCGCCTGCAGCTTCGGCGCAAGAAAGTTGGGCTCAAGGCCGGCGGGCCGGCGACCGATATCGTTGCTGCAACTGTTCCCATGAGACTCGAAGCCGCTACCCGACTCTACGAGCGCATGCTGCTGCTCGGCGCCGCCGTGGTGCCCGCCGTGGCTGTGTGGTACGTGCTCAGCTTCACCAGCGAGCCGCCGCAGCGTTTCCTGAGCCACGCCTTCCACGAATTCGTCGTCTCCATCTCGATCCTGGTTGGCGCCTTCGTCTCCTACGTGTCATGGCGCAGCTACCGCGAGTCCGGCGAGGTGTTTCTGCGCTGGCTGACGGCGGGTTTTCTGGTGTTCACGCTGATCTACGCACCGCATGGATTCCTGACGCGAACCGCGCACGACAACGTCTGGCTGTTCCTGCTTTACGGGCCGGCATCGCGTCTGGCGATGCTGGGCTGCCTGGTCTACGGGCTGGTGCAATACGGACGGCCACCCGAAGAACCGGCCGCGGTTGCGCGCAGCGGATTCTGGCGACACCTGTTGCTGGCCTGCCTTGCCGCCTGTCTGGGTGTGGCCTGGCTGGCCTACTCGCCCTACGCCGGCAGCCCCTGGGTTCGACTTTCGCTGGAAGGGGGCGCGCTGACGCTGTGCTTCGCAGGCCTGGTCGCCATGTTGCGACGGCGGATCGATTCGCCGTTGATGGTCTTCTACGCCATCGCCCTGGCCCTCTTCGCACAGGCTTCGACCGCCTTTGTCCTTGCCAAGCCCTGGAACCACCTGTGGTGGCTGGCGCACGCCATCTTCGCCGGCGGTTTCTTCGTCCTCAGCTGGGGCATCGCGCGGGCACTGCTGACCACCCGCTCGTTCGCAATGGCCTACAGCCAGGAGCAGTTGATGCGCTCGCTGGAACACGAGAAGGCACAGACCGAGGCAGCCAACCGGGACCTCGCGGCAAGCCGGATCCGCCTGCAGGCCGTGCTCGACAGCGTCCAGGATTGCGTCCTCAGCATCGACACCTGCGGCAACATCCAGTCCTTCAATCAAGCGGCGGAGAGGGTCTTCGGCCATTCGGCTGCCGAGGTGCTCGGCCGCAACATCGGCATCCTGATGGCCGCTTCAGGTCTCCAGGCCCCGGATGACCCGCTGCGCTTCGGCTGCGAGGCCGGCGTGCGGCCCGTGGTGGGCACGGTCCGGGAATTGACAGCGCAGCGCAAGGACGGCACGGCCTTCCCCATCGAGATGATGCTCAACGAAGCCCGCATCGATGGCGAACTGCTGTTCACTGCCAGCCTGCGCGACATCGGCGAACGCAAGCAGGTAGAGGCCGAGCTGGCGCAGTACCGCAGCCACCTGGAAGATCTGGTGCGGTCGAGGACGCGCGAGCTGAACGAGAGCCGCGATGCGGCCGAGGCGGCCAACCGCGCCAAGAGCGTCTTCCTCGCCAACATGAGCCACGAGTTGCGCACGCCGATGAACGGCATCATGGGCATGACCGACCTGGCGTTGATGCGCGCCAGCGACTCGAAGCAGGCCGAGTGGCTGAAGAGCAGCAAGCGCTGCGCCGATCAACTGCACAAGGTGCTCAACGACATCCTGGACATTGCGAAGATCGAGGCCGAGCGTCTGACGCTCGAAGAGCAGGATTTCGCGCTCGACGAGCTCATCGGCGACGTGCTGCAGCTGCAGCAGGCGCCGGCCCAGGCCAAGGGCCTGCAGATCTGCGCGCAACTCGACGCGGGCCTGCCCATGCAGCTCTGCGGCGACGCGACGCGGCTCAGGCAGATTCTCATCAACTACACCGGCAATGCGATCAAGTTCTCTGAACGCGGGCAGATCGCCGTGCACGCCAGCGTCGTCGAGGACGATGCACTGGGCGTGCTGCTGCGCATCGCCGTCAGCGATCAGGGCATCGGCATCGGCCCCGAGCAGCAGTCGCGGCTCTTCCGCGCCTTCACGCAGGCCGACGACGCCATCAACCGCAAGTACGGCGGTACCGGCCTGGGTCTGATCATCTGCAAACGCATCGCGCAGCTGATGGGCGGCGATGCCGGCGTCACGAGCGCGGACGGCCGGGGCAGCAGCTTCTGGGCTACCGTGCGGCTGCGCAAGGCGACGCCCCGCCCGCCCTACGCGGCAGAAACGGCAGAAGCGGCCGAGAGCGCGCGGGTTCTGACCCAGTAGGGTCGACTAGCGCGAGCCGCACACCGGGCAGCCGGCCTGGCGCGGCAGCTGCACTTCGTCGAAGTGCATGTTGCGCCCGTCCAGCATCAGCAGCCGCCCGGCCAGGGGCTGGCCGATGCCGGCCAGCAGCTTCAGCGCCTCGGCCGCCTGCATGCTGCCGATGATGCCCACCAGCGGCGCGAACACGCCCATGGTGGCGCAGGCCACTTCCTCGAAGGCGGTGTCGGGCGGGAACAGGCAGGCGTAGCAGGGCGTGGCCGCGTTGCGGCTGTCGTAGACCGAAATTTGGCCGTCGAAGCCGATGGCCGCGCCCGACACCAGCGGCCGGCGGTGTTTCACGCAGGCGGCGTTGACAGCGTGGCGCGTCTTGAAGTTGTCGCTGCAGTCCAGCACCACGTCGGCGCTAGACACCAGTTCGTCCAGCAGCGCCGCGTCGGCACGCTTGCACAGCGCGCGCACCTGCACGTCGGGGTTGATGGCGGCGATGCTCTGGCGCGCCGATTCGGCCTTGTGCTGGCCCAGGCGCGACAGGTTGTGGGCGATCTGGCGCTGCAGGTTGGTCAGGTCCACGGTGTCGTGGTCGACCAGGGTGATGCGGCCGACGCCGGCCGTGCCCAGGTACAGCGCCACCGGCGAGCCCAGGCCGCCGGCGCCGATGACCAGCGCATGGCCCTGCAGCAGGCGCGTCTGGCCCTCGATGCCGATGTCGTCGAGAAGCACGTGGCGCGAGTAGCGCAGCAGCTGGTCGTCGTTCATGCGGCGCATTGTGGCGCCGGGCCTGCGCCGCCGGCCACTGTGTCGTTGTGGCGCATGGCGTGGCCGCTACAGGGGGGGGTTCCCCTGTCTTGTCGCGCGCGGCCGCAGGCAGGACATTGCGGTCCGATGAATGATCAACTGCACCCTATCGCCCGGCCCGCCCTGCGGCCGCTCGTCACCCTGCTGGCCGGCCTGTGCTGCGCGGCCGCAGGCGCGCAGCCCGAACAGCAGGTGGTCATCACCGGCTCCATCGTCGAGCGCAACATCGCTGACGCGCCCTATGCCATCGGCGTGGTGGGCCGCGAAGATCTGCGCACCGCCGGGCCGCTGGTGCACCTGAGCGAGGCCGTGGCACGCGTGCCCGGGCTGGTGGTGTCCAACCGCTGGAACTATGCGCAAGACCTGCAGATCAGTTCGCGCGGCTTCGGCGCGCGCGCCGGCTTCGGTGTGCGCGGCATCCGGCTCTACAGCGACGGCATCCCGGCCAGCGGCCCCGACGGCCAGGGCCAGGTGTCGCACTTCGACCTGGCCAACGCCGAGCGCGTGGAGGTGCTGCGCGGGCCCTTCTCGGTGCTGTACGGCAACAGCTCGGGCGGTGTCATCTCCACCTTCAGCGCCACGCCGCGCAGCCCGCGCTGGGAGGCCGCGGTCGATGCCGGCAGCTTCGGCCTGCGCCAGCTGCGCCTGCAGGGTGAGACACCACTGGCCGGCGGCTTCGACCTGCGCCTGGCCGGCGCCACGCTGCAGGTGGACGGCTTCCGCCCGCAATCCGAGGCCAAGCGCCACCTGCTCAGCGCGCGCGTGGGCTACAACGTCGGCCCCGACAGCGTGGTGTTCAACGCCAGCTACCTGGACCAGCCGGCGCAGGATCCGCTGGGTCTTAGCCGCGACCAGTTTGACCTGGACTCGCGCATGGTCGCCCCCGTGGCCCAGCAGTTCAACACGCGCAAGACCACACGGCAAGACCAGGCCGGCCTGCGCTGGAAGCACCGCTTCGGCGACGGCGCGCTGCGCGACGGCGAGCTGGCGCTGTACGGTGGCCAGCGCCACGTGGTGCAGTTCCTGGCCATCCCGGCGGGCACCCAGGGTTCGGCCGAGGCCACGCCCCCCACCAACGTGCGCCATGGCGGCGCGGTGATCGATTTCGAGCGCCAGTACGGCGGTCTGGAAGGCCGGCTGCGCTTCGCCTGGGAAGCCGTGGACCTGCAGGTGGGCGTGGCCATGGACCGCCAGCGCGACGAGCGCAAGGGTTACCAGAACTTCAGCGGTCCGACGGCTGCGCCCGTGGGGCTTGGAGAAGTGGGCCCGCTGCGCCGCGACGAGACCAACCGCGCCCGCAGCGACGATGTCTTCGCCCAGGCCGAATGGGCCGTGCTGCCGCGCCTGAGCGCCAGCGCCGGCGTGCGCGCCGGGCGCGTGGAGCTGGAGTCGACGGACGCGTATGAGCTGGGCTGCAACCGCACGGTGACGCCGGCCACGGGCAACTGCGACGACTCCGGCCTGCGCGAGTTCGACTACACCAACCCGGTGCTGGGCCTGCGCTGGCAGGCGGCGCCGGGCCTGAACCTGCACGCCAGCGTGGCGCGCGGCTTCGAATCGCCCACGCTGGGTGAGCTGGCCTACCGGCGCGACGGCACCGGCGGTTTCAACACCGAGTTGCTGGCGCAGCGCAGCCGGCAGTTCGAACTGGGCGCCAAGTGGCGCAGCGGCGGCCTGCAGACCGACCTGACGCTGTTCGAGGCCAAGGTGGACGACGAGATCGGCGTGGCCACCAATGCCGGCGGGCGTTCGGCGTTCCAGAACGTGGGCCGCACGCTGCGCCGCGGCGCCGAGCTCTCGGGCCGCTGGCAGGCCACGTCCACCATCAGCACCGCGCTGGCCGCCACCTGGATGGACGCCACCTACAAGGATGACTTCCTGGTGTGCGCCGGCATACCCTGCGCCGCACCCACGCTGCCGGTGGCGGCGGGCAACCGCATTGCCGGCACGCAGCAGAAATCGGGCTTCGCCGAACTGGCCTGGCGCAGCGGCTTCATGGGCGACCTGGCGCTCGAATGGCGCGGCGCGGGTGACACCGTGGTGAATGACCGCAACAGCGAGTTCGCCCCCGGCTACGGCCTGCTGGGCCTGCGCTGGTCGCACCAGCTGGCGGTGAGCGCTTTCGGCAAGCTGGAACTGCTGCTGCGCGTGGACAACCTGGCCGACCGCCGCTACGTGGGCAGCGTGATCGTCAACGATGCCAACGGCCGCTTCTACGAGACTGGCGCGCCGCGCAGCGTGCTGGTGTCGCTGCGCCTCACCGGGCCCTGAACGCGCATGACCCTGCACAGACGCACTCTGCTGGCCGCGGCGGCGCTGCTGCCGTCGCTGGCCAAGGCCGCGCCGGAGGCAGACCCGTATGAGGGCGACCCCTTCCGCTCGCTGCCCTGGTCCGACATGCGGCGCGAATACCTGGGTCGCGACGCGCGCGCGCAGTTCGACGCGCGCGTGCAGGTGCAGGGCCCGGCATTCGCCGAAGACCCGATGAACGTGCCGGTGAGCGTGCGCGTGGACCCGGCGCTGGGTGAGGTGCGCGAGATCGTCGTGCTGGTCGACCGCAACCCCATCCGCCGCGTGCTGGCGTATGAGCCGGGCACGGCGCTGCCGGCCATCAGCTTTCGCTTCAAGCTCGAGCAGGCGTCACCGGTGCGTGCCGCGGTGCGCCTGGCCGATGGCAGCTGGCGCGTGGGCGGCACCTGGGTCGATTCGGCCGGTGGCGGCTGCACCGTGGCCGGCGTCACGCGCAAGGACGGCAGTTGGTCGCGCACGCTGGGCGAGGTCTCGGGCCGGCTGTTCACACCGGCGCCGGGCGCCACACGGCTGCGCTTGAAGGTGATGCACCCCATGGACACCGGCCTGGTGTCGGGCATCCCGGCCTTCTACCTGAACCGCCTGTCGATCCGCGACGGCAGCCAGCGCGAGCTGGCGCGTCTGCAGGCCTTCGAACCGGTGAGCGAGAACCCGGTGTTCAGCTTCGACTTCGCCACGCCGCCCAGCGGCGGCGTGCACATCGTGGGCACCGACAACAACGGCAACCGCATCGGGAGCCGGCTGCAGTGAGGCTGGGACGGTACCTGGCGCGGCTGTGCGCGTTGCTCTGCGCGCTCTTGCTGGCAGCCACCGGCGCCACGGCCCAGCGCGCCGACGCGTCGCGCCTGGACTACCGCCTGAGCGCGCGCGCGCTGGCGCCGGGCGTGTGGGTGGTGGAAGGCGACAACGCCGACTTCAGCGTGGCCAACGGCTGCAACATCATCAACACCGGCTTCATCGCCACCGGCGCCGGCGTGCTGGTCATCAACACCGGGCCCAGCCGGCTGTACGGCGAGCAGCTGCGCGCGCTGATCGCGCGCACCACGCCCGAGCCGCTGCTGCAGGTGCTGCAGCTCAACCTGCACCCCGACTACTTTCTGGGCAACCAGGCCTTCGCCGACGTGCCGCGTCTGGCCACACCGGCCACCCGGTCCGGCGTGGCGCGCGAGGCCGCGGCCTACGAGACCAACCTGTACCGCCTGTGCGGCGACTGGATGAAGGGCACCGAGACCCGGGCGCCCGACCAGGACTTCGCCACGCCCGCGGCCAGCGGCCGCCTGCGCATAGGTCAGCGCGATTTCGAATGGCATGCGCTGGCCGGCCA
Organism: Rubrivivax sp.; assembly: GCA_022842305.1. Taxonomy (GTDB): domain Bacteria; phylum Pseudomonadota; class Gammaproteobacteria; order Burkholderiales; family Burkholderiaceae_C; genus Rubrivivax. Next base: position 14,463 of record JALHPY010000104.1, read on the forward strand.
CACGGCGTCCGACCTGGTGCTGGTGGATCTGGCCAGCGGCGTGGCCTTCGTCGGCGGCCTGGTCTTCAGCCAGCGCGTGCCCACCACCCCGCACGCGCACGTGGCCGAATGGCTGGCCAGCCTGGACCGCCTGCAGGCCCTGGGCCTGCGCACCGTGGTGCCCAGCCACGGCCCGGTGCACACCGGCACGCAGGGCCTGGACGAAACCCGGCGCTACCTGCGCTGGCTGGACCAGAGCTTTGCCGCCTGGGCCGGCCAGGGCCTGGAGATGAACGAGGTGCTGCGCGCCCCGGTGCCCGGGGAGTTTCGCGCCTGGGCCGCCTTTGCCACCGAATACGTGCGCAACGTGGCCCACCTGTACCCGGTGTACGAACGACAGGCG